>PWWL01000014.1 GCA_003561515.1 Balneolaceae bacterium
ACGGCAATCAACTCCCAGTTTCGGTGCGTTTGCGCCCGGATAGAGTGGATGGTTTCGCCGATGAATTGTTCCGCGTTTTTTGCGGGCATCACAATGCTGATAAGATTTTCATCGGTTTGTTTCACGACTGTGGGTGCCTGTATTTTAGCTAAAACAAAAAACCCGGTGTGTTAATTAAACGCACCGGGCTGAAATTATAATTTGTGGCATTTCTAATATGGTCAATCATCTCCTTTAATGGGTGCATAACCCTGGACCAGGAGAGAAATTTGGTTGTTGAGCATTTCGATAAATCCCTTGTCCACCTCGAAGGAAAAGGTCTCCTTTGCGGTTTTGACTCTCACCACACCCGGGTTGAGCGAACTCACGATAGGGGCGTGGTTGTTGAGCAATTCGAAGGAGCCTGCAGAGCCGGGCACCTTAACTGAGGTGACTTCTCCATCAAATATTTCCTTGTCCGGTGAAAGGATGGTCAATTTCATAAGACAGTATTGGGTTGTTACCGAAATAGGTTAATTACAGATCTGCCAGCATTTTGTCTCCGGCTTCAATCACATCGTCAATGGTACCCTTAAGGTTAAAGGCCGCTTCGGGATACTTGTCCATCTCTCCGTCAATGATCATATTAAATCCGCGGATGGTCTCCTCAATGGGGACCAGTACTCCGGGAAGACCGGTAAACTGTTCTGCCACGTGGAAGGGCTGCGAAAGGAATCGCTGTACCCTTCTGGCGCGGTGAACGACGAGTTTGTCCTCCTCCGAGAGTTCCTCCATACCGAGAATTGCGATAATATCTTGCAATTCGTTGTAACGCTGGAGTATGTTTTTGACTCGCTCAGCCGTGTCGTAATGCTCGCGTCCGATAATGGCCGGTTCCAAAATCCTTGAAGTTGAATCCAAGGGGTCAACCGCGGGATAGATACCGAGAGAGGCAATTTTTCTACTGAGTACCGTGGTGGCATCCAGGTGGGCAAAAGTAGTCGCGGGAGCCGGGTCGGTAAGGTCATCCGCGGGTACGTAAACCGCCTGAACCGAGGTAATTGAACCTCTTTTAGTAGAAGTAATTCGCTCCTGCATACCCCCCATTTCCGAGGCCAGGGTAGGCTGGTAACCCACCGCTGATGGCATACGTCCCAAAAGAGCTGAAACTTCCGAACCCGCCTGGGTAAAGCGGAAAATATTGTCGATAAAAAAGAGGATATCCTTACCACCATTGGGATCTGTGAGGTCACCATCGCGGTAGTACTCAGCCACGGTCAATCCCGAAAGGGCCACACGCTGACGTGCACCGGGAGGCTCGTTCATTTGACCGAAAACAAAGGTTGCTTTTGACTCCTTGAGGCTCTTTTTGTCCACTTTGGAGAGGTCCCAACCACCGGCTTCCATGGACTCCATGAATGCTTCACCATAGTTGATAATACCCGCTTCCAACATCTCCCTCAGGAGGTCATTTCCCTCTCTGGTACGCTCTCCCACACCGGCAAAAACAGAGATACCGTCGTATCCCTTGGCGATGTTATTAATGAGCTCCTGGATGAGAACCGTTTTTCCCACACCGGCACCACCGAAAAGACCTATTTTGCCACCTTTTTGGTAGGGCTCGATAAGGTCGATAACTTTAATACCCGTATAGAGTACCTCAGTGTCGGTTGAGAGGTCTTCATATTTGGGCGGTTTTTTGTGAATGGGGTAAGATTTCTCACTTTTTCCCACATCCTCAATTCCGTCGATGGCTTCACCAACTACATTGAAGAGTCTTCCTTTTATCTCATCACCAATGGGCATGGTGATCGGACCACCCAGATCGACGACTTCCGCTCCGCGAACCAATCCGTCCGTAGAGTCCATCGCCACAGCCCGGACGATATCTTCTCCGAGGTGTTGCTGAACCTCCAAAATTAGGGCCGGCATCCCTTCCCGTTCAATAGAAACAGCGTTGAGAATGTCCGGTAATTTGCTTTCTTCGCCCGCAAAACTAATGTCAACAACGGGACCAATAACCTGAGTGATCTTGCCTTTAAGAGCCATAAATATCTCGCGATTTCATTAACGTTTTCAAAAATCGGTGCAAAGATAAATCATTAATTGATAGTAGCAAGCCCGGCGGGCTTTTTCCGGGTATAAATTAATTTTCAACCGCCTGATTGAGACCGGTATCCTCATTTTTGGGGAAAATATGGGGGGTTAATGAAATCCGTTTTACAGTATTTTGACAATGTTGGGTACTTGGGGTGGTGGAAATACCGGTCTGGGATTGCTGTAAGGGCTTGCTGCCGGTAGGTAATATCTTCCTAAGACTCTGTTTGAGAATATATATTATAATATTGTGTATGCGTGGGTAAAACAGATTCTAAAACACCCGGACCCTCAAGCCTTTTTCACAAACTCAGATTTCAAGCCCACGGCACCAAAACCCTCAATTTTGCAATCGATATTGTGATCGCCATCGGTAAGTCGAATCCTTTTGACCTTGGTCCCCGCTTTGATCGGCTTAGAAGCACCTTTTACGGGCAAGTTTTTTATGGTGACTACGGAGTCGCCGTCCTGCAGTTGGTTGCCATTGGCATCCAGCACAAC
>PWWL01000127.1 GCA_003561515.1 Balneolaceae bacterium
CAGGAATTTTTAGAAGTTCTTAAGCAGTACAATGTGTCTCCCTTTCAATACACACCAGACGATCTAGAGAAAGAAATTCAATAACATGAATCTATGCTGCTTGTATGCAATGCCTCACCTTTGATATTTCTTGCAAAAATTGATTTAATTGATGTACTGCCACAAATTACTGAAAATCTCACGATACCAGTCGGGGTTTATCAGGAAATAAAAGGTCAAAATGATGCAGCCTGTGAGAAGGCTTTGCAAAACCCAAAGCCAACTGATTTGGATTGGAGATTCCACCATTCTGTCCCGCAAGATCACGGGACTCCAGTCCCCGATTGGTTTTGATCGGTGAAGCAAGCCGTTTTTTGGCTTGCTGAAAGAGCTCCTTGCGATGGCTGCGTGCCATTGGAAAGTGTCACAACGGAAATCCCGCTGATTTACCAAAAATGTCTGTCATTCCTCATGTAAACCGAAAAGTATTGCCTGCAGGTTGCATGCTTGTTCAGACTGTGTGCTTGTTATCTGTACGGGCTTTAACTAATTTAATACAAGATGATGATCAATCGATTCAATCGGATGAAGTTATGATTACTAAAGAGAATTTGCTTAAAAGCATGGAAAATATGCCCGACCAATTTACTGTAGATGAATTGCTGGACCGCGTAATACTACTTGAAAAAATTGAGACCGGATTAAAGCAATCTGAAGAGGGAAAAACATTTTCTACCGATGAGGCCAGAAAAAAACTCAAAAAATGGTTGAAGTGAGATGGACCCGGCAGGCTCTGCTGGATATGGAACATATTGCCGACTATATAGCGAGAGACTCTGAAAAATTCGCTTCCATACAGGTCGAACGATTCTTTGATGCCGGGAAGAAAGTGGAACACCAGATCCGCATTGGAAAAATTGTTCCGGAGCTACAAAATGAGTCGATCCGTGAAATTATAGAAGGGTACTACAGGATCGTTTATCGTATCGTTAACGATCAACAAGCTGACATTTTAACGGTGCACCATAGCCGGCGTTTATTAAGCAATAATCCGGCATTCAAGGGAAAACCTGGCGGGTGAGGGTTTGAGAGCGGGGTGCGGGTGAGGCGGCGCGGGACGGAGAGCGGAGTGGAGACATCTCCCGGTTCCGTGATTGACGGAGGTTTTGCAAAACCCAAAGCCAACTGATTTGGTTTGGAGATTCCTCCATTCCGTCCCGCAAAATCACGGGACTCCGGTCCCCGATTAACTGCATCGGGACACCATTGGCGCAGGCAGGCGGAATGACAGCGGCAGTATTCAGCAACGGCGGGTATCAACCTCCCGGGATCGCCGGCACTCCGATTCACCCGCCAGGCAACGTGTGGGGTTTGCGGATGTTTTTTTGGAGATGGCAAGGGTTGAGTGATGAGGCCCTGGCAGATGGATCTTCAATTTGGCATACTTATGCGCCACAATCTTTAATGGCTGCCCTTGTCCTGGGAACCCTGCGTACATACGGCATACCTTTGGCAGAGACATCTCCGGGGTTTATTTTTGTGTGTTCAGATGAAAGAAACATGTTTATTCATTTCATATATTTGCATCCCATGGAAAGAAAGCAGAACAACCGGATCCCGAATGCTCTTGACGAGAAGGACTCCCGGGACCAGGACACCACCAGGTTTTCGGGCGGACAGGTGGAGACCGAAAGTGAAACCGGAAACAGTCCGCGCAAAAAAATCGACTTCTGGAGGATTTTCTTCAGAACGGGACTTGCCGTCTTTTTTGGATTCCTGATTGCAGGTATCATGGCAGGGCTTATGGAAGGTGCCGGGGTTGGATATGGCGTTTCGTTCGGCTCGCCCCTGATGTTTGGATTAACCCTGGTTACGGTTGCTGGTTTCTGGGTGCTCTTCAGTTTCATCGGCCCGTACAAGGTTGAGTGAGGGTTCACAGCTCCTTCAAAATCTACAAAGGCTTTGATGCAGATGACAGGGAAAGGTTATCATTGATTGAGATACAGGTGCTGGGTGATTATCAGGTGCTGGGTGATTATATAGATTCTAAAAATTGATTATACAAACCATTGTCAAGTTCCCATTACCAAAAAAGAAGCACCTGCCATTCGTAGAAATCATGCCATAAACTCTATGCTTTTTGTTCTTTTGTCTTGATACAAAAGAACGAAAAAATCAAGGCGGTGAATTGGTTGGCGGCGGGTGCTGGTGAAGGACGGAAAAATTTCAAGGCCGATTAAATCCAGGGGCTTTTGAACATTCACAAGCGGCTGATAAAATTTTTCAATTCGTCCTCCACCAGTCACCCTGTTCCCGCCAAACAATTCAAGGCCAGGACTTTTCGAATTATAAGGAGTTCTTGTTCACCGATTTATAAAGATACAGTCTAAACAAAGTGAAAAGTATCCTTGGACAGCCCACCTTAGCTCCATCCCGCCTTGTTGTAGATATATTCCTGCGACGAAACGGCTTTCTCTTTTAGTCTTACAAGGTCATCAAAAAGCAGCTCTCCTTTCCACTTTTTGATTGTGCCATCAATCATCACCATTTCCACGTTGGAGCGGTCCATGCCGGTCACCACAGC
>PWWL01000219.1 GCA_003561515.1 Balneolaceae bacterium
CTGAATGTCATTGGGAAATACATCGCCGTTTTTCTTTTTTGCCCACCACAAAAATCGCTGAGGTTCGCCGTTGAGCGCACGCCTGAACCGATTGTTTATTTCGGTAGCCTTCGCTTTGTCTGGAGCGCTCAGGTAATCCGGACTCTTCCCGATAAGTTCGTTTCTTGAAAATCCAAAAACTTCAAGAGCCGTTTTATTTACTTCTATGAAAAGGTTTTTACGGTTTATGATGTAAATCGAATCGCCAATCGTATCAAAAAGAGCCCTGTAGCTTTCAACCGATCGAATATATTTCTCGGCAGCCTCTACTTGCTTGGTCTGGTCCACAATTACGCCAATAAGTGCAGGATGCTCGCCCTGATCTATCTTGGAACCGTACACTTTAACGTGTATCAGATTATTCTTACGCGTAAGCGCCTTAAGGTCAATTTCAAATGAATCTATTTCTTTTTTTTGCCAAAGGTCTTTGATTTTATTCACTTTCGATTGGTCGTCCGGATGAATCAAATCGATCGGATCAAGATTGTGCAGCAAATCCCGCTGCGAATATCCAATCATTTCGCAAAGACGAGGGTTCACATATCTGAATTTTCCTTGCTGAAGCATATATACACCTACAAGAGAGGCATCACTCAATACCCTAAAGCGCTGTTCTGATTCTCTAAGCTGTTCTTCGGCCTTCCTCTTCTCAGTGATATCCTCAACAAGAGAATAGATACTCAGCAATTTGCCGCTTTGGTCGTAAATAGCGGCATTATGCCATGTGCAAAATATCAGGTCACCGTTTTTTGTAAGATGCTCTGACGTTATAGAAAATGATGTATGCTCATTACTTGTAAAATTACTGATGTTATCTCGGGCTTTGTTAATGAGCGACTCGGGCAGCATGCCAATCTCAAATAGATTTTTGCCGATAATCTCATCAAAGCCCCAGCCGAAAATCCTGGTGGCGGCTTCCGACCAATCGCGAACATTGGCATCCGGATCCCATTCAATCGTAGCCATTGGCAGCTGTGCCCGAATAGTTTCAACCCGCGGTAACTGGTGCAGGTTTGTACTCAGCGTTTCAATCTGATCGGTTATATCGTGGGCAACAGCAACTTTCGCTATTCTCTCATTGAATTTAATTTGATGGAGTGTGAACTGAATAAAGAAATACTGACCATTTTTTCGATAGTGTTTCCAGATCGACGCCGCTACCAGATCTTTTTCAATTTCAGACTCATACTTTTCTCCAAGATCATTGATTTTCATCGAACGGAGTTCATCAATGGAGTAGCCGTACTTTTCAAGTGCGATCTGATTCGCATCTATGATATCGAAAGTGTAATGATCGTACAGAAACATCGCTTCTCTATCAAAAAAGAGACTATCTGTTTTCATCAATATTTCTTTTTCTTCCATCCAAACGTTTTTTGCAAATGACAATAACCTGAGACGTAATATGTATGATACGCTGACATATTTTATCGGCCGGGAGTGCTTAATCCTAAGCAGATAAAGGTTTAATGCTATGTAAGGATTTTGTATTTTTAGCCTACACAACATACTAAGATATATCGATCAAAGCCTACTTACTTACAAATTAATGCCAGACGATTTTATTATCCTCACTTTTCCTGACGGCGCCAAGAAAAAATTCCCCAAAAAAATCACAGGTTTAAAAGTTGCAGAAAGCATATCTCACGGCCTTGCCAGAAATGCATTGAGCGTGACTGTGAACGGTGAAATTCGTGATCTTGACGCGCCGATTACCGAGGATACAACCATTTCAATTAATACCTGGGACAGTGACGAAGGCCAGTACACGTTTTGGCACTCGTCCGCTCATCTCCTGGCAGAAGCCGTGCAGGAACTTTATCCTGACGCAAAGTTCGGTATTGGTCCGCCCATAGAGAACGGTTTCTACTACGACATTGATTTTGGCGCCGAGTCGTTTGGCCAGGATCAGCTTCCAAAGGTCGAAAAGAAGATGATTGAACTTGCCCGGAATAAATCGGAATTCCGTCGGCGTGAAGTATCAAAAGAGGAAGCGCTTGAGTTTTACAAGAACCGAGGGAACGAGTACAAAGTTGACCTTATCGAGGAGCTTGAAGATGGAACCATCACCTTTTACGAGCAAGGAAACTTTACTGACCTTTGTCGTGGTCCGCATATCCCCGACACATCCTTGATCAAGGCGGTGAAATTAACAAGCCTTGCCGGAGCATACTGGCGCGGTGATGTTGAGAGCAAACAGCTGACACGCATATATGGGGTCTCTTTTCCGAAGCAAAAACTTCTTGAAGAGCACCTGCATCAGCTTGAAGAGGCAAAAAAGCGGGATCACAAAAAGCTCGGAAAAGAGATGGGGATCTATTTAATGGATCGCATGGTGGGATCGGGACTTCCCCTCTGGCTGCCAAACGGAACCGTACTCAGAAGAACCCTTGAACAATTTTTGCGAGATGAACAAAAAAGACGCGGATACAAGGAAGTAATTACGCCACATATTGCCAACCTTGAGCTTTACAAAACCTCAGGTCACTATCCCTACTATAAAGATTCACAATACGACCC
>PWWL01000397.1 GCA_003561515.1 Balneolaceae bacterium
CTGGAAGAATCGTTTGAACTTTTCTCGGGACTGGAATTGATACCTGAAGCAGAAAATACGACCCTTCGCGTGAACCGCGGGTCGGATTTAACCGGAGATGCCTATTTCCGGATCCAGATCAGCGATGTTCTTCCCAATAACTACCTGGGAAACGTTTCGGCCGGTGCATGGTGCCTTGAATGGAATAAGCCGCTCAGGTCCAACAATGATGTTCACGAGGGAGTAAAGGTGTATGCTACCGAGGCCAATGACAAATGGAAGCCCTTAAACTATCTGTTCAGCATAGAAAATGAGTTGAAAGCCATCTACACGGAGCCGGGTTCGCTTACCTTCAGGGAAATGCAGGCCGTTGTATGGAGCCTTGCAGGATATATGGGGATTGCCCCTGAGTTTAACGCAGACCGGATCGCCGACAGCGATCTGCCCGGCAGTTTAACGGAGAACGGCAGGGCCAACTTTAGCCGGGAGACGGTTAGGGAGATTACCGCCCTGGTGCTTCAAAACTATTCGAACGAGACAATTACAACATTTGGCCTGGCCCTTCAAACAGCCGAGGATCAGCAAAATGTCTTTGTAGTGCCTCCCTCCGGTGTAAGAACCAATGCGGTTACCGAAATTACACAAACCACGGCGGTGTCGGGGGGACAGATAGAGGATACCGGAGATTCAGCCATAGCGCAGAAAGGGGTATGCTGGAGCACCGGAGCGAATCCTACAACGGAGGATAGCTGCACGAATGATGGCGCCGGACCGGAAGATTTTGTGAGCAGCATTACCGGCCTTAGCGCATCCACCACCTACCATGTTCGCGCATATGCAACAAATGAGGCGGGAACTGCATACGGAGAGCAACGAACATTTACCACCGAGAGTGCAGCCTCTGCATTTTTCCTTGATGATAACGGCATTACCATCCGCTGCCCCGGTGCAAGCCCCGGAGATAGAGGCATTGTGGACGGCATTGAGTACGAAGCTGTGGACCGCGAGCTGCTGTTCGTGCGCAGGGATGAAGGTACCATCCTGAATCGTCTTTGCACAACGCCGGTCACGGATATGAGTTCACTGAATCCATCAATCCTATTTACTTTCAACTCAGATATTGGCAACTGGGACACAAGTAATGTGACTGATATGAGTCTAATGTTTGCTGCTGCTTTATCCTTTAATCAGGACATAGGCAGCTGGGATACCGGCAATGTGGAGACCATGGAAAGAATGTTCGATTTTGCCTCATCATTTGATCAGAATATTGGCGGTTGGGATACCAGAAATGTGGTAAACATGGCCAAAATGTTCAGGCTTGCCGGGTTATTCAATCAAGACATAGGCGGCTGGGATACAGGCAATGTAACTGATATGGAATCAATGTTTCGGGGCGCCACGTCGTTCAATCAGGACATCGGCAGCTGGGATACGGGAAATGTTCAGGATATGAGCATAATGTTTAATGCCGCTACATCCTTCAATCAGGACATAGGCAAGTGGGATACAGGTAATGTAATGGATATGCAAGGCATGTTTTGGGATGCCACTAATTTCAATCAGGATATTGGAAGTTGGGATACGGGAAATGTTCAGAATATGGGAACTATGTTTCTAAGAGCCACAGCTTTTAACCAGGATATAAGCAACTGGGATACAGGTAATGTGACTTTTATGTTTTCTATGTTTGGTAATGCCACCAATTTCAATCAGGATATTGGTGGTTGGGATACGGGTAATGTGACTACTATGCCGAATATGTTCCTTGATGCCAATTCCTTCAACCAGGACATCGGTGGTTGGAATACGACTAATGTGGAGAGAATGGACGGTATGTTCCTAGGCGCCACGTCTTTCAATCAAAATATCGGTGGATGGGATACGGGTAATGTGACTACTATGTCGAATATGTTCCGTGATGCCAATTCCTTCAACCAGGACATCGGTGGTTGGAATACGACTAATGTGGAGAGTATGGACGGTATGTTCCTAGGCGCCACGTCTTTCAATCAAAATATCGGTGGATGGGATACGGGTAAAGTAACATTCATGACCGGTATGTTTGAGAGTGCGAGTTCCTTCAATCAGGGCCTAGGCGGTTGGGATACGGGTAATGTGATTTCTATGACTGCCATGTTTAAAGGTGCTCCCTCCTTTAACCAGGACATTGGCGGCTGGGATACGCAAAACGTGGAGGGCATGAACAGTATGTTTTCAGATGCTATAGCTTTCAATCAAGACCTATCCGGATGGTGTGTTACTTCTTTGAATATTTCACCTCCAGCAGATTTTGACGACGGCGCCACCAGTTGGGTATTACCACGCCCGGTTTGGGGAACCTGCCCGGAGTGATGAGAACCGCGGAAGCCGAAAGCCTTCTTTCGGGTTAAATGTATCAACAACGAATAAACGTGAGCCGCTTCAGAGCCCGGCAGGGCTTTGGGCGGCTTTTTCGTTAATGGTTAATCGTGTATTAGTTAATCGGGTAAAGCTTCGATCTGCACGATTACACCAATAACCATTACACCATTAACGATTAACGACTACCAAGTCCGTCCACTCCCGCAAC
>PWWL01000157.1 GCA_003561515.1 Balneolaceae bacterium
CGTCAGGTACATACTTGAAGATGAGCGAAGTGACGAGGAGCTGAACCGGGAGCTGAGCCGATTTGGTGAAGCTCTTTCGAGGCTGAATGGGAAAATGGAAACGCTGAAGGATTTGATGAATTAATTCGCATCAAACGTAAATGACATCTGTGAGATAAGTAAGGTAAGTTCGATATAACAACGAAGGACTCACCAGTCCCCCTAACGAAGGGTCGGTACCAAGTGTGGTTTGAAGGGGGCAGAGGCCCTGAGTGCTTTCGGGACCGAGGGGGATGACCCTCTGAGCGTTGAATTGACTAAGATATTCGATATTTGAGCTTAAAATCATTACTGATCATCCCTGTCTGCCAAAGCGTTTAGCCAGGCAGGCCCCATTACCCCTTCTCCTACGGGGATCCCCCGTGGGAAAAAGGGTATACTCTTAAATAAATTCTTATGCCGAACTCAGGTTAAGTACATGTCTGTTCCGGCTTTTTCGCACGTAGTAGCAGCACATTGATTTGCACATACAACATGACTATTTCTGATCGTTGTCAAAGCCAGGGCGACTGCTTCGTAGCCTGGGCGATTTTAGCAGTATCTATCGCAATCACGAGTTCCTCATTGGTCGGGATGATGTACACCTCCGTTTTGGAATCGTCCGTGCTGATTTTTTGGATTTTACCGTGTTCGGCATTTTCATTGCGTTCATCATCCACTTCAATTCCGAGATAACCCATTTTTTCGAGCGACTTTTTCCTGATGAGAGGTGAGTTTTCACCTATTCCCGCCGTGAAGATGATGGCGTCGCATCCGTTCATCGAAGCGATATATGAGCCGATGTACTGTTTGATTTTGTAGCAAAACACATCAATCGCCTGCTGGCAGCGGCGGTCACCGTTTTTCGCCTCGGCAATAAGGTCGCGCATATCGCTTGCATAACCACTCAGCCCCAATAAACCGCTATGACGATTCAAAAGCGCATGAAGGCTGTTCAGTGTAAGCTCTTCTTTTTCCACAATATAAAAGAGTATAGACGGGTCAATGTCCCCGCTGCGAGTACCCATTACCAAGCCCGAAAGCGGTGTAAATCCCATGGATGTATCCACTGATTTGCCTCCGTCAATCGCCGCAATCGAGCCCCCGTTGCCAAGGTGGCAGGTAATCACCTTAGTTTCCTTAACCGGCTTATCAATGATCTTATAATACTGCCGGCTTACATAATAGTGGGATGTTCCATGAAATCCATACCGCCGGATTTTATACCTCCTGTAGAGCCGGTTTGGAATTCCATAGAGGTAGGCGTGCGCCGGCAGAGAGTGATGGAAGGCCGTATCAAACACAGCTACGTGCGGTACCTTCGGCAGATTTTCTTTCGCAGCCTGAATTCCCTTTAGGTTCGGCGGATTGTGAAGCGGAGCAAGGTCGAATGCCTGCTCAATGGCTTCTGTAACATCATCATCAATCAACACTGAATCCTTGAACATTTCACCGCCGTGAACAACACGGTGCCCCACAGCTTTTATATCTGAAGGTGATGAAATGATGTCGTTCTCGGGGCTTAAAAGATAGTTCATGATTTCCTGAAGCGCTTCAGAATGGTTGGATATCACGCGCGTATCTTTTGTATGTTTTTTCCCATCTGGCTCATGTTTTACAATAGAGGTGACGGCCCCGATACGCTCAACCATTCCCTTGCAAACATCTCTCTCCTCTGAGGTTTCAATCAGGTTGTATTTAACGGATGAACTTCCGCAGTTGATTACGAGAACTAGCATATATTTTTCGGTTGGTTTTATTTACAAACAGAATTGTATGAATAAATTGCTAAGATGAGATGAAAACAGAAATATAACCAACGTTTATCCTTTTCGTGCCGATCGAATGATGGGGCGAATTAACTCCTCGAGTCCATTGGTTTTAATTTCGAACATGGTGGAAAGGTACTGACCTAGCCGGCCATCCGGAAATCCCTCCCTGCTGAACCACTCGAGATACCATACCGGTAAATCGGTAATGTACCGGTCTTTGAATTTTCCATAAGGCATCTTCGCTATTGCCATTTTCTCTAAAAAGTCCTTTTCCCACATCTGCATGGCTCTTTTACATTAAATAAATTTAATAAACGGCGTTCACCATTAATTTCCTGTAACGCTTTACAATTCTTTTACTCTTGTAAAAATAAGGGTGCGTATTTGTGAAGGAGTGAATATTAAGAATATGGTTAAAAGCTACTTAAAGGTTGCCTTCCGCAACAGCAAAAAAAATCCGGTTTATACATTCATCAACATTGCCGGACTTGCTGCGGGTATTGCGTGCTGTATTATCATTGCGCTCTACGTACTCGATGAGCTTTCGTATGATTCTTACCATGAAAATGCCGATCGCATCTACAGGGTCAGTCAGGCCACAATTATAGACGGTTCGGAAGAAAGAAGCGCAACCACGCCTCTTCCGCTGAAAGATGCCATTCTCAGGGATTTTCCCGCATATGCCGAAAAGGGTGCTCGCTTCTTTGATTTTGACACGGAAAAAGTTTCCATTGCCAACCCGGAGAACAGAGAGATTA
>PWWL01000139.1 GCA_003561515.1 Balneolaceae bacterium
GCACGCAACGAACTCGAGCGCGCGCTGGATCTGGGCGCGGACCCGGTCGCGGCCACCCTCCCGCTGGCCCGGCTGTGGCTGATGGCAGGGGAGTACGAACAGGTGCTGGATACCCTCGCGAGCCTGGACATCGCCCCCTCGGAGAACGACACGCGCGCTCAGATCGCACTGTTGCAAGGGGAGGCGCTGGCCGCGCAGGGGGAACTGGAGGCGGGACTGGCATCCTACGAGACGGCACTTGAACTCGCGCCAGACCTGGCGCTGGCCCACGTGGGCGTCGCGGCGGCGCACATTGCGCAGGGGCGCCTCGATGACGCACGCAGCAGACTCCTGGTGGCGCTGGAAATGGACGAGAGCCTGCATCAGGCATGGAACCTGCTGGGCGACCTCGAGCGCCGCGAGTTCCGACTCGAAGAGGCTGAGGCCGCTTACACCCGCGCGATCAACCTGAGTCCGACGCCCTATACCTTCCACCTCAAGCGCGCCCTCACCCGCATGGCAGGTCAGGACCTTCCGGGCGTGGAAGAGGACCTGCGCGCGTTGCGCCACCTGGGTCCCAGGCGTGGCAGCACGGCTTACGTGCAGGGGTTGATGCATTTCCAGCAAGGCCAGTATGCCGAGGCACAGTCGGCCTTCGAGCAGAGTGTCGCCAGAACAGCCGATTTCCAGCCGGCCATCTTTTTTCTCGGCGCCAGTCATTTTGCCCAGCAGCATTGGCGGCGCGCCGAGCAGAACCTCGAACGGTACCTGCGCGCCCACCCAGAATCGGACGAGGCCGCGAGCCTGCTTGCAATGGTGCGCCTGCGCGAGGGAGACCTGGATCGCGCGGAAGGGCTCCTGCGGCCCGTGCTCGGCCGCAGTCCGGACGATGTGCTGGCACTGAACCTGATGGGCAGTCTCTACCTGGCGCGGGGGGAATACGCGGATGGTATCGGGCACCTGCGGCACATGGTCTCGATCCGTCCTGACGATGTTGGCGGTCGCTCGGCGCTTGCCGAGGGCCTGCTGCGCGCCGGTGAGCGTGAGGAGGGGCTACGAGAACTGGAATTGGCGATCGAGCAGGAACCCGGCAGCGAGTCGCTGGAAGCCTCCTATGTCCTCAACCTGATCCAGGACGGCCAACTGGACGCGGCCCTGGAGGCGGCGGCACGGATGGCCGAGCGCGCCCCGGAGAGCCCGCTTCCACACAACCTGCGGGCAGCCGCCCTGATGGCGGGGGGCGATCTTCCGGGAGCCCGCGATGCCCTCAGGGACGCGCTCGAGGTGGGGCCCGGCGATCCGGCCGCGTCAGCCAACCTCGCTCAACTGGAGGCACGTCAGGGGAATACGGATGAAGCGCGGCGGATCTACCGGGAGTCGCTGCGGCACAACCCGGGCCACCTGGACATCACCTTTCGGTGGTCCCGGCTGGAAGCCCAAACCGGTGACGCGGAGGCGATGCAGAGGCTGCTGGAGCAGGCCATCGAACAGCACCCCGAGGCCCTGGAGCCAAGACTGGTGCTGGGCCGCCACCACATGAGCCGGGGTGAACCCAGACGCGTGCTCGCTCTGCTCGAGCCGGTGCGGCAGTCCGCCGCCGACAACCGCCAGATGCTGGATCTACTCGCCCAGGCGCAGATCGGCGCGGGCCTGAACGCCCAGGCGGTCAACACCCTGCGCGCGCTTTCCGAGGGGGCGCCGGACACCGCCGAGGCCCGCTTCCGTTTAGGGCTCGGGTTCGAGGAGGCTGAGAGCGCAAGGGAAGCGCGCGGCCAATTTCGCCGCGCGCTGGACCTGGATCCCACCCATGGCCCCTCGCTGCGCAGGCTGGCGGAGCTCGAGCTTCGCGAAGGCCGGCCGGACGAAGCGCTCGCACTGGCGCGGCGCCTGCAGCAGCAGGAGGCGGTGGCCGCGGCGGGTCATGCGATCGAGGGCCGCGTGCATTCGGGCGCCGGTCGGCAGGAACAGGCGGCCGAGGCCTTCGACCAGGCCTACGCGCTCGCGCCTTCGGCCGAGAACGCCGTGGCGCTGGCGCTGGCCCAGCAGCAACTCGGGCGTCCCGAGGAAGCGGCCGAGCTGCTCGGGGCCCGATTGGCTGAGTATCCCGACGAGACGGCCGTGCGCTTTCACCTGGCTCAGGCGCTGATGGCCTCAGGCGACAACTCCGGTGCGATCCGCGAATACGAGGATCTCGTGCGTACGCTGCCCGAGAATGTGGTGGTGCTGAACAACCTCGCGTTTCTGTACCAGACCGCGGGGGACGAACGCGCGCTGGAGTACGCCGAGCGCGCCCATGCGCGGGCGCCGGACAACCCGGCGATCGCGGATACGCTGGGCTGGGTGCTGGTGAACCGCGGCGAGGTCGAACGCGCCCTGCCGCTACTGGAGACCGCGCGCCAGGCGCTGCCGGACCGGCCGGAGGTGCGCTACCACTACGCCACCGCGCTGGCGAAGGCGGGACGCTCAGCGGAGGCGCGGCAGGAACTTGCGGCATTGCTGAACGAGGTCGATTCATTCCCTGAACGGGGACCCGCCGAGGCACTGCTGCAAACCCTGC
>PWWL01000137.1 GCA_003561515.1 Balneolaceae bacterium
GCTTCATTGTCTTCAAAGGTGATGGTTTGGCTGTGGGTTAGATTTCCTACGCTCCATATGCGGGTAATGGTTTCAATGCCCATGCAGCCAAAGGTCGTGTCGTTGGCCGGGCTTATTTGCAGCGTATCGCAGAAATCAGCAGCTGTCAACAGCAGTTCATC
Organism: Balneolaceae bacterium; assembly: GCA_003561515.1. GTDB lineage: Bacteria > Bacteroidota > Rhodothermia > Balneolales > Balneolaceae > Rhodohalobacter. The sequence continues at coordinate 162 of PWWL01000137.1, forward strand.
GACTTCGCTGTCGCAATCGACTGTTTTATCCTCCGGTAGGTCGCTTTGCCATTCGAATTCACTTTGATTTTCTGCGGTCACTTCGATGTTACAGTCAGCGCTCCAGCCGTTTCCGTCACTGACCGTGAGTACTACTGTTTGCTGGCTTCCTGCTGTAAGTACGGTTGTTGAGGACAGATTCTGGTCGATGGTGAAGTCGGTACTGTCAAGGCAATTGTCCTCTGCCGTAGCCAGGTGGGTCCAGTCGCCCAGTTCCGCTCCGCAGTTTTCATCCACTGCAAGAATTATATCGCTGTCGTCACAGATCAAACTGGGTTCTGTATCGTCCTCCACACTCACTTCAATCTCGCAGTCTTCCGACCAGCCATTGCCGTCCGAGATCGTAAGTGTGACCGTGAGCGAATCACCGTCTGTGTAGCTCTCCCCTACTGGCGGACTCTGACTTACCGTAAAATCCGACTCTGCCAGACAATTGTCAGTGGCGGTAAGTCGGCCGGTGTAGTCACCCAGATCTGCTTCGCAGTTTTCATCCACATTCAACACAATCGGGCTGCTGTCGCAGGAAACTTGTGGTGGTAAGCTGTCCACCGCACTCACCTGCACTTCACAGCTTGCACTCCATCCGGTGGTATCTGTTACTGTCAGGGTTACTTGCTTGCTGTCGCCAGCAGTAAGCACCATGCTCGCTGATTTATCCTGAGTGGTGGTGAAGTCCGTTATACAATTGTCCTGAGCAGTGGCCAGGTGAGTAATATCTCCCAACTCTACTTCACAATCGCCATCCACATAGCGAACCACTTCGCTGCTGTCGCATTCCAACACGGGATCCAGCGTATCCACTGCCATAATCCCAAATGAGCAAGAGGCGGTATTGTCGCTGTCGTCATAGGCCGTCAGAGTCAGTATAACCGACTCTCCAGAGGTCAAAACATCGGTGGTATTCAGGTCCTGGATTACTTGATCCACTTCGCAATTGTCAGATGCAGTTGCCTCCCCGGTTCGGTCGCCGATTTCAGCTTCACAGTTCTCATCCACATAAACCGTCATATCAGAAGGACAGCTGATGGTCGGTGGTATGGTATCGAGGATGACCAATTCAAAAATACAGTCGTCCACATTTCCGGCCGGGTCCGTGGCTGTTACAGATTGCAAATACTCTCCCGGTGAGAGGACCTGACCCCAGTAAGGGAATTGGCTCATGCTCAGGTTGCACGGGCTGTCTGAGGTGGCTACGTCCATGTAGTTTTTATTTACAATATTACAACCAGTCTCCACATAAACCGTATCTGATGCAGGGCAATCCAGTGTAAATGGAGGACAACCATCTACATACACCTCACTTGTACAACTGGAAGAATTGCCATTCTCATCCCAAACTGTCAATACTACATCATTGAAACCGAGATTATCGTAGGTAAACACGCTTTCATTAATCGCCATACTATCAATCCCACAGGCATCCCAGGAGGCGCTATCCAAATCCGCAGGGGTAATCTCCACCATACCGGTATTTTCATCCACCTCCACTTCAATATCCCGGCAGATAGCATCGGGGGGAACGGTGTCCAATACCGTCACCTCTGAAGAGCAGGACGCTACATTCATATTGCTGTCGCGCACTGTCAATACGACATCCTGAATAACCTCCACCTCTGCGCAAGTAAATTCCGTCTTATCCAGCCACATACTGTCTATACCGCAGGCAACATTTGAGCCATTGTCTATATCGTCCGGCTCAATGCTGGCTTCACCGGATGAATCCAGATAAACATTTATATTCTGACATTCTGCAACAGGGGATATCGTATCCGAAACTGTTACTGTGGCTGTGCAGGTTGAACTGTTGCTGTTTTCGTCTGTGGCAGTAAGCATTATTGTATTTTCTCCGACTTCAGCACAGGTAAAACTGGTTTCGTCCAGAACCAGCGTTTCTACTCCGCAGGCATCATCAGACCCATCGTCAACCTGATCGGCTGTAATTGTAGCCAATCCTTGAGCATCCAATTGTACCGTGATATCCTGGCATTCCGCAACAGGAGGTATCGTGTCTGATACTGTTACTGTGGCTGTGCAAGTTGAAATGTTGTTGTTTTCGTCTGTGGCTGTCAGGGTTACTGTATTTTGACCAACTTCTACACAGGTAAAAGTCGTCTGATCAAGTTCAAGCGTATCAATCCCACACGCATCATCAGACCCATCGTCAACCTGACTCGCTGTGATCTTAGCTTCACCCTGAGCATCCAATTGTACCGTGATATCCTGACACTCTGCAACAGGAGGTATCGTATCCGAAACTGTTACTGTGGCTGTACAGGTCGAACTGTTGTTGTTTACGTCTGTCGCTGTTAGCGTTACAGTATTTTCTCCAACC
>PWWL01000356.1 GCA_003561515.1 Balneolaceae bacterium
GCTGTGGCGGCCATCATGGCTGTGAGCTTCTCCGTTAATGCCAGGAATATGAAGCCGGCCGGAAGTGAAAAGATGAGCGCAAGCCGGGTGTGATACTGGTATTCGGGATGTATCCTGTCGGTGCTTCGAAGTACCGCCCAGAGCACAAAACCCAGGAAGGTCCAGATCACCAAAGGAAGCCAGCCCAACTGAATTAATGTTTCACCGGCATCAGCAAGTCTGAATGTGAGTTGATCCATGGTTCTGTTCTTAAAGGTTGTCGATCATGTCCTTGATCTCTTTCCGCTCCTTGTCGCTAAGTTTCTCATTATCAACCAGGGCCTGTACCAGGTCTTTTGGGGATCCGTGGAAAACCTTGTCCACGAGACGGTCAACCAGGTTATAGCGTACATCATCCGGTTTGATTGCGGCGCTGTAGATGTAGCTAAGCCCCTGTTTTCGGTATTTCAGATACTTTTTGTCGGCAAGATTCTTCATGACCGTCATTACCGTGGTGTAGGCTACCTCACGTCGTTGCAGTATGCGTTCGCGAACTTCGGCCACAGAGGCTTCTCCGAGCTCCCATACGTGGTGCAGTACTTCCATTTCAGTTTCTCCAAGAGGTGTGAGTGATTTTCTCATTTTCAGTATGTCCTGTTATAGTGTTTTGGTATTTAAATCGGGTGCACAAAAGCCGGCTTCAACGGATAAATTTTCAAACCGATGCACCTGTTATGAGCAAACTAATACTAAGAAATTAGTAAAATATGAGAAAGTCAAGCCTTAATCCTGATTTTTATGTGATGCGGGTTTGACATGAAACACCCGGTTTAGCGGCAGACCGGCCCGTTTTATAAATGCACTTTCAGAATGGTTTTCAGTAAGGTCATTGTTTCGGCGGGGCTGTTTGCACTCATACACTGTAATGGTGCAATGCGGCTGAAAAAAGTAAATGTTTCAGGCTCTGTACATGTAAAAACGACCGTTTTTCCGCTCTTGATTGCGATAGACGCTTCCGAAGCCGTTCCGGGTCCCATGCCGCAAACCACGACCGCATCTGAGGAAAGGATGTTGATGACATTGCGGGCATGGCCCATTCCCGTAATAATGGGCAGGGTTACGTACTCCGACATTCCCTCCCCGGTGCTCCCGGGCAAAATACCGACAACCGTTCCTCCGGCCAGGCAGGCTCCTTTGGATGCGGCATGCATCACTCCGGTGTTTCTGCCGCCGGTGAGCAGATTCCAGCCCGCTTCCGCAATCAGGCGGCCAAGCTCTGAGGCAGTTTCCATGATTTCGGTGCCGACGCTCTCGCCCGGCCCCATAATGCCAATCAATGGTTTTCTCTGTTTCGGCATAACGTTTTCAGGAATTGCTGATCGTTTCCGGCTGTTAGTGTCTGGGCAATCTATATAAAACTCATCCGGAAACGAAAATGCCCCGACCTTTTTTAGAATCCATTGACCAAACCATTGGTAAAACCGATATCTCAACCTGCAATAAGGCCGTATTTATCCTGCATGATCAGTTGAACCTTGATGCATGGCCGAACTGGGTGAGGGAGGAAAAACCGCTGCTCATCTTTATGGAGAGCCGAAAGAAAGGTAATGAAATTCCGCACCACAAAATCAAGGCCAGCTTTGTTTTGAGCTCGATGCGCCATTTTGCCCTTGAGCGTCACAATGAGGGATTTCAGGTTTTCTACCATTCCACAGCGGGGCATTTTGATGACGGCCTTGGAGAAATTCTGGAGGCATTCGACGGCACCCTCACGTTTATGACTCCATCGGAATGGGATACAAGGGAACGGCTGAGAAACCTGGCGGATCGACATCCGGACAGAGTCGAAGAGATTCCCAATGGGTTCTTTCTGGCCGATGCGGAACAGTGGAAGGAGAAGATTGCCCCCGGCTACAGAATGGAATACTTCTATCGCGACATGCGCCGCAAGACCGGTTACCTGATGGATGGCGATAAGCCCGAGGGCGGAGAGTGGAATTATGATGACCGGAATCGCGAACCGATTCCCGGCGATCATCCCGTACCGGAAATCAAAACGTTTGAGCCTGATGAGATTACACAGGAAGTGATGGAGATGGTAGAAGAATACTTTCCGGATCACTTCGGAAAGATGGAGGCGTTTCCATACGCAGTGACCCGGGCACAGGCACTGGAGCTGCTTAAGCAGTTCATCGGGGAACGGCTGGATGAATTCGGCCCGTACGAAGACGCCCTCAAAACCGGTGATCACAAATTGTTTCATTCACAGCTTTCGATTTATCTGAACAATGGCCTTCTGCTGCCCTCAGAAGTTTGTGAAGCGGCCCTTGAGAAATATGAACAGGGCGAGGCAAGGCTGAACTCGGTGGAAGGGTTTATCCGTCAGATTATCGGCTGGAGGGAGTTTATCCGAATCTATTACGAAGCGATGATGCCGGAAGTGAGGGATGCGAATCACTTTGGATTTACCAATAAGCTGCCGGAAATGTACTGGACCGGAGATACCAAACTGAAATGCATGGAGGAGAGTCTTCGTCCCGTGATAGAGGA
>PWWL01000057.1 GCA_003561515.1 Balneolaceae bacterium
GAGGGATTTGTAAGGTATCACTTTTAGGTTCAGGCTGCAAGTTCCAGGCTGCAGGTTGCAAGTATCAAGCAGCAGGCTCCTTGCCTCACTGCACATGGTTCGTGCCAATGATAAAGCCAAATGGCACAACTAAAGGCTCGGCACATATCCGCGACCTAACATATACTAGAGCTGGCACTTCAATCAGATAGTTCAAGCCGGAATTTGATGACAGTTGGAGCATCGAACTTGCTGAGATTGATCAAATAGAAATGATCCTGTTCATCCTTCCAGCTTACCAGGCTCAGTGAAGGCCGCCTGTCGAAATCGAGGGATTTGACAAATCCGTGATTCAGAATTTCTCCTTCAGAGCTTAAGACCTGCACAAATAGGTCGAATGTATTTCCCTCCTCAAGCGTGGTATCGCCTCCTCTCCATTCTCCGTAAAAATGCGCAATATTCCCGTTTTCCAGGTAGAAAACTCCCGCATCAATACTGTATAATCTGCCCCAATCAGGGATACTGGAAAATCGAATTTGATTTACACCGGATATCCCGTTCATGACTTCATATTTTGATTCAGAAGAATAGATTTCATACGGAAGATCTGTTGGTGGTGTGGCAGTTATTTTTCTTTCGAGTTGCCATTTATCGCTATCAGTACGGATAAACTCATAAAGCTCTCCGGTATAAACCCCCGGCGAATAAATAAATCTGTTCTGACCGGTCAGGGCATCCACGCTTCCGGGGTGATAGATGAAACTACTCCAAATAAACATCTCCTCTTCCGTATACCCCAGCTCTTGAAACTCAAAGAATGAATTATCAAGTTCCTGAAACGTCCTGTCATAGACATAAAATAGCGAGCGATTCATCGGTAGTGGATTACTAGACCGACCTGAACCTTCTTGTTGCAAACCTATGGTAGACTCATCTTGCCAAATGACATCTTTTGGATAGTATTGATTTGAAATGTAGACAGGATGCGATGAAATCTGTTCCCCATCCGTACTCAAGTAAACAAACACCATTTTTCCCCGATCCTGTAACAGCAGTGTACCGTCATTGGCCGGCCTCATAAGGTTAAACTGCATAAACTCACCGGGCCCTCTACCTCTCCCGCCGATGCTGCGTACGTAGTTTCCTTCCGGATCAAAAACTTTAATCGTGAGACTGGCCCGGTCAGCAATGTACATGTTCCCGATGCTATCCGTGATCACAGAGATAGGATCGCCAAGCTGATATTCAAAGGGTTGGTTATCGCTGCCAATAGTAAGCAATATTTGTGCATCAACTGATTGGGTTTGAATTACATGCAGGTCAGACTTTGAGTCTGTACATGAAATCAGAATAACAAACCAAATACAGCAATGATACCTAAACACCTTCATTATTTATTGAATTGGATAATATTATCATGTCATTTAAAAGTTTATAGCATACTGTAATTTTCTAAATTCACAGTATGCTATATTGTATTTCTATCAGCCCTCACAGGGAACCGTTGGATCCTCACATGCACATTCTCCACATAAAATGCCTCCTAAATCACAAGAACCTTCACAGATTGTCATTCCACAAAACGTGGCAGATGTACATCCATTTGGTGTTCCAGAACTATCAAATGTACAAGTGTCACATCCACTTCTAATCTCCATCTCAATAAATGTTTCTTCAGAGAATGATGTATCTAAATTTGGACTTAATGTAAAAGCACTTGCAAACAGAAAGATCACTGCTGATAGAACAAGCGTGATATTGCTTATGTTATTTTTCATGATTTTATCCTCGTTAGTTTTTAGTTTTGGATTTGCTACGGTAAATCACAGGTTTGATGGTTATCTGGCTATTATGGTTTACTCCTTTTCGTTTTAATCTGCAATTCTCACTACATCAGAAAGAAGCTGTTCTTTCGATTCCAAGGTTGTCACATAATTTGGTACCGGTTCAATATTAAGAAGGCTTTGTTTGTGGACATCATAAAAAAACGAGGTGCTGCAACGGCTCTAAAGGCTGATCATCACCTTTCTGGTATTTTACATTTAAATAGGGAACCGAAAGCGACGTGGTCATTACAAATCGATTGACGGCTGTATCATCCTCGTTTATAAACACCAACGTAAGCTCATGAAAAAAATCTTCTTTATTAACAAGGTCTCTGTAATCCGCTACATTATTAATGCAGGGAACACATGCGGTTGGTGAGAGAATCATAACCGGAATGATTGCCTTATCTGTTGCATGTAATTCCTCAATACCCAAAAGCAGTTTCTCAAAATCGAAACTCTCTTCAATTATTAATGATTGAGCAGGATCATCCGGGATATCATATCCGCCTGAACCATCTCCCCAACCTTTGAAAACAAAAAGCACAATTGCGCCGCAAAACAAAAAAAGGGCTGGCTATGTATTTTACAGAGTTGCTCATACGCCTTTTGGATTAATTCCATAGATAATTATAGTAACCCCCTGTAATAAGTCAACCTGTATTTTGTCTCGATGAAAAGTTTCACTATCGATAGAACCTATGCCAAAGATTTTACTTTTA
>PWWL01000233.1 GCA_003561515.1 Balneolaceae bacterium
CCTCCGGCTGCACCCATCGAAGCTCCGCCTCCGCTTACCGAACCTGAAAAGGAAGTTGTGCCACTGGCCGACAACGTTGAGATGGTTGATGCAACAGCAGCTGGAGAGGTTGTTGAACCCGGAATCAGCACGATCCACGGGAAAATAGATGCTGCATTGCCAGCACTTTTTTCAATGAGTGTATTGATTTGAGACTGTGAAAGCCCGAGAGCTGTTGCATAGATAAAATGCATTCCCAGCATGTCCATATTGATGGTACGCTTATCTGCATTTCTCAACCCATTCCTGTAGGCCAGCCACCGCCTGTGCGTTTCCTGCCCCTCTTTGGTGCGTCGCTGAATGGCAAACGAAGCTGCCATCATCAGACTGGTGAATGTGAGCCCTGCAAGCGCAAACATGGTTCCATAAATGAGCATGAGAACACTCAGTGATACAAGTATAAGCTGGAAAACAATATTCAGCGTCACCCCTTTATTGCTTTCGGTGTCGATCCAGTTCATGCTGTCGAACTCCTCTTTCACTTTTTTCTTCCAGTCGGAATACCAGTTGGTCACTTCCGTACTGCTTCCTGAAAAAAGCTTCTCGAAGGTGTCTGATCCCATTTCAATTCGGCCATTTACGAACCTGATCAGCTTCTGCTCCCACTCCGGCAGCCGGTTTATCTCTTCCGGCTCCCTCTCCGTTTTAGAAATTCTGAACTGTGAAGAGGCGGATGAGAGGAAACCGCCTTTTTTCTCTTCCTCATGGATTTTAAACCAGCCCCGTCGTGCCAGATCGAAAATAGTGGCTGTGAGGTGGCTGCCCGTTGTAGTTGAGCTGGTCATCAGGCGCCCGATAATCGCAGGCGGGGTTCTGTCGGGCAGAACCACGGTTTCACGATCGGAGATGGTTTTTGTGCTGTGCCTTTGGCCATATTTACGGTATAGAAAAACAAAAATCCCAATGCTAATCGCGATAATTGCAGAGGTAACAGGTATTGTTAACGACGCGTAGAATTCATCGCGTTCTGCACGTAGCTGCTGTTCGATCAATAATTTTTCTTCCTCTTCTGTTACCCGTTCAAGCGTTAAACGGGGTTCATTTACAACTACACGATCTTCATCAAATAGTGAACGAGGTACCAGGGTTCTGATACTCACCGCCTGATTTCGTGAGATGTTTTCACCCCTGAAGGAGATACTCCCCGGCTCTATTGTCATACTGTACAGGTGCTCGGGTACACGGCTCCATGCATAGACACTATCCGCAGAAACTTCTGATGGGAGTGAGATGTCAATTTCAAGGTTATCAGTGGATTTGTTTCTTCCCGATGACAGGTAGCTCCAATAAAACTCAACCCACTTTTCGCCCGTAGTTAAAGCACCCTCAAGGTCGTATGAGATAGAAAATTTTCTTGTTGTATCGATAGCACTATAGTGCCATTTGATGATGAGAAACCGGTTTGATTGCGACACGCTAAACGTTCCGGTTTCTTCCGTATCCGTATTGATATAGTCTGTATCTCCCTCAAACACTCTGATGTTGGTAACTTCCGAGAAACCTTCACGGGGGAAACGATGATCGGCCCAGCTGAAACTGCCTTCAAATCGGTAGGTGAGATGTTCAGTAAAGCGAACGGTGCCGTCTTCCATCATCTTCACTTCAATTCTGATGTCCGGTATTGAATAGTCGTTTGCCAGCGAAACAGATAATCCTGTAACAAACAGCAGAGTAGTCGCAATTATCAGTTTTTTCCACATAATCTCAATTATTCTCAATTTTTCTTTGTCGGGAGAGTGTACGAAGAGTTGGGGTAAATTGTTATGTTTTGTCTTGATTTGGCATGCACCTCATTTTTACATTAAATAACCACGGTTCCGTACTCTCTTCCAGTTCTATTCGAACTTTACATAGCCGGCTGACCAGAAAAAAAACAATATCAAATGACTATCCGAAACATGAAACCGGGCGACTGGCCACAGGTCAGGGAAATCTACGAAGAGGGGATTGCCACTATGATGGCAACCTTGGAAACCAAAGCTGGTACCTGGGAAAGCTGGGACATGGGGCATCTTTCGAAACCCCGGATTGTAATGACTGAAAAGGAGAAAGTTTTGGGTTGGACTGCCCTGAGCCCTGCGTCTGGGAGATGTGTTTATGGGGGAGTGGCTGAGGTAAGCATCTATATCAGGCTGTCGAAGAGGGGAAAAGGAATTGGACTTTCACTGCTTCAGGAAATGATTCGGCAATCGGAACAGCAAGGAATCTGGACATTACAGGCGGGAATTTTTGTAGAAAATTCAGCAAGTATCAGGCTGCACGAAAAAGCCGGTTTCAGAATTGTAGGTACCCGTGAAAAATTGGGCAGGTTGAACGGCGTATGGAAAGACATTGTGCTTATGGAGCGTCGCAGCAGGAAAGTGGGTGTTTAACCAAATTTCGTGAATCACATTTTAACTCTAGTTTGAGTTGTTTACCATTATGGAATGCACAGCTCGATTTTAAAGCAAATCCGGTCTTGGTAAAAAAAGAAAAAGCCTTCAAAG
>PWWL01000085.1 GCA_003561515.1 Balneolaceae bacterium
CGCACCGTTGTATCAGACCAGCGGCCTCATGACACCTTGACGGCCTTGCGCAGGGCCTCGACGCGGTCGGTCGCCTCCCAGGCGAACCCGTCGCGGCCGAAATGACCGTAGGCGCTGGTGGCTTGGTAGATGGGCCTGCGGAGGTCGAGCTGGCGGATGATGGAGGCGGGCCTGGCGTCGAACACGTCCGCGATGGCGCGCTCCAGGATCTCGTCGGCGATGCTGCCCGTGCCGAAGGTGTCGACGTAGGCGCCGACCGGTTTGGCCACTCCGATGGCGTAGGCGAACTGCACCTGGCAGCGCCTGGCGAGACCCGCCGCAACCACGTTCTTGGCAACGTAGCGGGCGTAGTACGTGGCGCTGCGGTCGACCTTGGTGGGGTCCTTGCCGCTGAACGCACCGCCCCCGTGGGGGGCCGCGCCGCCGTAGGTGTCGACCACGATCTTGCGCCCCGTCAGGCCGGCGTCGCCTTGGGGTCCACCCACGACGAAGCGGCCGGTGGGGTTGATGAGCGCGCGCATACTCGGCGCGCGCAGGGCCTCGGGTATCACGGCGTTGATCACCAGGCGCTCGACGTCGGCGCGCAACGCGGCCAGGTCGACCTCGGGGTGGTGTTGCGCCGAGATCACCACGGTGTCGACGTGGAGAGGCCGGTCACCGGCGTAGGTGACCGTCACCTGCGCCTTGCCGTCGGGACGCAGGTAGGGAACGGTGCCGTCCTTGCGCACCTCGGCCAGCCGCATCGTGAGCGCGTGCGCCAGCGTGATCGGCAGCGGCATGAGCTGTTCGGTCTCGTCGCAGGCGTACCCGAACATGACCCCTTGGTCGCCGGCGCCCTGGTGGCTGTCCTCGTCGCTCTCGTCGGCGTCGAAGGCGGCGTCGATGCCCTGGGCGATGTCGGGCGATTGCTCGCTGAGCGCGATGAGCACGGCGCTGTGATCGGCATCGAAGCCGTACGTCGCGTCGACGTAGCCGACCTCGCGCACGGTCTTGCGCACGATGGCTTGCAGGTCGACGTAGGTGTCGGTGGTCACCTCGCCGGCCACCAATGCGAGGCCTGTGGTGAGCATGGTCTCGCACGCCACCCGCGCTCCCGGGTCCTGCGCCAAGATGGCGTCCAGGACGCTGTCGGAGATACGGTCGGCGAGCTTGTCGGGGTGGCCCTCGGTCACCGACTCGGCGGTGACGAGCTTGCGTGCGGCGTCCGTCACGGGGTCCTCCAAGCGTGCGTGGCGTGGCGGCCAGCGGACCGCGTACGCGTCGTCGGCGGCGAGGATACCAGGACGCCCGGCACGGCACCGTGGCCGAGAGCCCTGCCGTGGTTGCTATCCTGCGCCCGTGGAGGGCAGTGAGAGCATGCGAGGGTTGGCGGCCGAGGGGCGTGAAGGTGTCGCCGGCGAGAGCCACTCGCGTCCGCGGGTGAGGCTGGCGCGCCGCGCCGACGCCCGCGCCTGGCGAGCGTTGCAGCAAGGCATCTACGATGAGGGCCTGTGGTTCGTGGGCGATGGTCCGGCCTCCGAGCGGGCGCTGGCAGCGCGCTTGCAGCTCACGCCGCGGCACCGTGCCGCGGTCTGGTTGGCCGAACGCGACGGTGCCCTGGTGGGGTGGTGCGAGGCGGCGCGGTTGCAGTCGCAGCGATTGGAGCACGTGGCGATGCTGACCGTGGCGGTGGCCAGCGGGAGCCGCCGGACCGGGGTGGGGAGCGCGTTGCTGGTCGAGGCCGAGGCCTGGGGCCGGCAGCAGGGGCTGCGCAAGCTGTCGCTGCACGTGCGTGCCGGCAACGCCGCGGCGCTGGCGCTCTACCGACGCTTCGGCTTCACGGTCGAGGGGGTGGAGCGGAGTCAGGTACGCGCCGGCGGGGGGTTCGAGGACAACGTGATCATGGCCAAGCATCTGGTGGCGCCGGAGGCGGACGCGTGAGCGCTTGCAGCGCCCGGAGGGGCACGTGAACGGGTTGCTGCCGCGGTTGCCGGGCGAGCACGACGAGCAGCGTGTGGCGCTGTTCGTCGACACCCAGAACCTCTACTACGCCGCGCGCGACGCGCTCGGCCGCAATGTCGACTACGAGCGGCTGCTGGCGCTCGCCGAGCGTGGCCGGCGGCTGCAGGCGGCCACCGCCTACGTGGTGGAGCGCGAGGGGGCGAACAGCGCCTACGGTTTCGTGACGCGGCTCTCCGCGCTCGGTTACCGCGTGCGGCGCCGCGCCGTGCGCGTGCACCGGGGCGACGGCGAGGGGCGACTGGTCCTCGAAGGCGATTGGGACATGGGCATCGCCGCCGACATCGTGCGCGTCTGGGACCACCTCGACGTGGTGGTGCTGGCCTCCGGTGACGGCGACTTCGTGCCGCTGTTGGAACTGGCCCAGCAGCGCGGCCTGCGGGTGGAGGTGCTGGCGTTCCGCGAGGCCTCCGCGCAGGCGTTGATCGACCTGGCCGACCGCTTCGTCCATCTACCCGACGTTGCCGACATGTTCGTGGCAGCGAAGGGGGCCTGACGACGAGCGCCGGCACCGGCCGGCCTA
>PWWL01000101.1 GCA_003561515.1 Balneolaceae bacterium
CTTTCGATGGCAGAATCTGCCCGTTACAGAGAAAGAATAAAAGATGCACACCAGCTCATTGCAGACATCCACGAGCGACAAGGCAACTATCGTGAAGCGTTTCTGCACTTCAGGCATTACCACGAAATAAGCGACACACTTTTCAATCTGCAGCGCGCTTCGCTTATCAATGAAATGCAGGGACGCTTCGATGTAGAACAAAAAAATCGTGAAATTGAACTTCTTAACAATGAATTTGCCCTTCAGGAGGCAAAGTTAGCACGACAGGAATGGATTAGAAAATCACTGCTCGTGGGACTTTTCATGCTATTGGTATTTGCCTTGCAGCTTCTCTATACAAATCGACAAAAGAAGGAGAATAACCGTCTTTTAAGTGAAAGGAAGGCTGAGGTAAGAGAGAAGAACCGAATACTGAAAGATCTCAACAAAGAGAAAGATGAATTTTTAGGAATTGTGGCGCACGATCTTCGAAATCCTTTGTCAGCGATCAAAATGGTTGCGGAGTTAATCAACAGCGAAGATCCTCCAACGCCCGAAGAGCTTGAGGAATATGCACAACTGATTCATATTTCTTGTGACAAAATGCTCGACCTTGTTGACGACCTGTTAGACATTCAATGTATCAATGCCGGTAAGAGCAAACCTGAACCGGAGAGAATTGAACTGAACGTATCCGTTGATGAGGCCGTGAAACACTTTGCAAGATCTGCAGAGGCGAAAAATATTGATCTCAATGTTGATCTGTCCAATGAATGCACATCAATACTTGGCGACTCTGGAAGCTTAACCCGCATTTTGGATAATCTTGTTTCAAATGCAATTAAATATTCCCCGTTTAACTCTGAGGTTCTCATTAAAACCACGCGTAAGGGTGAAACTGTGCGGATATGTGTGATTGACAGCGGCCCGGGTATCGCTAAGGAAGAGATGGAGAAACTTTTTGGCAGATATTCAAAATTATCGAACAAGCCGACCGGCAACGAGAATTCTACGGGGCTGGGGCTCTATATCGTGAAAAAACTGACCACATCTATGAATGGGGTAGCGGGGTGTGAGAGTGAACCGGGTAAAGGATCAACATTCTTTGTCGAGTTCCCGGTTATGGAGGCAAGCAAATCTATGATGAAGCAAGAATCTGGCGCATTGGCAGCCGTTGGACTAGACTGAGAATTACTGGTCTGAGTTCAGGAGTCTTTTTCTTAGCGAATCGGGAGAAATCTGAGTACTCCTACTGAACTCACGTTCAGCTTCCTGAATATGATCTCTTTTGTTCCGCAATTCTATGCCAAGCTTTTCCATTCGCTCCATTTGTTCAACCGCATCTTGCTGGAAATAGCTGTGAGTGTTCCTGAACTGTTCTTCCGTTGTGTCATAATGGTCGAAAATTTGATTGCGCAGTTCTTCCTTTTCTTCAGGCGACAGTACATTCTCGTCTATCTGGTTCAGAATAATGAGTTCGAGAGCGACCTGTTCGTAAACATTCTCTTCCAAAAGATCCTGGTCGTCGCATCCGGCAAAAAATCCCAGCAACAAAAAAGCACAGACAAATCTATTCATATGGTTATTCGGGTTTCTTGGGATTTAACGGCCTGAGGGTTACTTCATTGATCAGAAGATTGTCCGGAGTTTCCAGAAGATGAATCAGTGTATCAGCAACGTCGGAAGGGTGCATCATATTGGGATGTGTGTTTCCTGCATCCGCATTTTCAAAAAAATCGGTTGCAATAGATCCCGGAAACATCGTGGATACTTTGATGTTATCGTATCGAAGTTCCTTGAACAGAGCTTCACTAAACCCGCGAACGGCAAACTTGGTCGCATTATAGCCCGATATCTGGGGATTGCCGAGTAGCCCCGCAACCGATGCTATATTGATAATGTGTGAGTGATCCGGGTTTTTTTTCATTAACGGAACAATGAGGCGTGTGAGGTAAAAAACCCCGTTTACATTGGTGTTCATCATGGTATGCCACTGCTCAACCGTAACATCTTCCACATTACCGAAGTGAGCCATACCGGCATTGTTGATTAATACATGCGGCAGATGTTCGCCTTTGAAGGCCTCCTGAACCCAGCTCTCAGGCTTGAGAGGTTCTGTAATATCCATCTGAACGGGTATGAAACGCTCACCAAGCTGCTCTCTAACCTTCTCAAGTTTCTGTATGCGTCGGGCCAGGCCGTACACGGTTGCCCCTTTTTCAATGAGTTTCCGGGAAAACGCCGTGCCGATGCCGCTGCTAGCTCCGGTAACAATCGAAATCTTTTTCTCTAAATCCATTTCTTAGTTCATGTTTTTCATTATGTTTGTGCTGGCAATATAAAAACTTGTACTGCATCAATCATTCCGCATAAGTAGAAATGGGAAAAGTTTACATCGACATCGGGAATTCATTCATTAAGGCCGCAAAAAAAAATGAACTTTCGTGGAATGTGATTCACAACGTTCGGAATGAATCGTGGGAACTGGTAACCGAGTCGCTTGCTGCGCAGCTCGATGCAGAAGAAATTATTACCAGTTCGGTAAGGAAGGATATTCTTGAGAAACTGGAAGAAAATCTGCCAGGCAAGGTTTTTCACCACTACACACCCGATCAGATCCCGGCCTACCACCTCGATTATGATACACCAAAAACGCTGGGAATCGATCGCTTTCTGGGCTGTCTGGCCGCTTCTCGAATCACCTCAAACAATGTGGTTGTAATTGACACAGGCACCGCGTGTACCATTGATCTGATGACTTCGGACAAGATTTACCGCGGCGGCCTCATCATGCCAGGCCTTCAGGCTTTTCATACCGGAATGAAGGCGGAGCTGCCAGAACTGCCTGAGGTGGGGCGCATGCTGCCTTTAGGATGGCCCGGAAAGTCAACCCGCGAGTGCATTGAGTGGGGAGTAAACGGAGCCTATGTAATGGCGGTCAGGATGTTCATAGACAAGTATTCACTGGAAATGTATCCCGTGGATGTTGTGATTACCGGCGGAGGTGCTCAGTACCTGATAGATGCTTTGGCTGATATTGTTCAGATGAAGCATCGCCCGAACCTGATTTTTGATGGAATGGAGCAGTTCGGCAGGCTGATTGGCGATGGAACTGCAAGAGGGAATAATGGGTCAGGCTGAGATTTTGCCTCGAATCAGAGCAATCACCATTTCAAGCGCAACTCCTGACTGCCGCAGTTTTTTAATTGTGAAATTTCAAAGCATCAACAATCAATAAATAGATTACGCTTCTTAAAATGAATGATAAGATATCCCGTATTGATGAGTCACTTATTCAATTCAAAGATGGTCTGATTAAATGATGAGTTCTGTCGGCCTTGAATTCCCGGTTCGTAAGGCGGAGCGGTGTATTATGAATCCTTAGCCACGCAGGGAATGCAATCACCATGCTTTATAAGCCATCAGGCGTGGCCTTGGATTCGTATCGCGCAGCCGCAGCGAACTGCCTCGGGAATTCACCGCCTTGATTTTTTGGAACTTTTGCATCAAGGCAAAAGTGCAAAAGAAAAGTTAGTTGCAGAAATACAGTGTTTCATCAGAATTATCATAAAAATGATATCAGGCTATTGGTGCTCCAAAGCTGAAGTCAGGAAGAGGGAATAATGGATTAGGCCGAGATTTTGCCTCGAATCAGAGCAATCACCATTTCAAGCGCAACCGTGTTTTCTCCGCCCCGCGGAATGATAATATCCGCGTATCTTTTGCTCGGTTCCACAAATTCGAGATGCATGGGACGAACGAACATTTCGTACTGATTCAATACGCTATCCAGATTCCTGCCCCGCTCCATGATATCGCGCTTTAGACGTCTGAGAAGGCGCACATCGTCGTCTGTATCAACAAATATCTTGATATCCATCAGCTCGCGGAGTTTAGGCTCAGCAAAAATCAGGATACCATCCACAAGAATAATCTTTTTCGGCGCTGCTTTAATCGTCTCTTCAGAGCGTGTGTGGGCTACAAAATCATACACCGGGAGCTCAATCTGATATCCTTTTCTGAGTGCATCGAGATGTCGGATCATCAGCTCGGTTTCGAGAGATGAGGGGTGATCGTAGTTTTGCTTACGCCTCTCTTCCATGGAAATATGGCTCAGGTCGCGATAGTAGGAATCGTGCTGCATAAATAGCACCTGCTCTTCACCAATCGTGTTGATAATGCTATTTACTACGGTAGTTTTACCTGAACCGCTGCCGCCTGCCACACCGAGAATCAGCGGCTTACTACTCATTGCTCGCCCTGCTGCCATTATTGTTTCGGAGACTGCGGTCGTACTCCAGCTTGAAATCACGGATAGCGCGGAAAATGGCGGAGGCCATAATGGTTTGGCCGTACTCGCTATTGAGAAACCGGGCTTCGGTGGGATTGGAGATAAACCCTACTTCAATTAAAACTGCTGGTGTCGCTGCATATCTTAGTACTTCCAGACCTGCCTGTTTTACACCTCTTGAACGCCGGTTTGCCCGGTTTTTAAACTGCCCCTCGATCATAGAAGCCACACGTTCACTGATGGCCATATTCCCTGCATTGGTTAACTCATAGATAACGAGCTCTTCTTCTGTGAGATTGGGTGCATAACCTGACTCCGGATCAAATGAACTGTTTTCCCGTTTCATTACATCAAGTGCCGATTGGCTACGTGCAAGTCCCAGAAAGAAAGTTTCGGTACCATTTGCAGTGGGTGCATTACCCACAGAATTTGCATGTATTGATACAAAAAGATCAGCTTTAGCCCTTGTAGCAATGAGACCGCGCTCTGCTCTTGTAACATAACTGTCGTCAGTTCTTGTATATACAACTTTAACATCAGGAAGATATTTTTCAATATACTCACCCACCTTTAACGTAACATCAAGTGCTATATCCTTTTCATAAATACCCCCATGACCGATTGCCCCAACGTCATGACCTCCATGTCCTGCATCAAGTACAATCACCTGAAAATTAACACTTTCCCGAAGTCTTAGAAATGAATCATCTTCGTCCAGTTCGGCAAGCAGGGTATCTTCAGCGCCGGTATCGGTACTCCAGGCAATGAGCTCCGATTGTTCAACAATCCGTTCCATTTCGGTGAATGAAATTCTCTCCAGGGCTAAAAGCAGGTGAGTCCGGTTTTGATCGGGATAAACGTTGGTTCTGAAATAATGGCCAATTCCGAGCTGGATTTCCACTCCGATGCCGTTACTGGTTTTTGCCACTTCCACATTCTGAAACGTTTCCGTTTGAGGTGGAAAGCGGAAATTCAGCGTGTCAAGATCTTGTCCGTAAAGCTTCATCTGAATAAGATCTGCTGCAGGCTGGGCAACTTTGAAAGAGTCGGTCAGTTCTGAAAGGTGATACCTCACCACAAATCCCTTGCCGTCACTCCGTTCAACGGCTGAAATACGTTCGAGTGTATTTTGGGCTGAAAGATGCGCAGGGAACGTACACAGGCATAGTCCCGCAAGTAAAATGCCGGCAAAAATAAAAACTTTGCTCATTTTCGGATAAATTGAACCGGTAAGTCGTCTGGATGATTTCAGGGAAGTTACATAAAAATTTTAGAATTGATAAATCAAGCGTCAGCATACTTTATGCTTAATGTAGATCAAATACGGATCATGGCGAAAAAGTATTGCACATAAATTGAAATTCAATCGCGATGTCATTTTCTGATCTAACTTTTGTACCATTCGGAGGTCATGAATAAAAACGAACTGATGAAAGAGACTACCACAGCTTACGGCAAACTCAGGACCGAAACCGATTCCTTTTTTGACCAGACACTCCAGGGGATCATTGTTGAGGCCGATCAGATTATTCAGAAAAGATTTACGGAATGGCTCAAAGAAATGCACCGGGACTTTCTGAAAAGGAAATCGGATGAAGCCGACCAGTATAAACTAACCGTCGAAGTACTGGAGGAGAAGCTCAACACGCTTGATGAAGTGCTGAAAGTGATTAGTGAAAATTCACGCCTTGAAATCATTTCTGGCCTGCTCAGGGATGAAATTGGTAAAACCCTGGAGGTCATTTCTGAAAAACAGTCACAGGCAAGATTTGTATCCATAGAGGAAGACGGTGTGAAGTCACGATTTTTAAAGGCCGGGAAAAGGGGATTCAGGTTCCTGGCCGCTGCCGTCGGTAAAAAAGAGTGGACACAGAATATCCGTTTCAGGGACCTTCTCGCAGGCGAACTGTTTTCTGACACCGTGTGGATAGAGACCTGGATCGCTGAATCGTTTAAGGATACATCTGAAATCCTGGATCTCTTTCTCGAAAAAAAAGAGCCTGACCAGACTACTGAAAATGGCGACGGCGAACGTAACACTCCCTCTTCGTTTGATATTGAGGTTGTTTATGATTTTGAAAAACATCTCGAGAAAGCGATCAAGCGGATTGAGAGCCGGGAAATTCTGAAAAACAGCCGGCTTGTTGAAAATATTGACGGGCTCAAACGAAGGCTGCTATACCGTGGGCAGAGATCGGGAACGGTTGAGGGCGGAAAGGCGCGCATCAGGTTTAGCGAGATTCAAAAGTCGGTAGACAAGAAAAAACCCCGATTCCGGGAAATTCAGAAATCCTGGATCGATTATCTCGAGAGCCAGGCGGCAGATCTTCGCATTCAGACCGAAATCGCCGCTTACGGACAGAAAGTATCGGAGGTTCAGTCCGATATTCTTACACTGACGCACAGCTATTTCAGGGATTTTGGTTACATGCCACTCGAACAGGGGGTATCATCAGCCGGAGAAATCGCTAAGGAGCTCTCCGGCAGCAAAAGTGAAAAACTTTCAAAAAAACTGGTTGAATCGATAAGAAACCGGCTTGAAAAGGAGATTAAGGAGACAATTCTCACTCCCATGAAAGATCTTACGGTGCAGAAAGAGATGATGGCAAACATTCGTTCCGGAGTAACCGATCTGCAGATGGAGCTGTCGGGGTTTACGGAGAATATTCGTCTGGCAGAGGAGCGTGCCGCCACTGTGCCGGTGCCCCTGATAAAGTTCGATGAACTCAGGTGGAGGTCGCTGGCATCGCGATTTATCCAGGAAAAGGGCTTGCGCCACATGGAACCGGATAAGCTTCTTCTGGTCGAGTTTATCGACGAAATGGCCCTCGACGTGGAGGAGACAATCCAGGTTGTGGATATCAATCTGATGGCAGCGCTTGAATCGAAAGTTGACAGGGAAGAGGAGCAGAGTCCGCTCGAAATTGCGGTTGGGGGTGTAAAACGCAGCGTAAATATTTTCGAAAAATCGATCAAGCGTGTACGTGAAAAACAGAACGAGTACGAAAAAATCGTGAAGGAGCAGCTGCCCGAAGCCCTGCACGAGCTCTCCGACACCATGCTGCGTCGCGAGTACGACAAGTTTGAACTGCGCGACAAAGCCCTCCAGGCAAAACAGAAGGCCACCAGGTGGAAAGACAGGTTCAGGAGCTTCTTTGGCGGGCTTTCGCAGAAAACAGAGATTGCCTGGAGATTCACTTCTCAAAAATTCAAAAAGGGAAAAATTGTTGTTCTTGGATTTTTGGGGTTCAGAGACGATTCCGTACTCAGCACTACCGAAAAAAATAACCTGACCGTTTATCTCTCAAAAGCAGGAGTTCAAAGAAATCTTCCCTTTATCTATAAACGCCTTTTTGACCCTGGGTTCGAAATCGATTCCCGTTTCTATGTAGCTCCCAACGGTATGTACACATCCGTGGAAATTGCCTGGGAGGGCTGGAAAAAGGGTCTCGATTCCAATGTGATCATTATTGGCGAAAAAGGCAGCGGCAAATCTACTGCAATACGTTCTCTGAGCGATACTTTCTTTAAAGATGAGCAGGTAACCCGCCTCAAGTTTGATCAGACCTTCTTTACCGAAGCAAAACTGATTGAGCACTTTTGTGATGTGCTGAACATCGGCGAAGTAACCGGCCTGCTGCAGCTCATTGAAGAAATTAATAAAAAAAAGAAACGGCAGGTAATTATCGTCGAAAATCTTCACAACGCGTTTGTGCGCAACCTCCACGGCTTTGAAGCTCTTAACAGCTTCTGGATACTGATGTCGGCTACAAGAGAGAAAATGTTCTGGGTTGTAAGTACATCACGGTATTCCTGGAAGTTCTTTGAAAAGATAAGTGACGCCGGCCAGTACTTTTCTCATCTTGTTGAGGCCGATACGCTGAGCCAGGAACAGATACGTAAAGCGATCATGAGCCGCCATAAAGCTACGGGATACGAGCTGAAATTTGAGCCGGGACAGATGCTGAAAAACAACCGAACATTCCGCAGGATAATGGATGATGAGGAGAAGGTTCAGGAGTATTTAAGGGATTTCTACTTTTCAAGGCTGGCAAATGTGGCAGAGGGCAACCTGTCTATAGCCATTATTTTCTGGTTGCAGTCGATCGGGGACTTTGATGAGAAAACGTTTCAGATTCTGCCGCTCGAGATTGCCGATGTGGATAAACTTGAAGTTCCTGCCCGAAAAGTACTGTTTACGCTTGCCGCATTCGTTCTTCACGACCGACTGAATGATGAAGAGATGGCTATGGCACTGCATCAACCGGAGAGCGAATGCAGGCTGATGCTTACGCGGCTGAAGAGCAAGGGTATCATCAATAAAACTGAAAACGGGTACCTGATGAACCATCTGGTATACCGCCAGGTTATTCGCTTGCTGAAGCGCAGAAATATTATTCACTAATTACGGAATGTCATGATCAGAAACCTTTTTCTGCTGATTTTATTTTCACTGAATGCTCTGGCTGTTGCCGGTGCGGAATTACATACGATGCCGGGCCCTTCCGCAGAAACCGTAACTATAGCCGTTGAACAGGATCAGATTGCCACGCCTCCCGATACGGTAATCGTGATTGAGCAGCAGGATGAAGGAACGGATGAGACGTCTGCAGAGGAGGGTGAATCCGGCGATGATGAGGCCGAAATAGCGGAGAATGACAGTGAAATATCCCGCGATTTTGCGCAGATCAGGGAGCTGATCTCATTCTGGAAGGTGTTCTATTCGCTTCTCATCCTGTTCGTTACCTACTTCATCAACAAATATCTGACCCTGATTATAGACAAGTTTTCGGAGAAGGCAACCAATTACAGGCTATTCATCAAGCGGCTGGCGCCTATCAGCCGTATTCTGATCTGGTCGTTTGCGATTTATATTGTGATTGCCGGAATCATTGTTCCGCCCATCGAAACGGTGATTACCATTGCAGCTTCCATCGGTATAGCGGTGGGTTTTGCCTCGCAGGATATTTTGCGAAATATATTCGGGGGTGTGATGATCATACTCGACCGTCCGTTCCAGGTGGGAGACAAGATCCAGGTGGGCGATCATTACGGGGAGGTGCTTACCATCGGGCTGAGATCGAGCCGAGTTGTAACGCCCGACGACTCCGTGGTTTCGATTCCCAACGCGGAGCTGATGAACCGGGCTGTATCAAATACCAATTCGGGTGCTCTCGACTGCCAGGTGGTGGCTGAGATTTTTCTGCCTGCTACCGCGGATGTACGTAAAGTAAAAGAGATTGCTTTTAAAGCAGTGTACTCTTCCTCGTACACCTATCTCAACAAGCCGGTGGATGTGATTGTACTGAATGAAATGCACAATCAAAAGTTTGTGGTAAAGCTTAGAGTGAAAGCGTATGTACTCGACATACGGTATGAGTTTCTGTTCAAAAGCGATATGACCGAGATGATCCTGGAGGAATGCAACCGGCTTGGCTTTATTCCCGGTAACGGCAATGGAGAAGTAAGCGAAATAGCTGCCCGGGATTTGTGAATGTTTTGGGATAGTTCATTTGTTGCAATCATATACACGGCAAAAATAAATGAAGCATAATGAGCAC
>PWWL01000283.1 GCA_003561515.1 Balneolaceae bacterium
AATTTCATATATGCTAGTATCCTGCTTTTGAAAAAAAGATCCAAATATTTTTTTCCGGCAACATAACTGCGCCTTATTCTTTCTTATTTTGGGGCATGAAAAGCATTGCAATCAATCACTTTCCTGTTATCAGGCATGAAGGACGCGAAAAATATCTCTATAATCCCGTCCTGAAAAAAAGATATAAAAACCGCCCCGAAGAGCGCGTACGACTTCGCTGGCTTGAGTATCTGCTGCATCAAACCGATCATAAGAAAACGCGTATTGGATTTGAAGCGCCCGTTGACCTGGCACAGGAAAAGAATACGCTTAGAGCGGATATCCTGCTCTACAACGACGCCATGAAGGCGGACGTATTGATTGAATGTAAGTCGGAATCGGTTCGGCTTACAGAAAAGGCCGCCTCTCAGGCTGCACGGTATAACACCGCAGTAGGGGCAAACTATATCTGCCTTACAAACGGCGTGAATGATTTCTGGTACCGGATAGCCGATCAACGTGCCACAGCTGCCGGGTCACCGCTCAATGAAACGGCCGAGGTTTCTCAGCTTTTCCGTGATTCCGCCTGGTGGGCGGATCGCGGATTTATTTCATCCACCACACCGGAAAAACAAGCCCAACGGATTGCTGACTGCTGTAACCTCTTTTGGGGAGATGTACCCGACTGGTCGCGAACCTACCTCGACTTCAGTGCTCCATTTTTGGAAATGGGTGTGAATCACTTTTACAGAGTGGCTCAACTCTCCGATGATTCACGGCTGGCCATGACCTTTATCGGCTCACCTTTGGCGCCCTCCTTTCTTGTTGCCGTTCTGAACGAGTCGGGACAAAATACCGGCTTTCTCGCTATCGACCTGCACAAGCTCTATGAAAGGGCAGTCGGTTCTGCCGTGCTGTTTTCAGGCCGGGAACAGAAAAGAATCGATGCCCACAAAAAGCTGCCGCTCTTCTCAGAAATCTTCAATCCGGCCGTGGTCGAAAACCTGCCGAATTTTCTGATCACATTTTTTGATTGAGCCTTTCAACTGCTAAATTCATAAAACATCTGAATACTGACCTCCAAACGTTTATCAATATGTCATCACAACTGCACCGGGAAAAGCTTTTATCACTTTTTGAAGAAAACCAGGAGGGCGTTATTTATCTGAAGGGCGCCGAGAATATGTACCGGTATGGCACCGACTATGAGTTCCCCTTCCGTCAGGAGAGCAACTTTTGGTACATCACGGGGGTAAATGAACCCGAATACCATGCCCTGCTCGACATCGGGTCGGGCGAGTTTCACCTCTTTCACCCCAAACGGGACGCTCAGTTTGCCGTTTGGCACGGGCGTATCAAATCGGCTGCTGAAATCCGGGAAGAGTATTCTCCCGACCACCTCCACGAAACCAATGATCTGCTCAGGGTACTGAACCAGCTAAAGCCTGACGTGATTTACTGTCTCGATGAAGAGCAGGCTGAATTCATAGAGGATCTGAACCGCGATTTTTCCGTGGAAACCGAGACGCTGCAGGACGCTATAACGTACTGCCGCTGTATCAAGACCGACCACGAACTGCAGCTGATGAGTGAAGCTGCGCGCGTAAACAACATTGCCCATCTCGAAGTTATGAAAGCGATAAAGCCGGGGATGTTTGAGTATGAGGCTAAAGCTCTGTTTGATTTTCATCAGGCAAAACACGGACTGCTTCAGCCCGCATACAATGGTATTCACGCCGGTGGTACAAACAGTGCCATTCTTCACTATGTTGAAAACAATAAGAGAATAAACGATGGCGACCTCTACCTGATCGATGCAGGTTACGAGAAAGACGGTTATGCTTCCGATGTTACACGCACTTATCCTGCAAACGGAAGGTTCAGTGGAGACCAGGCTGCCATCTACCAGGTGGTATTGGACGCGCTTAACAAAAGCATTGAGCTTGTAAAACCCGGAGTTAAAATGGAAGAGCTGCACCTTGGCGCCTGTCGTATCATTCTCAGCGGACTCAAAGAGCATGGCATTGTGAAGGGCAGCATCGAAGAGATGATGGAGCATAGTATCTTTGCCCTTTTCTTCCCGCACGGGCTCGGCCATTTTCTTGGCCTCGACACCCATGATGTCGGCGGCTACCCCAAGGGCGTGGAGCGGATCGACCGGCCCGGCATCAAATTCCTCCGGGTTCGGCGTGAATTGATGCCCGGTATGGTGATCACAATTGAGCCTGGAGTTTACTTCATTCCCGCACTTTTAGGGCCGGCATTGGAAAATTCGGAGCAGGCGCGCTATCTCAATGAAGAGCGTGTACGGGCCCTGTTCGGTTTTGGCGGCATCCGGATTGAGGACAACCTGATTGTGACGGAAACCGGATCTGAAAACATGACCGACGTTCCGAAGGAGATCAAGGAGATCGAGGCTGTGATGAAAGGTTAACCCGTGAATCTGTATCTTAACTACAGTTCGAAATAAGAGTTCGTAAAAGAGTGTCCCACCTGAACGCTTTCGGGAGGGCAATGGAAAGTCTCCCCTTGAG
>PWWL01000261.1 GCA_003561515.1 Balneolaceae bacterium
CCAGTTGCCGGTTGCCGGTTGCGGGTTACCAGTTACCAGTTGCAAGTGGGAAGTAGGCAACGTAGGAGTCAGGGTGCAAATTCCTAAATCCGATAAATTTCAAATCCTAAGCTCTAATGTTCTAAATCCAAAAAGATGCCGGTTGCGGGTTGCCGGTTACCAGTTGCCAGGTACTAGCTGAAAGTAGGCAGTAGGCAGTTGGCAATAGGCAACTCCTGAAGCAATATTTCCCCTGTTCCCTGCTCCCTGTTCCCTGCTCCCTGCTCCCTGCTCCCTGCTCCCTGCACCTCGTTCCCTGCGGCTTGCATCTTGTAGCCTGAAGCTTGCCGCTTGCAGCCTGTAGCTTGCTCCTCTTTCTTCAAAATAAAATCACAAGATCTTCGTAAGTTAACGGAATGAAAAAGAAGGGAATCATATCGTGGATACAGACCGGCGTACGGGTTCTTCTCGGAGTGATGCTTCTGATTGCCGGCTGGCTTAAAGTGCAGGACAACTCCGCACTGTTCGAGTCGGTGGCCTACATCTCCTGGATTCCCATCGGGATCAAATCGCTGGTGATCGACTTCCTGCCCTGGGTGGAACTTGCCGTGGGGACCCTGCTGATTGTGAACGTATTTGGAAAGGTGGTGAAGCCGGTGGCAGCGCTTATCTATTTCAGCTTCTTCCTGTTTGCCATCTACGGACTGGGCACCGGCATGGAGGGCGACTGCGGCTGCTTCGGCGATCCCGAAAGCGGCTCCATCCTGGCGGCCCTTCTCGGCAGCGAGTTCGGATGGAAGATGGTGGTTCGCAACGGCATTTTCCTGGCTATGGCCGGATTTCTGTTTGTTCAGGTCGGGTCAGGGAAGAGCAGCTAACCCGAATATCTCACAAAAAAAAGTGAAAGATGATATATCTTACGCGTTTAGTGGTTAAAAGACCTTAAAGCGTCCGTAGGCCCTTTAAGCGTCTATTTGCCAACGAACTCGTAACGATTGAAGGACTTTCGCTTCGCTACAGACGCTTCAATGTTACTTATTAATTCAACCGCTCAACGCGTATATCTTTATGATTATTTATCTCTTAAGTGACATAATTTTAAGCCTTCGGAAAATACAGTCTGTTTTTCTGCGACATTTTCCCCTCAGCTGCGTTGAAGAAAAAATCTCTTGGTGAGATATCCGGGCAAAGGTGAACCTCTTCGTACTGAACCCCTCTGTTTATGATGAAACACATCCCCAACAAATCTCTTTACAGGTGGATTGCGGCCGGGCTTTTTCTATTGGCCGGATCTGTTTTTCTGCTGTCGCTCTGGCTTAAAACCCCATCGAATGACAGGGTCTGGAGTCCCGATCAGGAACTGCCGGCTTACGCCGTGTTTAACGGGGATGAAGTTGCCATCCGCAATATCCGCAATGCCAGGTACCGCACACCCGCCGATTTTGATGTGGCGTACTACGACCGCACGGTGCGCATATCCGAACTCACCTCGCTCGACTATATGGTGGAAGTGCTGGACGGCTTTCCGGGGTTTGCACACACCCTGTTATCCTTTGGGTTTGCCGATAGCACCTGGATTGCAATCTCCGTAGAAATACGTAGAGAAGCCGGCGAAACCTACAGCCCGCTTCGGGGTCTGCTGCGGGAGTTCGAGCTGATGTACGTGATCGCCGACGAGCGTGATGTGATCGGTCTGCGGGCCAATTACCGGGAAAATCCTGTCTATCTCTATCCGGTTCAGATAGGACAGGAAAGCCTGCAGAAGCTGTTTGTTTCGATGCTGGAACGGGCCAATGCTCTCAGGGAGAGGCCGGAGTTTTACAACACCTTCACCAGCACCTGCACCACCAACCTGGCCCGTGCCGCTTCCGAAACCACGGAGCAGCGCTTCTGGCGCTACCATCCACAGATTTTGCTGCCTGGTTTCTCCGACCGCCTGCTTCTGCGAAGAGGAGTGATTCAAACAGAGCTGACGGATATCGGCGAGGTGCGGAGTGCATTCGCCGTGAATGAGCTTGCAGCGAAGTACCGGGACAGCGGGGAGTTCAGCCTTAGAATACGGGAGAACAGGGATTAAACAGAATCAGGATACGACTGCGAAGTAATCCAATTGCCTCCGTGATTTTGATCAGCTATTCAAAGGCTCGTGCTTTTTTTGAGGGTTCACTTGTCCGGGGTTTATACCACTTTGAGTTAGCACTTTGAAAAAATTTGATTTGCAGTCAGGTATTCTATTTCTTATCTACGATACTACTGCAATAGTTAAGTTGATTGCGTATTCCTGACCAATTTGCCTGTTCCATGAAAAGAAGCCAGCGTTCGAATACCCCCTGTAGTAAATGCATTCCTGTTAATTGCCTGTTTCTATTCATTCTGGTTGCAGTGTCATGTACGTCAGATGTTCGGGATGCAGTGACAGCGGCTGAGGTTATTACCCTCGATGATCCGGAAATATTGATTCATTACGAGGACAACAACCTGGTAAGCCCTATGGAGCTGAAGATTACCGATTGGGATGAATTGCTTGTGTATGACAGCCGGCTTGGAGTTGTAAAAGTATTTGACGGAGATGGGCATCAGGTAAA
Organism: Balneolaceae bacterium; assembly: GCA_003561515.1. Lineage (GTDB taxonomy): Bacteria > Bacteroidota > Rhodothermia > Balneolales > Balneolaceae > Rhodohalobacter. The sequence continues at coordinate 2,565 of PWWL01000261.1, forward strand.
TGAATTTGGCAAACGCGGGCAAGGACCCGGAGAATATCAAAGGGTAGGAAGATTCGCATCGTTTGGAGAGAACGTTTTATTAATAGATGATTTTGGTTTTGCAATTCATCAATATCATTTTGATTCAAACGGGCATTATCGATATACGGAGATGTTTACGTATGAGCCTGCAGGAACACTGCAATTTCCGCCTCTTCCTCCACTTCCCGCTCCTGATCTGACTTATGTTGAGAATCTGTTTGCAGCAAACACAATGTCGATTCCATATATGACTGACCCCAATACCCTGTTGATTCCATCTATTTTGGATGAAACATGGCTTTATACAATTACTGATCTGGAAGGAAGTACATCTGGCGGGATCGGGGAGATTCCGGCCGGTGGAATACCGGAGTTGAACTATGAAAAGATGAGGAGAGCCATTTCCCAAAGAGAACTTCCGGAGCTACTTACCAAAACAGCTTTTCCGGTTTCCAGCAAGGGAAATGACGAAGACTTGTTTCTTATAAACTTTGCCGGTTTACACGTGTCAAAAATCAACCTTGTACAAAATGAGGTAATCTGGCAATCAGATGTCAGCAGCTTGACTGAAAGTGAGGAGATCAGAAATAGTTACTTCAGTACGGCTTCAACTATTTTAAGGCAGGCAGATGCAATCATTCCTTTTTTTGCATACACCCGAGGTATCAGCACAAAGGCAGGTGACCTCTACCTCTCAACGTATACCACGTCCGAATTACCCATGTGGATACATAAATTCAATGAAAATGGCGAATTGCAGGCCCGTTACCAGCTTTCGTCAGAAGCCGGATTATTGCCTGTGTTTGAAGTTGACACGATCCGAAATCGATTCATAACAATAACCAAAGAGGCTGAAATCCTGGTTTTTTATTTCTAACATATTCATTGTGTTATGCAGAAATCTGAAGATTCCAGAAATCCTGAATAAAACATCCAATTTTTCTGCACCGATAAGCCATTGTGCCTTTTCAATGTTAATTAAAACTCTGCAATCAAGAATTAAAGTTGAAACAGTCCTGCAGCAGGTGGTTAGGTATAGGATTGAAATTGGGGATACAGATGACTGAAAATGGATTTTTATTTGTCACAGAGAATTCCGGGTTTAACCGGGTTTCTCACCAACTCATTCATGGCTTGGCATTACTGCTGGTAGTAATAACCGCAGCCTGTTCTGGGGCTGATGATGATATCCGGGTTCCTGAGCACATTTTGGAAATGGAAAATCTTACCGTCTATTCTGCGGATACGGCACCTGCAAAAAGAATTTCTTTTATGAAAGATGCCGTGTATGGCGATTCCGGTGAGGTCGTAATTGGAAGAATGGGAGAAGTGGCCGTGGATAGCCTGAAACGGGTTTATATTGCCGATGTAGGACAAACGGTTATCTATGCTTTTGAATCTGACGGTCGTCTAGCAGGTCAATTTGGTGGCTCCGGGAGAGGCCCCGGAGAATTCTCTTGGTGGATCCGAAATGTACAAATCCACGATCATACTTTGTATGCCCTGGATGCTAATCAACATAGAGTACATATTTTTTCACTCGACAGCCTGAAAATTAAAAAAACGGTTCGCTTAGCCGAAAATAGAGGCAACTACAAGGAACTGGCAAGAGCTTTTCCATTAATAGATAACCTATTTGTCAGGGGAGATGGTGCCTACATTGCTGAATTTATAATGAATGCGACTACAGAAAGAATTCAACGTTTTGGAAACAGGGAAATGAGGGTTAATCATTACCTTTTAGACAAAAACGGGAGAATAACAAAGAAGCTCCTCTCATATATTAGAGAAATACGATCGAGTAACGGTATTTCTACTCAACATAGAGAACCTTTTTTCGGGAAAGTATTTCACGGTTTTTCAAATGATGATAGCATCCATTTAGCAGAACCAGACGATTTTTTGGTTAAAAAATATAGTCCAGACGGTGATTATCAGGGTGCTTTTTTCTACCCGCTCAACAAAATACCATTAACAAAAGAAAAGGCAGTTGAAGCAAACGTTTCAGATAGAAATCTGGAACTAATGGATTTACTACTCGATCTGCCAGAAAACTGGCCGGTTCTGACAGACATGAAAATTGATGGCCAAGATCGTATTTGGATTGCCACCACAGTGGAAGATATGAGTATTTATGAATGGTGGGTGCTTGAAGAGAGCGGCGAGCTGATCACCAAATTTGAATGGCTGAGGGATGAACCAATTGAAGTGATAAAGAACGGTTATGTATATACCCGCCAAACAGATGAAGATACAGGCCTGCAGCAGGTGGTTAGGTATAGGATTGAAATTGGGGATACAGATGACTGAAAATGGATTTTTATTTGTCACAGAGAATTCCGGGTTTAACCGGGTTTCTCACCAACTCATTCGGGGCTTGGCATTACTGCTGGTAGTAATAACCGCAGCCTGTTCTGGGGCTGACGATGATATCCGGGCACCGGAGCACATTTTGGAAATGGAAAACGTGACGATCTACTCTTACGCAGATATTGAAGCCGCTGACACACTTACATTAGTGCGGGAGCAGGTTTTTGGTGATACGGATGAAGTTATTCTCGGTAGAATATCATCAGTGGAAGTGGATGGTATGGGTCGGGTATTTATTGCGGACAGAGATCTTGTAACCATTCATGTATATAATCCCGATGGCAGCTATCTTAAATCTCTGGGTCGACAGGGACGGGGTCCGGGAGAATTCCTGATTGTATCATCCAGTACGCAAATGAGCGTAAATTCGAACAGGTTGTTTGTAACAGATGGGGATGGTAAGTATATACACAGGTATCACGAATTTATGCTTGATGATTTATCACTATTACATACGGTAAATCTCAAAGTCGAGAATAAGGGGAATTTCGATGAGGAGTTTGAAAAATATTATCCAAGATGGGTGTATCCTCGTAACGACGGAAAACGTCTTGTGGCTTATACATTCATTCAATCGCATGAATATCATGAAAAAGAACGGATGATTCGATACTATCTACACGATATCGATGGGAACATCATTTCCGGCCCGGTTATTAAACAGAAGGATCTAACCTACCTGGTTTATAGGTATACTGGAGTAGGTAATCATGCATTTTCATTCCCATTTTTTGGAAAATCGGTGCTTGCCATTTCTGACCATGATCACTTATATGCTGTTAGAACAGATGAATTTAAAATTGATGTTTTTGATCCTGATGGCAAACATATTCGAGTGATTCAACATCCCTATGAAAAGGTACCGGTGACAAGAAGCGAGCTTATAAGCATGTATGAAAAAATTGACATGACCCGCCTTGACCGTTACCAGGGTGATGATGTGGCACTGAATATGATCAGGGCAGCCGACAACCTTCCCGATAGCTGGCCCGCCCTGAATGATTTGTTGATCGACGACGAAAATCGCCTGTGGGTTTCCACAATCGTAGAAGATTTTGATATCTACGAATGGTGGGTGCTTGAAGAAAGCGGCGAGCTGATCACCAAATTTGAATGGCTGAGGGATGAACCAATTGAAGTGATAAAGAACGGCTATGTATATACCCGCCAAACTGATGAAGAAACAGGCCTGCAGCAGGTGATGAGGTATCGGGTGGAGTTCAGTGAATGACATCAGATCTGTCCATGACGCCTTCTTTGAGCCTAGCGGGATAACTATCAACAGAACTTTAAAGATCATTTCGTTATAGCAAGACAATTCAAAATGTTGAGTCCGATATTAAAAATCACGCACAGAAATTTCCGGAAGCCATGTCTGGCAGTGATGGTTCTGTTGATGTTGTTCGGTTGCGGGAATGGGACAAAACCCGATCTACCGGAAGAAATTCTCGGAATGGAAAATCTATCCATCTTTTCAAAAGAGGATATTCGAGTTGCAGGAAAGCTCTTGCTGCACAAGGACCTCACTTTTGGGGAGAGGGACGACCTGTTGCTGGGAGAACCCATTTTTGTAGATGTGGATGGGGCAGACCGCGTCTACATTGCAGACAGGCAGCAGATGGATGTTAAGGTTTTCTCTGCTGATGGTGAGTATCTCAGGTCGATCGGTAGAAGCGGCGATGGGCCGGGGGAATTCAGGCAGATTTCTCACATGTTGGCTGATAATATAACACTTTGGGTTTACGACAGTATTCTGCGTCGAATGTCGGCTTTTCAGGCAGAGACAGGAGAGTTTGAGGGAGCGATTCCTATTGGAGGGAATCTATTGGAGATCGATGAACTGGCCAGTATATACGTGAGGGGAATTCACAAACAGCCCGGACATCGGTTTTTGATCGACGCAATGAGTACAGTGATACCGGATCCTGTTACCGGCTGGGAAGCAGTAGAAAACCGCAGTCGTTTCTACGAAATGAACAACTCCGGCGATCTTGTTGAACCCTCACTGTTTGAGAGAACCTCATCATACCACATCATGATGGTTCTGGGGCCGAGGATGACTGCCACCCCGGTCGATTTTTTTCCTTCTCTGCTTACAGGGGTTACCGCCGACGGCAGGCTGATTGTGATGTGGCCCGAACACTTCCTTCTGGAGATACACAGCGAAAACGGAGAACCGCTTCACTCAATTTATTACCCGGTTGAGCGAATTGCATACGACCCCGCCGCATCGTTCGACGGTGCGGATAACGAGCTGACCAACCGTGCGAGAAGGGAGGTCCGTTTTCCCGATTATAAACCTGTATCGCGCCATCTGCTTATAGATGATGTGAACCGGATCTGGGTTTCTGTAAACTCAAAGCCACCAGAGGAAACCAAGTGGTGGGTACTGGATGATCAATCCGGCGAACTCATCGCGCGATTCGATCTGCCCCGGGACGAGCCCATTGAAGTGATAAAGAACAGTTATGTATATACCCGCCAAACAGATGAAGATACAGGCCTGCAGCAGGTGGTTAGGTATAGGGTTGAAATCGGGGATACAGATGACTGAAAATGAATTTTTATTTGCCACAGTGAATTCCGGGTTTAACCTCGTTTCTCACCAACTCTTTCGGGGCGCGATCATCCTGCTGGCATTAATAACCACAGCCTGTTCAGGTTCGGAGAACAATACCGGAGAACCGGATCACATCCGAATCCTCGATGAAATCCCGGAGCACATCCGTGAGCTTGAAAACCTGACGATTTTTCCGGGTGATTCGGAACCGCGCTATTCAATAGAACTCATCCCTGAGCAAGCCTTTGGTGAAACAGGTGAGCCTTATTTAACAACTCTCTATGGTGCCGTTGAAGATGATCGGGGAAGAGTCATTATCCATAATGCGAACACAAATCACGAACATTCAATTTACGTTTACAATGCTGATGGAACCTATCACACGCAAATTGGAGGCCCGGGAAGAGGACCCGGAGAGTTCGGCTTTGTAATCAGCGTGCAAGCCAGTGCTGGTAAAGTGTTCGCTCGGGATATTACAAACCAACGCTTAAACATCTACAATACAGACGATTACTCTTTCGTGCGATCCATGATGATTGAGCAGCTGGAAATCCGAAATCATGAAGCCGTTCGGGGCCTGCAGTTAGGGCTCATTTTACCCAGAAATGATGGCAATTATCAGGTAAGCTTCTCGCAGAGAGTATCCGATACCTATTGGCAAAAAGTGATCTACCTTTTGATGGATAGTGAAGGCAATACATTGGACTTTGAACCTGTTGAATTTCAATCCAGTCCCAGGGCTCAGGGAGAAATGGGGGGATTAATGCCAACACCGTTTATGGGGACTACAATCACTTATACGTCTGATGATGGGGCACTTTACTCAGCGTGGAATCACGATTTTTTAATCCGAAAACATGATGCCAATGGTGATTATCAATTTGCCATTTATTATCCGGTAACAGGTTCAGCGTTTGATCTCAGTTATCACACTCCGACTCCTTTTTTTGACCGTGATGATGTATTAAGAGCAATAGACAAATACGATCAAAAACTGCCGGAATCAAACCCAATTATTGATCTTTTGAAGGTGGATGATTATAACCGAATCTGGGCAGCAGTGCCTATGGACCCTCAGCGGAAGGTGTACGAATGGTGGATTCTTGGCGAATCAGGAGAATTGCTGGCCAAGCTGCAACGTCCACGAAATAAAACGATATTCGACATTAAAAACGGGTATCTCTACGCCAAAGAGATAGATGAAGAAACCGATATTGAGTATGTTGTGAAGTACCGGATGGAATTCAGGGAGGTGCGATGAAATCGGGAATCTGCAGGTTTGCCAGGGAGACACGGAATATCACGGAGGTTTCCGGATTTAGCCTCGTTTCCAACCGAACTTTTAGGAGCTTGGCATTCCTGCTGGTACTAATAACCACAGCCTGTTCAGGTTCGGAAAACAATACCGGAGAACCTGATCACATCCGAATTCTCGATGACATCCCGGATCATGTTCTTGAGCTTGAAAACCTTAAGGCCCATTCTATTCTTGATCAGGAAGCAGACACAGTCGTGTTGACCCGACAGACTATATTTGAGTCTGGCGAAGATCTGTTTATGAGCGGGAACATTTTCAATTTTACCGTGGATGGCCAGGGCAGGGTGTACATTGTTTCGGGTAGACCGGGGAATTTGGGTGTCTATCTTTTTAATGCTGACGGGAGTTACCTGAGAACGATCGGCAGCTATGGACAGGGACCCGGAGAATTCGAAGCAATTGGTTCTTTAGATATTTTAGATAATGAGTTGATACTTCTTGATCCAAGACTGCAAAAATTTGCTATCTACTCACTGGATAGTTTTGAAAAAACCAGGGAAGAAATCATTAATCTTACAGAAGCTACCCGTGCAAGCCAAATTTCTGCCATTGCAAGAGGAACAGATCTTGTGCTTTTGGAAAATGGAAAGATGGTTTTAGAGGTGGGTATGTCTTCTTTAAACGAAGAGATGGATGGCAGGCATATTTATTATTATTTGCTTGAAAGATGTGGAACTGTAAACCCTGCAAAACTTCTGAAAGTTGACAGGCATGTGCGTTATTTCCTACCTGAACGCGAAGGGTGGGCGATACCTATTACCAAACCTTTCAACCGTAGTTCCCTGGTGTCAATTACCCGTTCAGGAACTTTTCTTACGGCGTGGACAGAAGACTTTTTGATTAAAAAATATGATGCGTATGGCAGCTATATTCGATCGATTTATTACCCGGTTGAAAAGAGCAGTTTCTCTTTAGATCAAATCCAAATGGCAGATCACGAGCACAGGATGATCAGAGG
>PWWL01000231.1 GCA_003561515.1 Balneolaceae bacterium
GAGATCAGAATGGTTACGTGAACCGCTGTAAGTTTCGGATAGGTTTTGGGTGGTGCACCTGCATCGGGCGGCGCAATACCCGCCATCAGGCTGAGTGACGGATCGCGCTGTACTTTCCGGGAGTAACTGTAAATGTGGTGCGTACCGATGAGCACAAAAGGCAGGAGAATGCCCATTCTCACTTCCCAGCCCGAGTATGTGGGCAGTCCTGCAACACCCTGTGCAACAATTACCGTGTACTGGTTAAAAGCAGCCGCCCCGTATCCGATTCCATAACCGGCAACGATGATGCCAACGGCCGTCATCGTGTCCATATTCATGGTTCGGCAAAGTGCGGCAAGAATCAGAACGAAAGGTATGTATTCGGCCGATGCACCCATCGCGCTCGAAGCCAGTGCGAATACAAAGACGGTGATAAAGATAAGTGTGCCCGGTCTGCCACCGAGATTTTCGAGCAGGCGCCCGAGCAGTGCATCAATGGCGCCTGTTTTCCGGATTACTGCCAGCACACCCCCAATGATGAAAAGAAAGAAGATGATGCCCTGAGCATCTGCAAAAGCTCTTGGGATAGCAGTAAAAAGCGTGATGGGACTCAGGAAGTCGCCTTCATCTGCTACCTCGAATGTACCTGGTACAACCACCTCGCGTCCTTCAATAACTTCTGTCTGAAATGATCCTTGCGGGATGATCCATGTTGCTGCCAAAGCCGCTACCATCAAAAAGAAGAGCAGGGTGAGCGTATGAGGCATTTTAAATTTCATGGCGTCAGGATGCGTTTGGTTGCTGACTTCTGGTAAGTCGCGCATAAAATAGGGATGGGATCTATTGCATCCAAGAAGAGGATATTTTACTTACTGAGCATGCCTGTGGAGCGCAATCAGGGATAGCCCTATTTACACTGCAGCATATATTCGGCATACTAACTTGTTGTTGACCAACAATTATAAAAGAAGACCAAATAATTCAATTAGTAAAGGAGCTTGATATGAGCAAAGGGACAACAGAACAGTATGTATTTACTTTTGGGGCAGGATCGGCAGAGGGGAACAGAGACATGAAACAACTGCTCGGCGGTAAAGGCGCCAACCTTGCGGAGATGTGTATGATTGGCTTGCCAGTGCCTGCCGGTTTTACGATTTCTACCACAGCGTGTGAATATTATTCGAGTAACAATGGTGCCTGGCCATCTACGATGAAAGGGGCAGTAAAAACCGGTGTTGAATTTATTGAAAAACAGATGGATACCGGTTTCGGTGATTTCGAACATCCACTTCTGTTGTCAGTTCGTTCGGGTGCTGCAGTCTCCATGCCGGGTATGATGGACACGGTTTTGAATTTGGGGCTTAACGACAAAACCGTTGAAGCGCTGGTTCGGCATACCGGAAATAAACGATTTGCCTATGATAGCTACCGCAGGTTTATCGATATGTTTGGCTGTGTGGTTATGGGGATTTCACACGATTTATTTGAACACGCTCTCGAAGAGCTGAAAAAAAGAGCCGGCGTCACAGAAGACACAGATCTGGATGAAAATCAGCTTATGGATTTGGCTGACAGATACAAAGCAGTGTATCGAAAAGCAACCGGTTATATGTTTCCCTCCGATCCGTATGAACAGCTGGAAAAAGCCATTAATGCGGTCTTTAATTCATGGAACAGTTCGAGAGCTATTAAATACCGGCGTATCAATCACATTCAGGGCCTGCTTGGCACGGCTGTAAATGTACAGGCCATGGTATATGGAAATATGGGAGATGATAGTGCGACCGGTGTCTGCTTCACGCGCAATCCATCAACCGGCGAAAATAAGCTGTATGGAGAGTTTCTCATTAACGCACAGGGCGAGGACGTTGTAGCCGGAATTCGCACGCCAAGAGACATTGATGCACTCAGGGAAGTGATGCCTGATTCCTACGATGAATTGTATTCAATCGGGAGAAATCTTGAGCAGCATTATGGGAATATGCAGGACATTGAATTTACCATTCAAAAAGGAACTCTTTACATACTGCAGACCCGATCAGGTAAGCGAACGGGCCATTCGGCAATCCGAATAGCCACAGACATGGTCGACGAAGGAATTGTAAATCGTGAGCGTGCAGTAAAAGTGCTCGTGGAACCGGGACATCTCGATCAACTGCTTCACCCGCAAATAGACGAAAAAAATGTCGATTCCGGTTCAATCATCGGACAAGGGTTGCCTGCATCACCCGGGGCAGCAGTAGGGCAAGTTGTGTTCAGCTCCGAAAAAGCAGAAGAAGCTGCCCAGAATGGGAATCCTGTGATTCTTGTCAGAATTGAGACCAGTCCCGAAGATGTAGGCGGTATGTCGGCGGCTGAAGGAATTCTTACATCCCGGGGAGGCATGACCAGCCACGCAGCTGTAGTGGCACGTGGGTGGGGTAAGCCATGTGTTGCCGGATGCGGCGATATTTATATCAATTATCAACGGGGCTCTTTTACTAATGGGAGATCTACCATACGTGAAGGAGACTGGATTTCTATAGACGGAACTAATGGCAAGGTTTACGAGGGAGAAAAAGAAGTCGTAAAGCCGGAACTTGATGACAACTACCGTCGATTTATGGACTGGGTAGACCAATATCGTGATATGCAGGTACGGACCAACGCGGATACACCTGAAGATTCTGCCAAGGCACTCGAGTTTGGAGCTGAAGGCATCGGACTTTGTCGCACGGAGCACATGTTCTTTGGGGAGGAGCGAATCAGGGCCATTCGTAAAATGATCGTTTCTGATTCTCAGGAGCAGCGTAAGGATGCTCTTGCGGAGCTTTTGCCTTTTCAAAAAAAGGACTTCATTGACATCTTCAAAGTAATGAAAGGCAAACCTGTCACCATTCGTTTGCTCGATCCGCCGCTTCACGAATTCCTTCCCGATGAGCCCGACGAAGTAAAAAAAGTAGCCGGAGAGTTGGGTGTTCGCGAATTCGAATTTGTGCAGAAGGTAAGGCTGCTTAGAGAGTTTAACCCAATGCTTGGCCACAGAGGATGCAGGCTGGGAATCACTTATCCCGAGATAACGGAAATGCAAACCCGCGCCATCCTTGACGCCGCAATTACTCTGAAGAAAGAGGGAATTGAGGTGATTCCTGAGATTATGATTCCTCTTATCGGTACGCCTCAAGAGTTCCGAAGTCAGAAACTGGTCATAGATAACACTGCTTCTGATCTGTTTGATGAGCTTAACGATTCGGTTGAGTACCGTGTTGGCACGATGATTGAAATACCGCGTGCTGCTCTTGTAGCCGACCAGATTGCAAAAGATGCTGAATTCTTCTCGTTTGGCACCAACGACCTCACTCAGATGACCTTTGGCTACAGCCGCGATGACGCAGGGAAGTTTCTCGGAGAATACCTGAGTGAAGGGATTCTGCAGGCCGATCCATTCCAGGTGCTCGATATCGAAGGTGTGGGCCAGCTGGTAGAACTGGGGACAAAACGAGGACGTGAAGCCCGAAGTGATCTTAAGGTTGGGATCTGCGGCGAGCATGGCGGTGAGCCTGGAAGCGTAGCTTTCTGTTATCAGCAAGGACTCGATTACGTTTCATGTTCACCTTTCAGGGTGCCTGTAGCCAGACTTGCCGCTGCACAAGCCTGTTTGGGAATGAAAGACTGAAGAACAATGGCATTGCCGGCCGCTAAAGAAACTGTGATGGTGGCCGGTTTACTTTACACGACGCTATCTTCCGTTTTTAAAAACGGCCCTTCTTTTTAAGGCGCGGGTCAGACGTTCTTTATACTCATCTGCCGATATTTCCACGCAGCCAAACTGCGCCAGGTGGTCGGTGTAGAACTGTGTATCCCAAAGTTCGAAGCCGTTTTTCTTGAGTATTTGGTGACAGTGCCAGAGTGCAACTTTGTCGGCCTCTTTTTCCTGCCTGAACATAGATTCGCCAAAAAAGGCCGCGCCCAGTGTAACACCGTACAGTCCGCCGGCCAAATCTTTGTTTTTATTGTACATCTCAACTGAGTGTGCATGTCCCGACATGTGCAGAACCTCGAATGAGTTGATGATCAGATCCGAGATCCAGGTAGTTTCACGATTGGCGCACTCTTCCACAACTCTGCGAAAACAAGTGTTGATCCTGCACTCAAATCGCTTCTGCCTTATGATTCTTTGCACGTTTTTCGACACTCTGAATTCCTCGATCGGAATAATACCCCTGAGCCTGGCAGAGTACCAGCCCACAGAATCGTCGTCCCTCTGCTCACTCATCGGAAAAATGCCCTGACGATAGCCGTTAAGCAGCACTTCGGGCGGGATGATTTTATTGGACTGTTTTGAGTCGCGAGTCATGAGTCTTGAGTCGTGAGATCCCAAATGTTAGCAATGCCATGTTCCATAAGGTGATGTGATGTCAAAAATAGTTATAGAAAAGAAGCCTTTTAAAATTTTTCCTCTCACGACTCAAGACTCAAGACTAAGATCTCTTAAACCCCATTCTTCACAACCTTATAAATCAAATATGGAGGTATGTTGAGAGGCTCGAAATCGGTTTCCAGGTTGCCGAATACTTCCTTTACGGGCTTTTTGAGATGGCCGCTGGTTTGGTAGGCAAGGAATTTTCCGCCCTGTTTCAGAATGCGCTTGGTGGCCTCAAGAACAATTTTTTTTCGGTCTTTTTTCAGAAATGAAAACGGAATACCCGATAGTACATAATCCACATTACCGATATCGTCCGGATTCAAAATCGATTCCACGTCGCCGGCCAGAATATTATGAATCTCGGCGCGCGGATCCTGAATGTTCTTTTTGAGCATTAGAGCAAAATCCTCATTGGCCTCAATCAGTATAAGCCGCGACCCGGGGCTCATCTGCTCCAGGATATATTCGGAAAACACGCCATTGCCGGGTCCGTATTCCACCAGTGTGATGTCTTCGGTGAAGTCGATATTGGTACAAACTTTTTTTACGCATCGAAGCGAAGTGGGTACGATAGAGGCTACATCTTTGTCTTTTACAAACGTTTTAAAGAAATCAAGTTTATTGCTCATGGGATATTTCGATCAGAGTTCCTTCTCTAATGTAGCAATTTGATCGCGAATTCGCGCGGCTTCTTCAAATTCCATATTTCTGGCCGACTGAAGCATCGATTCGCGTAAATAATCCAAAAACTTCTCCTTGCTTTCAAAGGTTACTTCCTTCATGGCAGGGTTGGCTTTGTACTGAATGCCTTCTTCAGCTACTTTCACTACTTCCAGGTAATCCTGTTCCGCTTCATCAGGCTGCTTGTCCAGTGTAAAATCCTGTGTGGAGATCAGTGCAGGATCCACCAGCGGTTTCAGCTCTTTCTGGATGGTTTGAGGCGTGATGCCGTGTTTTTCATTGTATTCCTGCTGAACCCGGCGGCGCCGGTTGGTTTCATCAATCACCTTTTTCATGCTCCTGGTGATTTTGTCGGCATACAAAATCGCCTTGCCTTCCACATTCCGTGCGGCGCGTCCCACGATTTGAAACAGGGATGTTTCCGAACGAAGGAAACCCTCCTTGTCAGCGTCCATAATCGCAACCAGGCTCAGCTCCGGAATATCGATTCCCTCACGAAGCAGGTTGATACCGACCAGTACCTTGAAATCACCGCGCCGATATTTATAGAGAACCTCCACACGCTGCATAGCATCCAGTTCGCTATGCATGTAAGCGGCCGGGATGCCGAGGTTTTTAAGGTATTCACTCAGCTCTTCGCTGAGACGCTTGGTTAGTGTGATGCAAAGCACCCGCTCATTTTTCTGAGCGCGCAGGCGGATCTCTTCGAGCAAGTCATCTACCTGTGTATCCAGCGGGCGTACCTCAATTTCGGGCTCCATCAACCCGGTTGGGCGGATGATCTGCTCCACGTACACACCTCCCGATTTTTCAAGCTCGTAATCGCTGGGAGTCGCACTTACAAAGATGGCCTGGCTGATCATCGTCTCCCACTCCTCGAATGTGAGCGGACGGTTGTCCAGCGCCGACGGCAGGCGGAACCCGTGCTCCACCAGCTCAATTTTCCGGGAGCGGTCGCCGCCGTACATCGCACCGATCTGCGGTACGGTCTGGTGGCTTTCATCCACAACCAGCAGGTAATCATCCGGGAAGTAGTCCATGAGGCAGTAGGGACGCTCACCCGGTTTTCGCGCACTCAGATACCGCGAATAGTTCTCAATTCCCGAACAGTAGCCGATCTCCTGCATCATTTCGATGTCAAAAAGGGTTCGCTGCTCAAGCCGCTTTGCCTCCAGAAATTTCTGTTCACTTTGCAGCACATCAACACGCCAGTGCATCTCGTCCCGAATCTGCTGAATGGATTCCTCAAGCCGTCCCTGCGTGGTTACATAATGTGACGCAGGATAGATACGGAATTCGTCGACCTCATCAATGATGTTGCCATTGTCTACATCAAACACCTGCATTTTCTCAATTTCATCCCCCCACATGCTCACGCGCAAACCTTCTTCCGAGTAGGCAGGATAGATATCCACAACATCGCCTCTTACCCGGAATGTGCCGCGGCGAAATTCGTGATCGCTTCGCGTGTAGTGCAGGTCCACAAGATCGTAGAGCAGCGTGTTTCGCGGAATTTCCTGCCCGGTTTTCAGCTGTATGATCAGCTGTTCGTATTCCGAGGGTGACCCGATACCGTAAATACAGCTTACGGACGATACGATGATCACATCCCTTCTGCCCGAAAGCAGCGAACTCGTGGCCCGGAGCCTCAGTCGCTGGATCTCCTCGTTGATGGAGAGATCTTTTTCGATGTATTTATCCTGTGCCGAAATGTAGGCTTCGGGCTGGTAGTAGTCGTAGTAGGAGATGAAAAACTCCACCCGGTTTTCGGGGAAGAAATCACTCAGCTCCCGGTACAGCTGTGCTGCAAGGGTTTTATTATGGCTCATCACCAGCGTCGGCTTCTGCACGTTTTCAATCACGCCGGCTACGGTGCGGGTCTTGCCTGAGCCGGTAATGCCCAGCAGAGTCTGAAATTTATCGTTTTGCCGGATGCCCTCGGTGAGCTCTTTGATGGCGTTCGGCTGATCGCCTGCCGGCTCCCATGGGGAGTGAAGTTTGAATTGAGACATATTTTCGCAAGATAACTACCTGTTGGTTTGAATAAAACAGATCCCGGACAAATCATTCTGCTATTACACATTTTTGCGTCAATTCAGCTACCTTTATTTCTTTTTTCCGATACAGAATGTTCCGGTCAATTTCCGACTCACACCACTTAAAAAGCCAATATCGATTTTACTTATGTCCGACAAAGACCAGCTAAAAGAACAGCGCCAGCAAATCGACCGCATTGATGAACAGATCCTCAACTTGCTTCAGGAACGCAAGGAAGTGGTGCAGGACGTAATCAAGAGAAAAGTAGAGAATCAGTTACCGGTGTTTGTGGCAGGACGCGAGGAGCAAAAAACCGAATCATTCAGGGAAAAGGCATCCCGGCGCGGACTCGATCCCGACTGGGCGGAAGACTTTCTTCGGATGGTAATGGCGGCCTCACGTGCTGCGCAGTCGGCCGAAAAGTTTCCTCGCTCCACCGAAGAACCCAAACACATACTCTACGTTGGCGGCGATGGCGGGATGGGCAGGCTATATCGGAAGTTCACCGAAAGCAGCGGTCACGTGTCCTACAGCCTCGACAAGGGTAACTGGTACCAGCTCGAGGAAATGGCACCTAAACTTGATATGGTGATAATAACCGTACCAATCAACGTAACGGTTGATGTGATTGAACGGCTTGCTCCGAAACTGAAACAGGAGACCGTCCTGGCCGATTTTACCAGCAACAAAAGCCAACCTCTGCAGGCGATGATGGATGCGCATCCCGGCCCGGTTGTTGGCCTGCACCCGATGCACGGACCGGATGTGCCAAATCTTTCCAAGCAGCTGATGGTGTTTTGTGCCGGAAGAGAGCAGGAAAAAGCTGAATGGTTCAAAAAGCAGTGCGAACTCTGGGGGATGAGAATCATTGAAGCAGACCCCGGAAAACATGACCACGTGATGCACCTGGTACAGGGTCTCAGGCACTTTGTGGCCCTGCTGCATGGGTCATTTATGAAAGAATTCGACCTGAACCCGAATGAAATGCTTGATTATTCAAGCCCCATCTACCGTGCCGAACTGATGATGACCGGCAGGATCTTCGCTCAGGATGCCGAACTCTACGCCGACATTGTATTTGCCAATAAAGAACGGCGCGACCTGCTGCTTGCTTTCTTCAAGCACCACCAAGCCCTGATGGAAATGGTGGAAAAAGATGACAAACGAGGATTCATTCGTGAATTCGAGTCCGTTACCGATTTCTTCGGCAAGTTTGCCTCACAGGCCTTAATGGAAAGCGGATACCTGATTAACCGCCTGGCAGACCGGTTTTCCTGACGTAATCAGGGTGAAGCTTAAGCAAGAATTCCCCTCCTTTCCAAGGAGGGGTTAGGGGTGGTTCCTTA
This sequence comes from Balneolaceae bacterium, assembly GCA_003561515.1. Taxonomy (GTDB): domain Bacteria; phylum Bacteroidota; class Rhodothermia; order Balneolales; family Balneolaceae; genus Rhodohalobacter. Next base: position 8,452 of record PWWL01000231.1, read on the forward strand.
GGATACAAGAATAAAAGCCAGTTTAATCACACTTTTAAATAATACCGGAATCTCTCACCAGGAGTTCGGGTCGATGATCCTCTCAACCACCCCCGGCCCCTCCTTACTGTAAGGAGGGGAGATTTACTTGCCCCAACTAAACGTGACACCAAATACAATTCTCTATTATACCATTAACTATTAACGACTAACCACGCCTACCGTCCGACGGCAGCCTGCAGATCGACGGTGTACTGCACAACCTGTATCGGCCTAATGCCGCTTGCCGCTTGCCGCTTCCGCTTGGGCTATTCGAATTCGTTACATTGGTAACAACACATCTGGAAGGCGTTATTTTATTGCATAGTTCTCATTTCAATACGTAATTGATAAAGAAATGACTTGACGCTGTTCCGGCATGAAAGGAGTCCGCTACCCGTTATATCTATGGTGATACTTTAAATTCTTTCTTTACCGGGAACCGGCCAAAATCTACGGTTACAGAAAAAATCTGAACTTAAAAGCATCGTTTATGAATCTGCACAACTATTTGGCAATTCTTCTTGTAAGTACAGGATTGGCGCTCATCTACTTTATCTCTCCGGTGGCTGATGGTGAACCAGCGGTAACCGTCAATGCCCCTCAACTGGAAAATTCCGTAACGGTTTCAGTGTCCGTCGACACACTCGAGTGGGACCGGCCCCGGTTTGATGCGCGGATGGAGGAGCGCGAACAGCTTGTCAGGACCGGTATTATAAACCAAGGGATCCGGGATGCAGATGTAGTTGAGGCCATGTTGCAGGTGCCCCGCCATAGATTCGTAGCCCCGGCACAGCAGAGGCAGGCTTACCTCAACAACCCGCTTCCGATCGGACACGGACAAACCATCTCGCAACCCTACATCGTAGCCTATATGGCCGAGATGCTTGAAATTGAACCGGGCGACAAGGTGCTGGAAATCGGTACCGGAAGCGGCTACCATGCAGCCGTACTCTCCGAACTTACTCCGCATGTATTTTCGATTGAGATTATTGAGCCGCTTGGCAGGCAGGCGAAAGAGCTGTACGAAGAGCTGGGCTATAACACCATCCAAACCAAAATTGCAGACGGCTACTACGGATGGGAAGAGCACGCCCCGTTTGATAAGATCATCGTAACCGCAGCTTCGGGCCACATACCGCCGCCACTCATCGAACAGCTGAAACCCGGTGGTATTATGGCCATTCCTGTGGGAGGGCCGTACCAAACACAAAC
>PWWL01000186.1 GCA_003561515.1 Balneolaceae bacterium
CCTTGAAGCGTCGGATTCTAAAACAAATCACCGAACGCTTCATGGACCTTCGGGCGCTTCAAGGTTCTTATTAACCAAATCGTTAGAAAGCAGATACTCTGCGAACTTTCCGCGCAACACAGCGAGAAAAAACTACTTTTTGTTGTTTGGGCCTTATTAACGCCACGCTTCAAGGTGCAAGCACGCTTGAAGGAGGCTCAATCACTCCACGAAACCGAGCACCTTCTCATATCCCTCAATTACCTTTTCCCGCACCGGCTGTGAGTTTTCAAAGATCTCCATCTGCCGCTCGAGGTATTCCTTCCGGCCGGCTTCGGTTTCGATTTTGATCGGTTCCAGTCCGAATTCCGTGGCATCATACGGGCTGGCCTGCATATCCACCCTGCGCGCTTCCACAGCGTTGAAGAATGCTTCCCGGATGACTTCTCCCGAAATCCATGGATACAGCTTGAACGCCCATTTGTAAAGATCCATGTTTGTGTGCACACAACCCGGCTGTTCCATCGCCCTGAAGTTCTCTCGGCTCAGCTCATTCCGGTTCATCGGCCGTGCTTTTTCGGTAAAGAACCGGAAGGCATCAAAATGAGTGCACAGCAGCGGGCGCGATTCAACAAACTCAGCAATCTCATCATCCGGTAGCCGCAGGGGAATCTGTTCATGCCGAACCTCGCCGGCGCGATATACCATGGCCCACTCGTGCATCCCGAAGCAGCCAAAGAACGGTTTTCTGTCACCGCTTTCTTTCAGCAGACCCAATATCCAGTTCAGGGAGGAGATTCTTTTTTTGGGAAATAGAGCCGGATCCAGGTACGCTCCCGTATCATCGGTGGTGAGCTCTGACAGTTCAGGCAGGGTGGTATCAGGGGGAGTTTCAAGCTTCACGCCAATTCCCGGACTCCACCGCAACAGATGGGAAGGCCGAAACGGGTAATACTCAAACAGAAAATCGAGCACCGGGTCTTTAACCTGCCTCGATCGTTTTTCAAGGTATGGATCTATCAGCACGGCCAGTTCAGTTCGGTGGCGGCGCTGACGTTCTGTCCACTCCTCTTTCCTGAGTACGTTTAATTCAGTATCGATATCGGGAAATGCGCTGTACATTACCGCAAAATATCATTTCTTCTGTTGCCATGTGAAATGGAAATCGATAAACTGTGCCAAATGAAAACCATGTTGAGAGAATTATTCCATTTTATTCTTCACCTCAGGCTGCACTATCAGTTTCTTTTGCTGTCGGGTGGCTATCTGCTTGGCGGGCTTATGGCGGGAACCATGAACGAATCTCAGTTCTGGATTCAGTTTCTGAATGTTCACGTTCTGCTGTTTGGTGGTGCAACGGCGTACAATTCGTACTGGGATAAAGACGAGGGCCCCATCGGCGGATTGAAAAACCCACCCAAAATGACAGGCTGGATGCATATTGCCTCACTTCTGATGATGTACGCCGGATGGATATGGGCATGGCAGGTCGGTATGGTTTATTTCCTGGTGTATGGCGTCAGCCTGATCTTTTTCTGGCTCTATTCAACGCCCTTTTTTCGGTGGAAGGGGAAGCCACACCTGAGCCTGGTTGCCATCGCATTTAGTACAGGGTTCAATTCCGTATTGCTCGGAAGCCTGGCAGCGGGCGGGGCCATCGATTCGGTTCTGATACTCGCAGCAGCAGGAGCATCATTTGTTTTGCTGAGCCTCTACCCGGTATCCCAGGTATACCAGTCGGATGAGGATGGCAAAAGGGGCGACGTCACCTTTACTGCACACTATGGACTCGCCATGGTGAAACGTTTTTTTCTCGTAACATTCTTCGGAGGGCTGGTCCTTTTTAGCAGTGCCATGAGTTTTTTGTATCCTATACCGGCAACGGCATTGGTGATTGTTGGAACGCTGTCGGGGCTGGTGATACGTCAGAATATTGTAAGCCTAACAGGAAATGAATCTGAGTACGATAGGGTTATGAAGGTGAAGTTCATAGCATCACTTTCATTTGTCCTTTTCTTGCTTGCATCCAATGCAATCCGTTATGAATGGATACAAACAGAAGTTTTAAAAAAGTTATTTTGAATAACCCCTTATGACCGAAGTAAAATCAGACGCTATTACACCGGAAGTGATTCAATCTGCATACAGCTATGCAGAGTACAGAGAGCTGATTGACAAGCTCCTTGCAGATAATAAAACTACCGGGGAAAATCATTCTGAAGCGATGATTCACTACACGCTGATGAATGTGCACCGGATGAAACGGCTCGACAAGCAGATCAGCCTGCTGCCCGATCTGGAACGCGTATTGGCCGAATTTAAAAAACCGGTGATTTGGCTGGTGCTTACAGAAGGCTGGTGCGGTGATGCCGCTCAGATTGTCCCTGTTTTCGAGAAGATGGCTTCGCAAAACGAGAATATCACGCTCAGGCTCATTCTCAGGGATGAGCATCTGGATATTATGGATGATTTTCTTACAAATGGCAGAAGCCGTTCCATACCAAAACTTATTTGCCTGGACGCATCCAGCCTCGAAGTAATTGGCACTTGGGGGCCGCGACCCGAAGAAGCACATAAATTGTTTATGACGCTTGCCACAGATGAAGATACTACGTGGCAGGAGAACGCAGAAAAACTGCACAAGTGGTATGCCGACGATAAAACCGAATCGGTTCAGCGAGAGTTTATACAAATGCTTGAGCAATGGGTTGCTCAAGCCGTGTAAAACTTCCGCTTAACCCTTCCGGTAAAGCTTTTCCGCCTTTTCTGAGGATACAAGAATGCCTTTGATCATCGCGGAGCTGAAGCCCCCATGCTCCATCTGGTTCAATCCCGAGATCGTGCAGCCTTTGGGCGTGGTTACCCGGTCGATCTCGAATTCAGGGTGATTCTCCATAGCGGCAAGAAGAGAGGCCGCTCCCTTCGCTGTCTGTGTCGCCATTTCGAGCGATTCATGCGCGTGAAAACCGATTTCAATTCCGCCCTGCGATGCTGAACGTATGGCCCGCAGGAAAAAGGCAATGCCGCATGCGCATAGCGCCGTAGCAGAAGTCATCTGGTCTTCACGGATAATACGTGTATGGCCTACTGTATCGAAGATGGCTTTTGTCACGTCAAGCACGCTGCTGTTTTGTGAGCCCGAACAAATGCATGTCATCGATTCTCGTATCGCGATTGCCGTGTTGGGCATGGCGCGTGCTACGGGAACACCATCGGTCACCTGCTTTTCGATAGTCGTGGTTTCAGCTCCCGAAACCACGGATATGACCAGGTGATGATCAGGGTTGAATGATGATCCCACTTCGGCAAGCAGTTCATCAAGCTGGTGTGGCTCCACACAAATGATGACTACTCTCGCGTTGCTAACCGCTTCATAATTATCGCCCGTAACGCGGAAGCCCCGCACTTCATACTCCTTCAGCTTTTCTGCCCTTCGACGTGTAAGCCAAATCTGTTTGGAGTCGAAGGCGTCTGATGCGGCAAGGCCGTTGGCAATGGCGCACCCGATATTTCCTGCCCCGATAATGGCAATGGTAGTTTCAGCGAGATTCATAACTTTGGGGGTATTTTTTACGTTTTAACTGCATCATAATAACTAACCCATATTTGCTGAATTGTTCAATAAATCTAAGGCCGGAAATGTGAAAAAGATTGAAAGCGCTTTTCATGAAAATTTCAGGAAGGCCAAAGAATTAGTTGAACCGCTATTCCTGATTGGCTAACATGCAGGTTAGCCTGAATCTGAAGTAATTCTTAAAATGAAAGTATTGAAATTCGGGGGCAGCTCGGTAGGCAGCCCTGAGCTTCTCGAAAGCGTTCTTAACATCATCTCCCAAAAGAGAGAGAAAGACAACTCACTGATTGTAATCGTTTCAGCTTTCAGGGGAGTGACCGATCAGCTTTTTGAGACGGCCGGCCGCGCATCGGAGGGAGATCTTTCGTATCGCGATTTACTGGCTGCCATTGAAAAGCGTCATTTTGATACCATCAAGGCGCTGTTTCCCGCAAGCAGTCAAAGTGATGTAATAACCGCATTCAAGCTTACTTTTAATGAGCTGGAAGATGTGCTGCAGGGTGTTTCGCTGACCCGTGAACTGACCCGCAAAACCCTCGATTTTGTAGTAGGGTTCGGAGAGAGGTTTTCGGCGCTGATACTTGCCCAGTGTCTCAACACACGCGGAGTAAAAGCGCGCTACACCGATTCCCGTCACCTCATAAAAACGGACGAACAGTTTGGCTCAGCACAAGTGCTAACCGCTCCCACCTACCAGAACATCAGGGCGTACAGAGACAAGCATCCCGGCAAGGTACTGGTGGTAACCGGATTTATTTCTTCAACGCAAAAGAACGAGACCACAACGCTGGGCAGGGGCGGATCCGACTACACGGCATCTATTTTCGGAGCCGCCGTTAGTGCCGATGTAATTGAAATCTGGACCGATGTGGATGGGCTGATGACGGCCGATCCGCGTAAGGTGAAAAAAGCTTTCACTGTACCCAATGCATCGTATGAGGAAGCCATGGAGCTCTCACATTTCGGGGCAAAGGTAATCTATCCGCCTACCATACAACCGGCACTGAAGTCGGGTATTCCCATTGTGATCAGAAATACATTCAGGCCGGAACAGCCGGGTACATGGATTCGCAATGATCCGGAAAAGCAGCCGGGTATTATTCGTGGAATATCGTCTATCGAGGACGCAGCCCTGATTACCATCCGCGGTACGGGAATGATTGGGGTGAGCGGGGTGGCATCACGGATATTCACTGCGCTGGCCAATAAAAATATCAACATCATTCTCATCACGCAATCTTCTTCCGAGCATACGGTTACGCTTGCGGTGCTTCCCCAGCAGGCCGGTGAGGCCAAGCTTGCGATCGCTGATGAGTTCCGGTCGGAGCTTAAGCTGGATGCGGTTGATGACATCCTCGTTGAAAAAGATCTCTCCATTATAGCAGTGGTAGGCGAAAACATGCGCCATATCCCGGGAATTGCGGGCCGGGTGTTCAACGCGCTTGGGCGTAACGGAATTAATATTGTGGCGATTGCACAGGGTTCATCCGAACGCAACATTTCGTTTGTGGTGAACCGCAAGGATGAGCGAAAGGCGATGAATACCCTGCACGACGCTTTTTTCCTTTCAGGTGTAAAGAGCGTAAACCTGTTCCTTGTAGGTACTGGACTGATTGGCGGACGCCTGCTGAACATGCTCGCCGAACAGGCCGAATCGCTCTACGGTGAATATCAGATTGAAATGAACCTGAAGGGAGTTGCCAATAGCCGCAGCATGATTCTGGATGAGGAGTCTATTCCGCTGGCGGAGTGGGAGCAGCGGCTTGAGCGGGAAAACGAAGAGATGGACCTGGAAATCTTCGTAAAAAAAATGCAGGAGATGAACCTGCCCAACTCCATCTTTCTGGATTGCACCGCCAGTCCGGAAATACACCGTGTTTACGAGCAGATTCTCCGTAAAAGCATTTCAATTGTGACTCCGAATAAGAAGGCCAATTCATCCTCGCAGGAGTTTTTCGACATGCTGCATGAAACAGCATTGAGGCATAACTGCGCGTTCCGATACGAAACCAACGTGGGTGCGGGACTGCCATTGATCGGTACCATGCACGAAATGGTAACCACGGGCGATTTTGTAACGCGAATCGAAGGTGTGCTTTCCGGGACGTTGAGCTACATTTTCAACAACTTTAACGGATCAGCGCCATTTAGCGAGATTGTGAAAAAGGCACGGGCAAAAGGGTACACTGAACCCGATCCCCGCGAAGACCTGAACGGGCACGATGTGGGGCGAAAGCTGCTGATTCTGGCGCGCGTGGCCGGATACAAGCTTGAGTTCGGCGACGTGGAGATCGAAAACCTGGTGCCCGAACCGCTTCGAAACGGCGGATCCATCGATGAGTTTTTTGAGAAGCTGAAAAAGCATGATCATGAGTTTGAGATGATGCGATCCGACGCGGAGAGCGAGGGTAAAAAACTCTGCTACATAGCCCGTTTCGATGGAGAGCGGCCATCCGTAGCGCTCGAGAAAATCGATGAGGATCATCCGTTTTACAACCTTTCGGGCAGCGACAATATCATTGCTCTCTATTCAAATCACTACAACGAAACGCCTATGGTGATTCAGGGGCCGGGTGCCGGGGCCAATGTTACGGCAGGCGGTATCATCGCCGATATACTCAGGGTAACCAACACCAAAGCATTCAACAATGCCGGATCGTAACCAGCTGAACAGCGTTACCGCTTTTGCCCCGGCAACCGTCGCCAATGTGGGATGCGGCTTCGATGTGCTCGGATTTGCCATTCACAATCAGGGTGATGTTATCACGGCAGTCAGGTCAGATCAGCCGGGAGTGCGCATTGCCGGAATTACGGGCGATGAGGGACGGCTGCCTCTTGAGGCTGAAAAAAACACTGCGGGCCTCTCTGTAATTTCTTTGCTTCGAAGCATTGACGGGCCGGTTCCCGGAATTGAACTCAGCATCGAAAAGAGAATGCCTCTTGGCAGCGGACTCGGTTCAAGCGCTTGCAGTTCAGTCGCTGCAGTGGTGGCCGTAAACAGGCTGATGGGTACTCCTTTCAGCAAGAGCGAACTGCTGCCCTTTACCGTAGAGGGTGAAATGGCGGCCAGCGGCACTCCCCACGCTGATAATGTAGCGGCGTCTCTGTTCGGAGGTTTTGTGCTGGTAAAATCCCACTTTCCGCCGGATGTTGTACAGCTGCCAACCCCCGCCGAACTTTATTGTTGTATCATCCATCCGCATATCGAAATACAGACCCGTCAGAGCCGGCTGATTCTGAAAAAAGATGTTCCTCTCGAGAAAGCCGTGACGCAATGGGCGAATGTTGGCGGTCTGGTAGCCTCGCTCTATCGCGATGATTATGAGTTGCTTGGCAGGTCACTGCACGATGAGATCATTGAGCCGGTGCGATCGGTACTGATACCTGGCTTCACAGAAATGAAAGAAGCCGCTATTGACGCCAGCGCGCTTGGATGCTCCATCAGTGGTTCCGGGCCCTCTGTTTTTGCACTCTGCAAGGGTGAAGAGATTGCCCGGAAAGCCGGGAAGAATATGGGAAGCATTCTGAAAGCACTCGGTCTTGAATATGATCTGCATATTTCATCCATAAACCGTGAAGGAGCATCGGTGAGGGAAGAGTCGTGAACTTTGTAAGCACAAATGGTAAAAGTGATCCGGTTTCCTTTCTGGAAGCTATGGTGCGCGGACTGGCCCCGGATGGCGGTTTATTCATGCCGGAACAGATTCCAGTTCTGCCGGAGTCCACGCTCACAAACCTGAGCCGGCTCTCATTCAATGATCTTGCTTTCCGGATGGCATCACCTTTTCTGAAAGGCGAAATTGGAGAAGAAGCTCTCCGCAGGGTACTATCAGACGCATTTGACTTTCCAACCGAAATATCGGAGCCGGAACCCGGCAAGTTTGTGCTTGAACTGTTCCACGGCCCCACGCTTGCTTTTAAAGATTATGGGGCCAGGTTTATGGCGCGCCTGTTCTCCGAGCTGGCCGGCCGGCGGGGTGAAGAGGTTACCATTCTTGTAGCCACCTCGGGCGATACCGGCAGTGCCGTGGCCAATGGCTTCTTTAAAGTACCGGGCGTGAAGGTGTTTGTGCTGTACCCCGGGGGCAAGGTAAGTCCCCTGCAGGAGAAGCAGTTCACTACGCTTGGCGAAAACATCACTGCGCTTGAGGTGGAGGGTGTATTTGATGATTGCCAGAAGCTTGTAAAACAGGCGTTCGTGGATGACGAACTGCAAAAAAAGATGCAGCTCAGTTCAGCCAATTCCATCAATATTGCCAGGCTGCTGCCACAGTCCTTTTATTACGGATACGCGTCTGCCAGGCTTACGTCGAAAGGAATAGAGGCACCGGTTTTCTCCGTTCCCAGCGGAAACTTCGGAAATCTGACCGGCGGGTTGATTGCAGAAAGAATGGGGATTCCCGCATCGGGTTTTCTTGCTGCCACAAATAAAAACAGCGTTGTGCCTGAGTTTCTGCAAGGAGAAGCATTCACCCCAAGGGCATCCGTTCAAACCATCTCCAATGCCATGGATGTCGGTAACCCAAGCAATTTCGATCGTATTATGCATCTCTGCTCGGGGGATGAATCAATGATTCGTAAACAACTTAGAGGGTACTCATGCAGTGATCTGGAAACGCGAGAAACCATTGCCGCCGTATATCAAAAAACAGGGTATGTGATGTGCCCGCATACAGCTGTAGGCTACCGTGCAGCCGGAGAGTTTCATCAGGAGAATAAAGATGCAGCTACGGTTACACTTGCTACAGCGCATCCGGTAAAATTCCGAGAAGTCGTTGAACCGGTGATTGGCAAAACGGTCGCAGTTCCCGAACGGCTCAAACCCATTCTTGAAAAACAGTCATCATCCCATTCTCTCCCGGCTGATTATGCCGCTTTCAGGGATCTTCTCTTTTCTTCTGTTTAGGTTCTGTTGAAAAGCAGTTGTTTCTGCTTTACTTCAATAGCATACCAGCATTAAAATCTTACAAAATATTTCACGACAGAATAATATTCTTTAATTTATAGACAAACGAAGAATATAATTCTTGAAATTTTGACCAAGCTGGACCATATTGATAAACAGATCATTGAGATCCTGCAGGAAAAGGGGCGCATTACCAACAATGATCTTGCAAGAAAGATAGGCCTGACCACTACTCCCACGCTTGAGCGGGTTAAGCGGCTTGAAAGGGAAGGAATCATTAAGGGTTATTCGGCCCTGATCGACAGGGATTCGGTAGACCGGGGCCTGACGGTATTCTGTTCCGTGAAGCTGTCGGTTCATGAGATGGGTGAGATGGTGGAATTTTCGAACCACGTGGCGGATATCCCGGAAATTCTGGCCTGCTACAATACCACAGGCGAATACGACTATCTGCTGCATGTTGTAGTGAAGGATACGAAAGCCTACGAAAAGTTTATGCGTACCAAACTTACCAGGCTGCCGGGTATGGAGAGAATACACACGAGTATTGTTTTGTCTGTTCTAAAAGAGAATTTAAAAATAAAGGTGATTGACGATGATAGAAGCGAAGAGCAAACGAATGTCGCTTGAGACAATTTGTGCCGGTGCCGACAAGCCGGAAAAGGATCCCTATGGCTCCCATGTAATGCCGCTGTATCAGACATCCACATTCAGTTTCAAAGATGTGGAGGCAGGGCGAAAGTTTTTTGCTCATGAACCCGGCGGAGCCACGCACAGCTATTCAAGACTCGGGAATCCAACGGTAGAACAGGTTGAGAAGGTGCTAGCCAAACTTGAAACCGCAGATCTGGAAAATGACGGAGAGGCGATGCTATTTGGATCAGGCATGGCAGCCATCACCACCGGTATTCTGGCTTTGGCTGCAGGAAAACGGATTGTAGCACAGAGGGCACTCTATGGTTGCACGTCACAGTTTCTGCAGGAACAGTCATCACGTTATAATATTACGGTTACCTGGGTAAACCCGGAACAACCGGAGCAGGTAGCTGAGGTTCTTGAAACACATAATGATTGTGCCCTGGTGTACCTGGAGAGTATTTCCAACCCTACCATGAGAGTATGCGACCTTGAATTGATAACGGATCTGGCTCACAAAGCCGGTGC
>PWWL01000270.1 GCA_003561515.1 Balneolaceae bacterium
GGTGTCAGGCACCAAGGGATGTTCCTCCTACTTCTATCAAGTTGATGATTTCTTGCTATATTCAAAACACGAAAACAAACATATAAGGGGTGCCGCAGGCACAACCCGGGGAAAAAGCACCGACCCACGCAGAAGTGCCGTCAGTCACGAACCATATAAAGGGTTGGGACTTCGATTCGCCTGCTCCCTGCACAGGTACAGTACCCCAACCGGTATGAACCGTGCCTCTGGCACTCACTCTTGTTTTAGCTTAACTTTCCCCGGGTTTGCACCCGCGGTCACGAAATGAGCCATGCCTGACGACATTGAACCTGAGTAATGCGATTTTTCCCAAAAAAACTGTCACCGACCCCTCGGGGAAGTCGAGGGATGGACAATGCTGGGCTTTGTATCCCGATATCTCTAAATCCGGATAATTCACCTACGAAAAGAGATCCCTGTAGGGTTCGATCAGGTGCTCGCCCGAATTGCGGGCATTGTTTACCTCCTGCCCCACCCGGTAAAACCGGATATCGTTGTCGGGCCAGGGACGAAGCAAGTCATGGAGGGCGGAAAGATCACTGTTGCCGGGATTGAGCCAGGCATCCAGCTCTTCATCCAGAAGCATGGCAGGCATGCGGTCGTGCAGCTCCTGCACGGTTTTATTGGCCTCGGTGGTGATAATGGTAAAGCTTGGGATCACCTCACCCTCCGGGGAGGTCCACTCCTCGTAGAGTCCGGCAAAGGTCATTAGCGGGGAGCTCTTCAGGGTGATATAGTGCGGTATTTTGCCTGATCCGGTTTTCTGCCACTCATAAAACCCGCTGGCGGGCACCACGCACCGCTGCGAGCGGAACGGCTTGCTGAACGATTTCTTTTGCGCCAGCGATTCGGCCCGGGCATTGATCATGGAGTAGCCGGTGTTGACGCTGTCGGCCCAGAACGGTATCAGCCCCCACCGGTGCGGAGCAATCAGGCGCCGCCCCTCCCTTTCCAGAACCACGGGCATGGGAAGAGAAGGAGCCACATTGTAGTTGGCGTCGAATGAATATGTGCCCTCCGGCACCGCGCCGTATTTGCGTTCCAGTTCCTGAAGGGTGGCCTTTAAAACGTATCGTCCGCACATGGATAGATAGTTGGTTGATTGAGTGATTGATTGATTCAGTAAGGTCAGTGTCAAAAAATGAATTTGGAAACTGTGAGGTATGATAATGAAAATACAGGAAGGTGTTAGTGCCGGAGTGAGATCCGCCGGATTTCTCCTGACTTCCGCATCGGGATACCAATAGCCTAATACCTGCTTTGCATCTTGATCTGCTGTATCACGGTGTTGTTGCAGCTAGCGTTTCTCTTGTCCTTTTGCCTTGATACAAAAGGACGAAAAAATCAAGGCGGTGAATTCCCGAAGCAGTTCGCTGCGGCTGCGCGGTACGAATCCAAGGCCACGCCTTGATAACTTATTATTCATAGTGAATTCATACCCTGCGTGGCTGAGGATTCGTAAGGTACCGCTCCGCCTTACGAACCGGGAATTCAAGGCCGACAGATCTTATCAGAAAAGGAGGTCTTCTAAGGCATTATGCGAGCTCAAATCCTTTCGGAACACCTAAAGATTCATTGTTAGACACGTACTTGATTGATTTTTAATACCAAAAAATTTCACTTTAAAAAGTGCGGAAGTCAGGAGAATACAGGAGGGTATTCGTGCCGGAGTGAGATCCGCCGGATTTCTTTTGGCAATGCCTTCGCAATGCCGACTATCCTGACTTCTCCTGAGAAAAATCCGGCGGATCTTTATCCGACAATTGATATATATGTGATATATGTGTAATATAATACCATGAACCCCGAAGAGTATCAGAATTACGACCTCGAGCAGGATGTACACCGCATCACGCTCTACAGCACGGTGGCAAAAGAGCATCAGCACGTTTCATCTAAACCGAGGCTCTACCTGCATCTCGACATGAACTGCTTCTACGCACAGGTTGAGCAGCGCGCCTACAATCTCTATGGCCTTCCGGTAGCCATGGGCGGATGGCGTAAGCCGAACGGAACCGCCCGGGGTATTGTGGCCACAGCCAGCTATGAGGCCCGTGCACTCGGCATCAAAACGGCCATGAGCGCATTTGAGGCGTCGCAGATTTGTCCCTACCTGGTGTTCATGCAGATCGACTACGACAAATACAAGGGCATCAGCCGGCGGCTCAGGGAAATTCTCGACACCTTCTCCCCCGATGTAGAGAAATACTCGATGGATGAATACTTCATGGATATCACCTTTCTGAAAGGCCGGTCCCGTAATCACCTGGAATCGTTTGCACGAAGCATCAAAAGCGCCATCTACCAAAACCTCGGGCTGGTCTGTTCCGTGGGCATCGCCACCAGCAAAACCTATTCCAAGCTTGCCTCCGATCTCAGGAAACCAAATGGTGTGATGCTGGTGCTGAATCCCGATGATGCGGCCCAGTATATCTATCCCCTTTCCGTGGATGAGGTGTGGGGAATTGGACGGCGGCGGGCCGAACATCTGAAGAAATACGGCATCCATTCCATTGCCGACGCGGTAAGGGAAGGCAAGGTACCGTTTCAGAAACTCTTTGGGGAGATGCAGGCGCAGCTTTTCTGGGAAACCGTAACCGGCCGCGACCGTGCACGGGTGCTTCAGAACGAGCAGCACATTCCCGATGAGGTGAGCTACATGCACACTTTTTCCGACTGGACCGAAAATCCGGTGGAGGTTAAAGGAGAGATCGTAAAAGCTGTGCGAAAGGTGTGCTACCGGATGCGGGGCTACAACCGCAAGGCGCGCAGGTGGGGCTGCCACATCCGCTTCCAGGAAGCGCACTGGGAAGGGCGATCGTTTGCCTTCAACACGGCCGGCTATACCAATCTCGACGACTATGTGCTGAAAGAGTGCCTGCCGCAGGCGATGCAGATTGTAAACGAGGCTCTCCGGAGGGGGATTAAAATCAGGGGTATCGGGCTTCACACCATAGAAATGGTTCATACCGAACAGATGGAGCTCTTTTTCAGGGAACGGGACGAGGTGCGCCACCTCTACCGGGCGGCCGACTGCCTGAACAACTGCTATGGCCCCGACACGGTAACCAAAGCCGCCATCCACGAAAGCGTGAAGGGAAAGACGCACTTTGTGAACCGGAGCTGAGAATCGGCATCTATGCTTTTCTCTTTAAACCGCTTTTCGCATAGCTCCCTTTTTATCCTACGACGCAAAATTTAGTCATCTGCAATCCCGATCAGATCTGACCTTAAATTTGGCAAAACCTCTGTAATAGTATTCCAAACAATATTTAAATCCACTCCCAAATAATTGTGGATTAACTTATCTCTCATTCCAGCCATACTTCCCCAAGGTATATCCGGGTGATTTGTTCTTGTATCTGTTGAGATTTGTTTTGAAGCCTCTCCAATAATCTCAAAATTTCGAATAACAGCATCCTGAACAAGTCTATTGTTTTTAAATTCATCACCGCTTAATCCGTCAGTGTATTCCATTATCTGATCTATGGAATCAACAATATGAAGTATGAAGACGCTATCAGATTTCATCGGCCTGACCTGCACCTTCATTCATTATATACCGGATTTCATGTTCAATCAAAGGCCGCAGGTGTTTGCTTAGAGAGCTTTTCGTGATCAAATCCACTTTAATGCCCAAAAGGCTGCTAAGTTCTGATTCCAGGTTCACAAGCTCCAACAGGTTGATATCCTCCAAATCCACAAGCAGGTCAAGATCACTTGAATCGTTGTATTCATTTCTCGATCTGGAACCGAAAATCCCGATTGATTTCGGTTTATAAGGAGATAATGTGTCGATTATGATATTTTTTTCTTTCTCAGAAATCATGGTTGAAGGAATTATAAACATCAGATCGTTAAAATCATAAGACAAGAAATTTATGCCGGACGCCGGTTTATTACTGCCCGTCACGAAAAGAGTTGATCGGAAGTTATTCTGAATTTTTCAAAAACCCATCCTGGAAGCCTGTTATCTGTTTACAACTTTTTTCCACACCGATGCAGCTCTTCGGTTATTTTAATCAGGCTGAAACCTGCTTTTCTGTGCTCTCATCTGTATGTTCCCATACCGGAACTTCCGAGTGATATGCAACTCATGGTTTCATTCGCTTTCCCTTCAAGGGGTAAATTTTACAATAGCATACAAGTAAACCGAATCGTTAACAATCCAGACATTTCCATGAAGAAAACCCTCTACCGTTTTCAACCGAAACAGATTGCAGCCCTTTGTGCACTTCTGCTGGCGATATTGATATTGCCGGCATCCCTGATTGCACAGGCGCAAACCTCACCCACCGACGGCATGAAGGAGAACACTCCCGCAGTTCATGCCTTTACCAATGCCACCATCGTCACCGCACCGGGACGCGTGCTCAACAACGCCACCCTGGTGATTCGCGACGGCGTTGTGGAAGCGGTGGGAAGAAATGCCCGCGTACCCGCCGATGCCCGCGTTTGGGATATGGAAGGCAAAACACTGTATCCGGGCTTTATTGACGCACACTCTGATGTTGGGCAGAAAGATCCAAGGGTAGAGCTCGACCGCGGGTCACAATCATGGAATCCGCAGCTGAGGGCGCACCTTACAGCCGATGGAGAATTTAACACTGAGGATGACGGCAGCTCCGATCTTCGGGCCCAGGGATTCACAACGGCACTTTCTGTACCACCCCTGGGAATTTTCAGAGGGCAGGCTGCAGTCATGAATCTTGGAAACGGTGAGGTAGCCGACCGTTTGGTAAAACCGGGAGTTGCACAGTCGGTGAAACTTACAAGGAGCTGGAATTTCGGATTTGGCTATCCCACCTCACCCATCGGCGCTATCGCCCTGATTCGTCAGACGCTCTACGACGCCGAGTGGCACGATAAAGCCCATGCGGCGTATCGTGACAATCCTGCCGGGATGCAGCGTCCCGAGTCGAATGCCATGCTTGCTGCTCTTCGCGACGCTGTTCAAGACGGACAGCCGCTACTTTTTGAAACCAATAGCGACGAGGAGATTCTCAGGGCCCTTCGTTTCACTGAACAATTTAACATCACACCCTGGCTGCGGGGCAACGGACACGAATACAAGCTCCTCGACGTGCTGAGCGAAAGAGACGTACCGCTGGTTCTGCCCCTGGCATTCCCCGACAGGCCGGACATCAATACCCCTGAAGATGCCCTCAATGAAGACCTGGCTACTCTGCGACACTGGTATCTCGCTCCGGAAAATCCTGCACGTGTGGCTGCTGCCGGAATCACTTTTTCGCTTACCGCCGATGGCCTCGATAATAAGAGCCATTTCCTGCGAAACCTGCGAAATGCCGTTGAGCTAGGCCTTAACAAGGAAACCGCTCTTGCAGCCCTCACTGTCAATCCGGCGAATCTTTTCGGTATCAGCAACACACACGGTACCCTCGAAACCGGCAAGAAGGCCAACATTGTGGTTGCCGATGGCGACATTTTTGAAAACGGAAGCCGTATCCTCGATGTATGGGTGGAAGGCTCACGGTTTGTAGTGAACCGTGAAGACGCCATCGATCCGCGCGGAGGCTGGCAGATTGTTTCAACCGATGGATCCATTGACGGTGACCTGACGGTTCGCGAAACGCGTCCGGGGCGCCTTGGAGGAAGCATCACTATCGGCAACAATGAAATTGACCTCTCTTCCGCTTCGGTGCACGACGAATCGCGGCGGTTCAGGGCCGACTTTTCGGGAAGTGACCTGGGCCTGAGCGGTCCGGTGAGAATAACTGCATCGGTTGCCGGCGATCAGCTGATTGGCTGGGCAGAAATTCCTGGGCAGGATCGCATTCAGTGGAGGGCCAACCGTACTGCCCCCGCCGAGGAACGTGAAGAACGAGAGCGAAGAGCACCGGTTCGCGATGTTGAGCTGGCTGATTTACGCCCCGCGATGGAGTTCGGTCGAGAATCAATTCCTGCACAGCCGCAGCATGTACTGGTACGCAATGCCACCATCTGGACCATGGGCCCTGACGGCATCCTTGAAAACGCCGATCTGCTCGTTACCCGCGGACAGGTGGCCGAGATTGGCCAAAACCTGAGGGCCCCGAGAAATGCCGTTGTGATTGATGCTGAAGGCAAGCATGTGACACCCGGCCTGATCGATGCTCACCTCCACTCCGGCGTAAACGGGGTAAATGAGGTCGGCAATGCCATTGTACCGGAAGTGCGAATGGGTGATGTACTCAACATCAACAACATTTGGATGTATCGTCAGCTGGCGGGAGGCCTGACCACCGCGCACGTGATGCACGGTTCTGCCAATCCGATCGGAGGACAAAACGTGCACATCAAAATGAGATGGGGAGCCCTTTCCGACGATCTCAAAATTGACGGCGCTCCGCGAACCGTGAAGTTTGCCCTGGGCGAGAACCCGAAACGTGTGGGCAGTGACCGCTACCCTGAAACACGAATGGGCGTGGAGCAGATTATCGCCGACCGCTTCCGCATGGCCCGCGACTATGAGGCGCGCTGGAAAGCCTGGGAAGAAAATCCGCAGGGAATACCCCCGAGACGCGACATCAGACTCGATGCTATCGTCGGTATCCTGAACGAAGATATCCTGGTTCAGTCGCACAGTTACCGTCAGGATGAGATCCTGATGCTGATGCGTCTGGCCGAAGATTTTGACTTTACCATCAAAGCATTTCACCATGGCGTGGAAGCCTTTAAGGTAGCTCCTGAACTGGCCGAGCACGGTGCCGGAGCCGTGGTCTGGAGCGACTGGGGCGGCTTCAAGATTGAAGCGTACGACAACACCAACTACAACGCCCGCCTGCTGCACGAAACCGGTGTGGTAACCTCTCTGCATTCCGACAACAGCCAGATTGCTTCCCGAATGAACTGGGAAGCGGCCAAGATGGTGCGTGTTGGTCTGGACCCTGAAGTGGCCATGTCGATGATCACCAGTGAAACCGCCAAACTTCTTGGAATTGATGACAAAGTGGGATCACTGGAAGCCGGTAAGGATGCGGACTTCGTAATCTGGAACGGCGATCCGCTGTCCACATTCACAAAAGCGGAGCAAACGTGGATTGACGGACGAAAATACTTTGACCTGGAAGAAGATGCCGACCTTCGCAGGGCCGTTGAAAACGAGCGAGCACAGCTCATTAGACTGATCATGGAGGCTCAAAATGACTAATCCAAACGCATTCAACCGAACCTCCGCGATAACGAAAACCATGTTCAAACCCTTTGAAACCATGAAGAATACACTGACTGCCCTGTTGCTTCTGGCACTATGCCTCGCCGTTGTTCCGGCTGCACAGGCTCAACTTCAAACACCATCGGCCGTTCAGGATGCGCCCGTTGCCCTTGTGGGTGGAACCATCCACACCATTTCGGGTGATGTGATTGAAAACGGAACCATCGTTTTCGAAAACGGTGTGATTACCGCCATTGGCACCAATGTAAACCTCCCAGCCGGAACCAGGCAGGAAGATGTTTCCGGCAAGCACATCTACCCGGGACTGATTGATGCCTGGAGCCAGATGGGCATCTACGAAATCGGCGCTGTGGATATGACCACCGACATCAACGAGCAGGGCCCGGTAAATCCGAACGCAATGGTAGAGCGCGCATTCAACCCCGAAAGCCGCTGGATCGGTGTGGGGCGCTCAGCGGGCGTTCTCACGTCTGTGACAACACCCGGTGGCGGACTCGTTTCCGGCCAGTCGGCAGCCATGAAGATGGACGGCTGGGCATGGGATGAGATGACGCTGAAATCAGGCGTTGGGCTAATCGTAAACTGGCCGAGTCCCAATAACCAGAACAACTATACCAACCAGATCCGTGCACTTCGTGAAGCTTTTGCCGATGCGCGCGCTTACAAAAAGGCCCGTGAAGCTATGCAAAACGGAAATGCTCCGCATCACGACTTCGACTCGCGATGGAATGCGATGAAGCCCGTTTTTGACGGTGAGCGTCCCGTAGTAGTGAATGCCAACGAAGTTCGCCAGATCCAGGATGCCATCACGTGGTCTGAAGAGGAAGACGTAAGGCTGATTATTCTGGGCGGCCGCGATGCGCACCTTGTTACCGATCACCTGGTCAGGAAGAGTATTCCGGTGATTGTAACTACCGTACTCAGTTCGCCCAACCGCAACTGGGAAAGCTATGATTCCCGCTACGCCCTGCCTTCCCTGCTGGCTGACGCCGGTGTTCAGTTTGCCATTGCAGGCGGGCCGAGCGCCCCCTATGCCAACCGCCTCCCGTTCGAAGCCGGGGCCGCAGCAGCCTACGGACTGGATGTGGATGAGGCTGTGAAGGCGCTTACCCTCTACCCGGCCCAAATTCTCGGCCTGAGCAATCGCATCGGCGCACTTGAAACTGGGCTCGACGCCACGCTACTCGTCACCGACGGCAACCCGATTGAATATGCCACCCAGGTTGAGCAGGTGTACATTCAGGGACGCAAGAGTGATTTGAACGACATGCACCGTCAGCTCTACCGGAAGTACCGTGAGAAGGTGGATCAGTGGCAGGCCGGGAGGGAGTAGACTCACCCCCTTTGGGAGGGGTGAGTCGGGGTGAGTCCGTCCATTTGTTACGATTGTGTGATGATTTCCAAATGTCATGCCCGGATATTATCATAGATGTTAAATCACAATCGAATCCTCATGACCGGCCAACCACACACCGTACTTGTAGTTGAAGACAACAAAGACCTCCTCAATCTTCTGGATATTAATCTTTCGGACCAGGGATACACCGTTTATACGGCTGAAAATGGTATAGCAGCACTCGACATGTATCATACCTACAATCCGGACCTGATTGTGCTGGATGTAATGCTGCCGAAAATGGATGGGTTTGATGTTTGCAAGAAAATTCGTAGTGAAGACCGAGCCATCCCCATTCTGATGCTAACGGCGAAAGCTGAAGAAGTAGACAAAGTGCTTGGGCTTGAACTTGGCGCCGACGATTACATGACCAAGCCGTTCAGCATCCGCGAGTTCCTTGCGCGCGTAAAGGCAATGTTCCGGCGAGTGGATTTATCACTCGACAATGGTGATGAAGGCGATGCCATTCTTGAGTTTGACGAACTGATTGTAGATACCGTCAAGCGCAAGGTAACCCTACGCGGTGAAACGATAGACCTGACCAGTAAGGAGTATGACCTGCTGCTTCTTTTTTTCAGAAATCCCGGGAAAGCCTACAGCCGCGAGGAGCTGCTGAACACCGTTTGGGGATACAGCTACGACGGTTACAGCCACACCGTAAATTCACACATCAACCGCCTGCGAAGCAAAATCGAGGAAGATCCCTCCGAACCGCACTATATACGAACGGTATGGGGTGTTGGGTATCGTTTTGCAGACAATGAGGAGAGCCGGCAGCATGCGTAGTTTTTACATGAAAATAGCGGTTATTTTTTCAGCCATTTTGCTGCTTTTTGGCCTATTGGTCGGTTTTATCACCATGAAAGCTTCCTCAGAAATTGCCCAGGAGGCGATACAGAATACCAACAGGGATATCGCATCGGTGCTGGCACGGGAATTTCAGCCTCTGCTTTATGAAACCTTTGACCAGGATGCAA
>PWWL01000105.1 GCA_003561515.1 Balneolaceae bacterium
AAACGCTTTCCCGATTTTTGAACAAACCGGTGTGGGATGCCACCGAACAGAATTAAAAGTGGGCTATATGACCTGTGTTTGTTAATAACGGGAGAATATTTATGGGGCAGCAAAAATTGAATGCCGCGTTCAAGTCATCAGTGCAACAGTGTGGTGATTTCGTGTTATATGAAAAGGTGAAAAGAAACTAAATTTTCGAATGGGTTGATTATTGAGGTAATGCTCGACGGTTTAAAGCACTGATCAGTTACCTTCAGCAGATGTGTGCCCCTGGAAAGAAATGGCGGATCACCCATATTCTGTATGTAAAACTCATTCTGATGGTTGTTCAGAGGAATATATATTTCAGAGAATGATTGAGAAACCTACCTATTCAACATGCCAATTCAGGTTCTGTCTAAAAACCGGGAGTTTCCCAAACCAATATCTTACCCTCTGGCTTAATTCCCACAATTCTACCTTCTTGAGTTATATCCAGATCTCGGAAGGATTCTGGCAAGCGGTAACTGTACAGGTAGGTTCCTTCAATAAGGTCATAAACATCAAGAGACTGAAACCGATCATCACCCATATGCTGAACAAATAAAACCAGTTTATCATCAAAGATATACCCGTTGGCAACGGCATGATCCATTTTTCTCCTATCGACATTATAGATAAGTTCATCAGCTCCTCTAACTGGATCACCAATTGGGTCATGTTTATGAGCTATTGTTCGGCGATTGTAGACTGCTGATCCCTTTTCATTATACCTGATAATATATCCCGCATAATTCCCAATTTTTATGACTTCATGATTATCAAGTAGCAGCAGGAACCCCAATACGATATTATTCCAGATCAACGGATTCTCAGTTAATTCATCACTTTCCCATAAAATATTTTCATCTTCATCAATAAGGAATGTTTTTGTGCTTCCAAGGTTTGACAAAGCCACATAATTCACATAAAGATCTCCAGATAATTTATATGGTAGATCTTTATGCAGGATGATTGTTTTGGGATCGCCATCTTGGTTGAAAATAGTTAATCTTGCATTAGATGGATCTGCCGCCCAAACATTTCCATTTTTAGAAACGGCGAAATCTGTGAGATTTTCGGTATCACCGGGTCCTCTACCCCATTGTTTGCCGTAAACTGTTATAATCTCACCGGTAATCTTATTCAGTTTTAATACGCGTGAATAAGGGCTGTAATCTAATACATAGTAAAACTCATCCACTGCCCGGATAATGCCGGGCTGATATATACTGTCGGATTCTAAGCTTTTGATAGGTTTAAAAGAGAACTCATGAAAAGTACGCGACTCTTGGAGTTGTGGTTCCGGATGATGTATAAATGGAATTAGAGTAGATAGTTGAAGGAAAAGAACTAAGCAAAACAAAGGCATTGTTAATTCATTCAATATTCACAGATTTCATCAATTGGACATGGATCGTCAGTTATGTATAGCCAGCATCTATCATAACCAACTTGGCAGCATACATTGCTTCCAGAACTTTGATTTTTTCTGGAAATACATCATGTTCGGCTTTTTCTTAAAAAAAGCCTATGCAGATCACCAAATGCAGGAGGAATATGTTCGAAACAGTTCATTAATATGGACTATTGTGCGTCCCGGTGCCTTTACCGACGGCGAACGAACTGTGAAATACAAACACGGTTTTCCAACCTCAGAAAAACAACTCAGACTCAAAATCTCAAGAGCTGATGTGGCTGACTTTATGCTAAAACAACTCACAGATAATCAATATAACTTCAAATGTCCTGCCATTTCATATTAACCCAAAAAGGGGAAAAGACATTTTACGATTACTATGCCGGCAAGTGAAATTATAATTTTAGAATAAATAAACGTTTATAAACTGAAGTGAGGTGATCCGCCAATTCTTTCCAAAAGGTATGGATCTGCGGAAGTTATATAATGAGAGTATGAAAACCGTTATACGCCCCTCAATAATTAACCCACTAAAAAATTAGTTTTTCATTTCACCAATACAGCTTACACGTAAACACCACTTTGTTGCACTAATGACTCAAACGCGGGGGAATTAAAAGAGTTCAGAGCTTTGAATATTTTCTCTGAACTCTATTCCATTAAATTCAGTGCACAACTGACCGGTAATACTCCAGGTTGTCGAGTACTGCTCCGGTTCCACGTACCACAGCAGAAAGCGGTTCTTCAGCAATATGCACGGGCAGATCGGTCATCTCCATAATACGCTTGTCGAGGTTCTTTAGCAGTGCGCCTCCGCCGGCAAGTATAATTCCATGGTCCAGGATATCGGCGGCCAGTTCGGGGGGAGTTTTTTCGAGAGATTTTACAATAGCCTCTACAATCAAGTTAATGGACTGTCCAATCGCTTCCCTCACATCTACAGAGGTAATCTGCAGGTTTTTAGGAATACCGTTCACCAGATCACGGCCTTTAATCACCATTGTGAGTTCTTCGTCAAGCGGAGCGGCAGACCCAATTTCACATTTAATTTTTTCTGCAGTCCTTTCACCTATCAAAAGGTTGTGATTGCGTCGGAAGTGACTGATAATATCTTCTGTGATTTTATCACCCGCGAGCCTGAAAGACTGGGAATGAACCGTTCCTGACAGTGCAAGGACAGCTATCTCGGTTGTTCCTCCGCCGATATCCACAATCATATGGCCGGTAGGAGCATGAACATCCAGACCTACGCCAATGGCTGCGGCCATCGGTTCTTCAACCAGATAAACTTCTTTGGCTCCGGCATGTTCAGCACTATCCCGAACGGCTTTCCTCTCTACCTCAGTGATGCCGCTTGGCACGCAAATAACCATTTGCCGGGTTGATGAATACCAGCGCTTCTTAACACTTTTGATCAGTCCACGGATAAGGTGTTCTGTAGCGTTAAAGTCAGCAATAACTCCATCACGCAGCGGCCGTACCGTACGTATGTTGCTGTGGGTTTTCTCATGCATCCTCCAGGCTTCATGACCGATGCAGATCGCTTCACCCTGCATGGAAAAAGCTACAATCGAGGGCTCATTCAAAACAATCCCGTTTTTCTTGGTAGATATGAGCGTGTTCGCCGTACCCAAATCAATTGCAATGTCATCATAAAAAAGGTCGGTAAAACTGCTTTTTTTATCGGTAGGAGGGGCAGTGTGTTTTCTTATTTTGTCGGGTGCTACTACAGCTGTATCCATGGTGTTGTTGATTGAGGTATGGGAAATTTGTCAGATTGTGAACCCGGAATTCATCTTTAATTCCGTATTAAAAGAACTTTCACCATGCAAAGTGTTACAAAAATAGTGTATTAAAATTTGATAATGGCTGATTCAGGTATGTTTTATCTACAGAAGCCGCGAATCAATAGTTGTGAGGATTAGACTCAGTGACATGTGTAAAAGCCATTTTGAAAGGTAAATTGTATCCGGGCATTTCCTGCCCGGATACTTCTCAAGATTGAACAGTTACGTATACGACCGGGTTTTTAGAATTGCTCAACCTCGGTTGAACCGGCCATTGCCGCCGTTTCGGATTTACCTCCAGCCAAACAGTTATTAACCATATCGAAATATCCGGTTCCCACCTCCCGCTGATGACGGGTAGCAGTGTAACCCAGTGTTTCGTTGGCAAATTCGGCCTCCTGAAGTTTGGCGTAGGCAGTCATACCATAATGACGATAATCGTGGGCCAGGCTAAACATGCTGTGGTTTAAAGCATGGAAACCTGCCAGCGTAATGAACTGGAACTTGTAACCCAATTCACCAAGCTCTCTTTGGAAACTACTGATACCCTCGTCAGAGAGATGCTTTTTCCAGTTGAAAGACGGTGAGCAGTTATAAGCCAGCATTTTATTTGGGTATTGTTCATGAATCGCCTGGGCAAATTCCCGGGCTTCTCCAATATCCGGCGTAGATGTTTCACACCAGACCAAATCGGCATACGGTGCATAAGCCAGCCCGCGCTGAATGGCCATTTCAAGTCCTCCCGTGATATTGAAATATCCATCTGCGGTACGGCCGCCGGTTATAAATCTGTGGTCATATTCATCGGCATCACTGGTCATTAAAAGTGCTGAATTGGCATCTGTACGTGCAATAATAACCGTTTCAACATCGGAAACATCCGCAGCAAGCCGGGCGGCATTCAGTGTTTTTACAAACTGTGAGGTAGGTACAAGCACCTTCCCGCCCAGGTGACCGCATTTCTTTTCTGACGCAAGCTGATCTTCAAAATGAACGCCACCTGCTCCGGCCTCGATCATGGCCTTCATCAACTCGAATGCGTTCAATGCGCCACCGAACCCGGCTTCGGCATCGGCCACGATCGGAACCATCCAGTCAAAATCACCGCTGCCTTCGCTGTGATAAATCTGATCTGCCCGAAGCAGTGCCTGATTGATTCTCTTCACTACGTCCGGAACCGAATTTACAGGATAAAGACTTTGATCGGGATACATCTGTCCGGCGAGGTTGGCATCGGCGGCTACCTGCCAGCCGCTCAGGTATATAGCTTTTAACCCTGCCTTTACCTGTTGCAGTGCCTGATTTCCAGTTAATGCGCCAAGAGCATTTACATATGGTTCTTCATGCAGGCTTTTCCATAGTCGGATTGCACCTTTTTCAGCAAGTGTATGTTTTACTCCAACTGATCCTGAAAGCTTTAATACGTCTTCCGGCTTATATCTTCGCTCAATCCCGTCCCATCTGGGATTATTCTCCCATTCATACATTAGGTCTCTGATAATTTTCATAATGCTAATATTTAATACGTGTTATACGATAGTTATTGGTTGATTACTGCAAGTTGTTGTAGTTATGCGGGGTCAGAACCCATTGATAAAAAATCAGCCAGCTCATCCTGCAGAAAGATATCTTTGGCCTCTTCGGCTGCCTGCTCAAAACCTTCAATTACTTTTTTGAGCTTCTTCTGATCTTTGATCAGTCCGGCAGCCTCCTGTTTGATCTTCTCAAGCTCCTCATCAAATATTTCGGTAATAAGCTCATCCGTTACCCTATGGCCTTCCTGAAGGGTAATTTGGTGATGCTTCCACTGCCAGGTTTGTGCTCTCGATATCTCAAGGGTTGCCAGGTCTTCCATTAAATTGTCCCATGCCACGCAGCCGATACCCTGAAGCCATCCGTTCATATAACCGATTCCAACACGAACATTGGTGCGAAGTCCGTCAAGTGTTTTAGGGCCTTCGGATGACGGAATCAAATCGGGATAGGCTTCATAGTCCGGTATAAGATCGAGTTGGTTTCCCCGGGTAAATTGCTTCAGAGCCACGCCAATGAAGTAAGGATGTGACACCCAGCACCCATCATGCCCCAAGGCTGACTCCCATGCTTTATCTTCTGCTACTTTTTGAGTTTGCTTCATCCTTAGATCATCGGTTTTCCCGGGTGTGAATGCCGACATCCCGCCCATTGCAAATGCACCTCTCTTATGGCAAATCTTCACAATACGTTTGGCATAGTTTTCCATCCAGTATTTCTGCATGGTGATGGTTGCACGGTCGGCCATAATGCGATCCGGATGGGCTTTCAAAACCTTAATATCGCTGAATATTTTATCCCAGCGGCCGGTATTCAACCCGGCGGCATGTTCACGAATTTCGTATAAGATCTCTTCGATCTGAAAGGCAGCCGTCAGTGTTTCTATCAAAAACGTTGCACGCAGAGTGCCAGACGGATAACCACATAACTGCTGCACCAGGTTGAAAAGACCGTTCCACCAGCGGGCTTCGGTATAGTGCTCACATTTTGGGATATAGTATTTTGGAGTTTTACCCTGCTCAGTAAATAGTTTAGCAGTGTGATAAAATGTGACTGCTAAATCCACTATAGAAGCTGATGCAGGTTCTCCGTTTACAAAAATATTGTTTTCGGCAAGGTGCAATCCCCGGACACGCACCATCACTCCGGCTTTATCGTCCGGATCGATTTCATATACTTTATCTCCCTGTTCAAATCTCAGACTGTTATCTGCCGCACCGATTACGTTATGATATCCGTCGATGACATTTACCCAATCAGGTTTCATGGAGTCTTCAAAATCGAGCATGGCCATATCGGCACGGTCGCCCATATCGTTACGGCTGAGCATATTTATAACCATCTTGGCTGAGTTAACCGGTCCGGTAATTTCAACTCTGCGGCGTAACAGATCATCAGGCATTTTGGCTACTCGCCAGTTACCGGTAACGGCATGGCTGTCGCGGGATTCATAATCGGGAAGCTGACCTGTATCAAAAGCCAACTGACGGATGTTGCGATTTTCGAGAAGCTGTAGTCGCTCAGCATTTTTCTGCTGATGAAGATCCGAGATCAGTTTAAGCACAGGGTCGGTAAATATTTGTCGGCTGCGATCCGTCCATGCATTGGTGCTAAACTCTACTTGATGGCCGACATCTATTGTATTAGCCGGCATTATTATTGTTTGTTCTTTTTCCTCATACATAATCAGTGGTTCCCTTTTTTAAGCGTACTGTTTAAGAATCTGATACCAATTTATTTTAGCATAAAATAAGATGCAAGCGAAATTACGCTAATTAAATAATTTCGCTGTATGAGGTAATATTCACAGACAAAAAGTGCGTTTTAGTTTTATTAGGAGGTATTTTTATCTATTTTGTATTGTCTTCAAAAAATAAAAATCAAAGAAATATTAATGAGTATTAATAAAGAAAATCTTAATCTCGTGCTTGGATTGAAGATAAGCTGGCTGCGACAGCAGCTCGGTTTGTCACTGAAGGAATTGTCTGAGCGAAGCGGAATTTCTATTTCCTATATCAATGAAATTGAGAAGGGGAAAAAGTATCCGAAAGCAGATAAAATTATGTCGCTGGCCGATGCGCTCGGGAAGCCCTACGATGAATTGGTTTCGCTGCAGCTCGACAAACAGCTAATGCCGCTATCGGAACTTCTCAGTACCAGTATAATGGATGAAATTCCTTTTGATCTGTTCGGCTTCAGCAAATCAGATCTGGTAGAGTTTATGACCAATGCGCCAACCCGATTTGCAGCACTCATTGATACTATCATCAAGATTGCACGAACCTATGACCTCAGCGTTGAAAATCTGCTGTTAGGTGCACTTCGGTCATACCAGGAAATGCATAACAACTACTTTCCGGATATTGAGCAAAAAGCAGCGGATTTCAGAAACCTCCATAATCTGAAGGGAGGCCGGCTGACATATGAGAATGTAAAAGCTCTGATAGAAGATGAATATGGATATGAAATTCATGATCAGATGCCGGAAAAAGCCCAAGAACTGAGTCATTTTCGGTCACTCTATCTGCCGCAAGAACCCGGACGTTTGTATATAAACCATAAACTTACCGAGCCGCAGAAATTGTTTGCACTTTGTCGTGAGCTCGGATATGAAGCGCTCAATTTAAAAGAACGGGTACCCAGTTCATCGTATCTGAAAGATGCCAACTTTGATCAGCTTCTGGATCATATCCATGCCTCCTATTTTGCCGGGGCCATATTGATGGATCAGGATGAGATTGCCGATGATCTTGCGAAATGGTTTGAATCAGAAGAGTGGAGTTTTGATGCACTGGAAGACCTGATTTCAAAATACCGGGTTACACCTGAGATGCTGTTTCATCGCATTACCCAAATAATGTCGGAAAAATTGCACCTGGGCCAGTTCTATTTTCTTCGCTTCAACCATTACAAAGCAACCGGTAGGTTTCGATTAACTAAAGAGCTGCACTTCTCCAAGCTGCACAGCACACACGGAATCGGATTTGATGAACATTACTGCAGGCGCTGGATTACACTGAGGCTTCTCAATAGTTTTGCGGGTGATGACGAATCAAACGAAGTTCATATGGGTGTGCAGCGGTCGAAATTTTACAACACGGATATTGAGTATTTCTGTATATCCGCCGCTCGTCCGCTCAGGCTTAGCCCGGGAGTTAACTCATGCGTAACTCTCGGTTTTCTGATGGATCAGCGCTTCAAACGCAAAGTCAGGTTTTGGGATGATGAGTCGGTTACAAGATCGGTGGTTAACCGCACCTGCGAACGCTGTCCGATTAAAGACTGCGAGGAAAGAGTAGCTGAGCCGGAAATATATCAGAGGCAGATCAAAGAAGATCAAATTGCAGCTCGACTGGATCAGTTACGTAAAAGCGGAGCGGAAAAATAGTTGATCAATCAATCTGCCTTATCAATCCCTCGAAACCTCTCTCTTCAAGCAGTGCAAGGTCTTCACGGGCAGCGCTGATGCTGTTGTAGGATCCGTAAAAGATCATGTAAGCGATTCTATTGTCGCGGGTAAAACGCTGCTCAATACGTACCCCTTCACCGATACTTTCAGCGAAGCGCTCGGCAAAAACAACCCGATTGTATTCACCCAACTGAATGGTAAACGTTGGCTGGTTGAGATCTTCGGGAAGAGGTCCGCCCGGCTCTACCAGTATCAGCTCAACTTCGGCCGTGCCGCTGTCGAGCATGCCTATCTCCTCGGCGGCAGCTTTCGACAGGTCAATGATTCGGTTGCGGTGGTAGGGTCCTCTGTCGTTAATACGTACCTCAACCGTTTTGTCATTTTCTGTATTCACCACTTCAACCACAGTATTGAATGGCAGAGTTCGGTGTGCTGCAGTTAGAGCGTTTTGATCGAAGCGGTCGCGGCTGGAAGTTAACCTGCCGTCAAATCCCGGCCCGTACCAGCTTGCCACACCGGTCTGTATGATCTCCTGAACCGGGATTTCTTCTTCTCCATCGGCTGTATAGTCATCATAATAGAAACTGTCGCCGGTACATCCTGAGATCAGAAAAAAAGCCATAAATAAAATAATATGGCAGGATACACATTCCTTCGTCGAATTCATGATAAAGCCTTTGTAGTTTGATTATCATAATATTCGTAACAGAATCTTAGATTTGCAAGTTCATGAATGTAAATCGATGGATGGTGTATTTGTTAATCGTGTAATCGGATAGCCGATAATAGGGGGCGACAGGCTGTTTTACTGAGAAGATTTCAAAAAAAAATCCGAATACTCAATCCCGAAATATGCATTTCGAAATTAGAACATTCGGATTTTGAATTTCCTTCGCCCTGACGAAGGCCTGTACCGCGTACGGGATTCGAACCCGTGTTACCGCCGTGAAAGGGCGGCGTCCTAAACCCCTAGACGAACGCGGCTTTAGTCATCAATAAAAAATGGGGAGCCCGAGGGGACTTGAACCCCCGGCCTCCAGGGCCACAACCTGGCGCTCTAACCGACTGAGCTACGGGCTCCATGTATCAATATTCAAATTCCAAAACTCCAAATCCCAATGTGGCTTTAGGAATTTGATAATTGGAACTTCGAATTTCCCTCGCTTTGGCGAGGGCAAGTACCGCGTACGGGATTCGAACCCGTGCTACCGCCGTGAAAGGGCGGCGTCCTGGACCCCTAGACGAACGCGGCTTTTGATTTATTATTGACAATTTATGA
>PWWL01000279.1 GCA_003561515.1 Balneolaceae bacterium
ATCGCCATCGAAAACAGCGGTGTGATTGATGTCCACGCCGGCAGCCTGCGCTTTACCCGCCATTCCAGTCAAACTGATCCTTGGGCCGGTGCGCGCCTGATCCTGAACGACGGTGTGGTCAGTTCCCAGGCGCCGCTGATCTTTGAAAATAGCCGCATCTATGGTCAGGGCGTGATCAACGCCGGTGTTGAGATCGATAATGATATCCTCATCGGATCCGGTTCCGGTGGCAGCTATCTGGCCGGTATCCTGGAAATCAACGGGAATCTTGATCTGGCCGAGACCAGCCGGATCCTGACACCGCTGGTAAGTGACGATCCCGTACCCGGGTCAGGCTACTCCCTGCTGCAAGTCAACAACAGCGAGCCTGTAGAGCTGAGGGGGGCACTCAGAGTTATGGTGGACAGCGATTTTGCAGAGATTGAAATCGGAGATGAATTTGAGGTTATCAACGCAAGCGGCGGTCTCGGGGGCACATTCGATGCGGTTGAGGCGCTGACAGAGGGATTTGAGTTTTCGGCAGTTTATGAAACCAACCGGGTGCTTGTCAGGGTGCAATCGCTGCCCGGGTTTAATGCTCCGGAACTTGTAAGCCCCGAAAACGGCTCTTTGATCGAAGATCTTGCTGCCACACTACAGTGGAATTCCGTTGAACTGGCCGTAAGTTACCAGGTTCAGGTATCTGATGATGGTGACACCTTTTCGGAGCTTTTTGCAGACGCCGTAACATCCAACACGTTCTTTGAAATTTCGGATCTCGAACCTGACAAAGATTATTTTTGGCGGGTCCGGTCACAAAGAGGAAGCGGGCTGAGTGAGTGGAGCGAAGCCTGGAGTTTCATTACTAGCGAAGAACCTGCTGGTCACCTGCCGGGCTGTATCTGGACCGGTGCGGGCAGCGGCAATTCTTGGCATACCGCAGCCAACTGGATTTGTAACGGTGAAGAATCTGTGCCGGCACCAGACGATTCCGTGCGCATAGCAACCACCTCGCCCTTAACAATCGACATCGCGCAGGATGTGGAGATGTTCTATCTGGAATTGGGCGATGATTCGGTAAACGACATCGTAACCACCCTGCGGAATACAGTTGACAATGTACACATTACCGTTGGCGACGGCGGCACCGTCATCCGGCGTACCGGAAATTTTCTGCTGGGGCAGACTGCCCTTTTCGGTATTAGCTCACGACCGGCTCTCAGGGGTATCCTTGACTCACCTGCCGGTATCACTATTCATGGCCGGCTCTGGATGGCCAATGCAAGTATTACAGGCGACATCCTGGTGGATCGGGAGTCACCGGATCTCAGCAGAGGCTATATTCAGATGAGAGCCTGGAATATTCTCGATGGATCACTGGATGTAGTACAGGGCTTTATAGAACCCGTTGTCGGACTGTTCAACACCTATTTTGGCTCGCAAGGTCCGCTTCTGAAAATAACTACGGGCGACCTGATCATCCGTGAGGGCAGCACAGTCCAGACATTTTATGATCAGGGATCACTTGGCTCCACCATCGTATTTGAACTGGATAATGGTATCGCAGAAAACTACGGCCTGATCACGCATACTGCATTCGACAGTCAAACCACAACATACAGAGCTGTTATCAATGCGCCCTTTGCAAACTATGGCGAGCTTCAGGTTCGAACCGACCGGGCCCAGGGCTATGAAATACAGGGCCCTGCAGGCACTCAACACGTAAATGAAGGCATCATTACAGTCGGATTTGATACCGGCGGAAATCCTGTTGAAAACGGAGCCGGCCTGGTTATTGCCGAGGATCGTAGCCTTCTAAATACCGGCGAAATCATCATCAATCCACTACGACAGGCATCGGGAACGGTCGACAACACAGACGGGGGTACTATAAGGGATAGAAGGGCTGTGACCGGTCCCGGCCTGTTCGTTCTTGGTTTTGCCGGAGACCGGCAGGTGGCTGTCAACATTACTGAGGCAGGATCTATCGACTCACTTTCGATGGTCTGGTACGGGGAGGATCACCCCGCTGCAGAGCTGGGGAACAACCTGATCGGAAGCGGTGCCTGGTGGGATCTCAGTGCTACCGACAGCAATCAAAATCCTTCTGAAGGCCTGATGTCGCTAACGCTGCCTCGATTGCGTGATGGCAATCCCGAAGCATGCCGGTACATACCGGACCCAGCCGGATGGGAGTGCTTCCCCGGTTCGCTTACTCCAATTAGCATTACTATCGATGATCTACCCACATTATCGGAATGGACACTTGCTTACGAACCCATAACCACTTTGCCGCCGGGGGTTGTTACGCTGATCGCGCCGGAGGATGGAGAAGTGGGTGTTTCGGTGAATCCGACATTGAGCTGGGAGGTGGAGCCGCAGGCTGCAAGTTACAGGGTGCAGGTTTCTTTGAGCGGAGATTTTACCTCGACGGTGGCTGACCAGGCAGGGATTGAAGAGACCGAGTTTGAAGTGTCAGGTCTGGACTACGAATCACAATACTTCTGGAGAGTTCGTGCAGCGAACGATGCAGGAGACGGTGAGTGGAGCGAGGTGTGGAGCTTCACCACAGAAGAGGAACCGCTGAGCCCGCCGGGGGTTGTGGCTTTGATTGCGCCGGAGAATGGAGAAGTGGGTGTTTCGGTGAATCCGACGCTGAGCTGGGAAGCGGTGGAGCAAGCTGCAGGGTACAGGGTGCAGGTTTCTCTGAGCAGTGAATTTGCCTCAACGGTTTTTGAGCAAGCCGGGCTTGAAGAGACAGAGTTTGAGGTTTCCGGATTGGTATTCGAGACTCAATATTTCTGGAGAGTGAGGGCAACAAATGATGCCGGGGATGGTGAGTGGAGCGGGGTGTGGAGTTTTACTACGGAAGAGGAGCCGCTGAGTCCGCCGGGGGTTGTGGTGCTGATCGCTCCCGAAGATGAAGCCACGGATGCTTCTTTAAACTCAACACTGAGCTGGGAGGCGGAGGAGCTAGCTGCAAGCTACAGGCTGCAAGTTTCTCTGAGCGGTGATTTTGCCTTAACGGTTGTTGATCAAGCCGGAATTGAAGAGACGGAGTTTGAAGTGTCAGGGCTGGATTACGAAACGCAGTACTTTTGGCGGGTTCGGGCAACCAATAACGCAGGAGATGGAGACTGGAGTGAGGTTTGGAGTTATACGACTCTTGATGAACCTGTTGAAAATAACCCTCCTGTAGCTGTCAACGATACAACAAGCACGATATTAAATCTGCCGGTTGATATCGATGTGCTTGCCAACGACTCCGATCCCGATGGTGATGCGCTTCAGATATTTGATTTTCAGAATCCCTCTGAAGCAGGCGGAACAGTAAGTTTGACCGGTCAAAATCTTCTTCGATATACCCCTCCCCAGGGTTTTACGGGAACAGATCAATTCCAATACACGATTACTGACGGCCGTGACGGCTTCGATTCAGCCATCGTTATCGTGGAAATATTTCCGGTTCGATTTGAAATTACACTATCCGGCTCGCCGGGCACGAGAGCCCAGGCACTGAATGAAAACGGAACTTTAACCGGCACTCTCACTGAAAATGACGGATCAGTTAAGGGATTCTATCTAAACAGTGAATCGGAATTTATATTTGAAACCGGCAGCTTTGGAGCTCAAATTTACGGAATCCATTCTAACGTGATGGCCGGTATCGTAAAAACAAGTGATACAACCGGTATTGCCCATAAATTTTTCCCGGATGGCAGTACCGAAAACCTGGGCACCCTGGGTGGGGACTTTAGCCTTGCTTATGATATCAATGAAAATGATTTGATTACCGGTGTATCCATTGACTCAAATGGCCGTTATCGAGCCTTTAAATCCAGCCAGAATGGTTTGGAAGATGCCGGCGTACAGGGTTTTCTACACAGTACAGGTTTTTCAATCAATCGTTCCGGTGCTATTGCAGGTGTTGCAATTGATCAGGGAGGGCGACAACGCGCTTTTATAGATGAGAGTGTAGTTGGAGAGTCTGACAGCAGGGCATATAGCATTAATAATGATGGTATTGCGGTTGGCAGTCTTCTGTCGGAGGGTGAAATTACTGCTGCAATCTGGGAAAGCCAGTTGCCTGCAACTCTCTTAAACAATGGAGGTTTTAAGTTTACTGAAGCTTATAGCGTTAATGATGCCGGATGGATAGCCGGAGTGGCAGGTGATGTCTCATCACAGTCAAAATTAGTTCAGAATAGCTTAGAAAAAATTGCCCTCTCCGGAAAGTTAATTTCCGAGTCTGCCGGCGTTCAGTCCTCAGTTATTAGTCAACTCAGAGCAGTTATATGGATTGGCGGCACTTTATTTGATCTCAATGATCTGATCGATCCTACAGCTGGATGGACACTTCTTGAAGCTGTTGAGGTTAACAGTTCAGGTCAGATTGCAGGTACCGGAATTCATGATGGACAAAGAAAGGCCTTTTTGCTCACTCCGGTTGATGAAAACCCTCCCATTATCGCAGATCTGTATGAAGTTGCAACTCCCGGAATAGATCTCATTATTGATTTGACCGTTCTGAGTGGTCCGAATATAAAAGTAGTGCATGTAAATCCACCCCAAAATGGAATCGTATCCATTCTCGATGACCTGAAAATTCAATACAGAGCACCTTCCGGTTTCCAGGGTAACGAACGGTTTAGATATACACTGAGTAATGGTCGGTCGGTGAGCCATGGGCACATCACTGTGGAGGTAAAAATAGCTGTTGAGCTGCCGGAGCAACCACATCTGTCTCAAAATTTTCCCAATCCATTTAATCCCGGAACGGTAATTCCCTTCACGTTACCTGTAGCTCAGGAGATACGCATAGAAATTTTTGACTTGTTGGGAAGGCGGGTGATGCTGGCATTCAGCGGTGAATTGGAATCCGGTTATCACCAAATAAGTATTGACGGGTCGCAACTTTCAAGCGGCACCTACTTCTACCTCTTAAGGTATCGGGATGGAGTACAAACCAAGAAAATGACTCTAATCAAGTAACAGGAGGTAAATGCAATGTTAAAACCAGATTTGAATTTCATATCAAAACCACTTCAAAATACTGAGATCTCGGTGTCAAGTAAGAAGTTGATGATTGCCTGCCTTGCTTTAATACTTTTAGTATTTACAGATGTCGAACAATTATTTGCTCAATCCAGGCCATTGAACGTTACCGGGGGTGTAACCATGTCGGCAAGGGCCTATCAGGTAAGCGGTATAGATGGCCGGAGAGCCCCACTTTCAGCTACGACCAATGGCAATCTCCAGTTCGATCTCTTCGGTTTAAAAACAGGATTGAATCTAACGTATACAACCGAAGAATCAAGACTGAGACAGTCTGTAAACCGGTTGAGTTTTGACACATCCTGGAGCTGGGGCAGTTTTTCTGCAGGAGATGTATCACCCGATCTTGGTAGATTTATGCTTCAGGGAAGTACGGTTAGAGGAGGTTTTACCCGGGGGAATGTGGGTAACTGGATGTATGATTTCACCACGGGCCAGTCCAGAAAAGCTGTTGGATTTAATGCCGATCTCCCATTTACTTCAACCTCCTTTCAGCGAATGCTTTATGCCGGAAGAATCGGTTATGGTGATCAAAATGCCAATCATCTCAAAATCGGATCTATGTATGCGCGAGATGTTGCAGGCTCAATTAACGACCCTGGTTCGGAAACCCCATCAGAAAATCTTGTTATTACAACCGAAGGCGGACTTCATCTTTTTGAAAATCGATTAAAGATTAACGCACAGTTATCAACCTCTGCACTAAATCGCGATTTTCGCAACCCGGTAGCTTCAGAATCCTCTCTTCCGGGGATTATGAATTCTTTATTCAATGCCAGAGAAGGCCACTCATTTAATTTAGCCGGAGAAGGCCAGCTTCGAATTGAACTGCCCTCTTTTACCCTTAATTCGCAGTACTCAAGAATTGATCCGGGATATGAATCGCTCGGACTCAGAAATGTGATTAATGATCAGGAAAGTTTCTCCATTCAGCCGGTATTTCAACTATTCGACCGGAGGCTTTCTGTAAGTATGAATTATCAATATGGCCGTAATAACCTTGATAATCAGCGTCAATCCACCCTAAGCCGCACCCAAATGGGAATCAACCTTACCGGCAGGGCAACTGAAAATATTACGATAACGGCTGGTTATAACCGTATGGGTAACTTGAACAAGCCTGTATCAGACTTGGTCAATCCCATACAAATACAACTTGATTACCTGATGCACTCTCTCATGTTTGCCCCTTCCGTTGTAATTCAACAAGGTGATTTTTCACATTCTATTACGCTCTCAGGAGCTTATCAATTTTCTGATGACCGAAGTCTTGCCGTACAAGAGGGGATCAGGCCCGGCCGCGATCAAGATATTTATACGTCCAATCTGGCGTACATGTTGAGATTCCCTTCAGGATTCTCCATCAACACCTCCGGTAATTTTGTAAGGAGTGATACAAACAACTCCCTTACTACATCATATGGTATAAATGCAGGCTCAGGTATTCAGTTCCTTGAAAATAAACTCAACCTGAACATAAACCTTGGTTGGGCTGCGAATTCAACTGAATTCAGCAGCAGGGATTTAGACGTTAAGAGAGCTGCTGAGCAATTCATAGCGTCAACCGCATTATCCTATCGGATTACCGGTAAAACCAGCCTGAGATTACAAAGCAGGGGCTTGGTGAACCGGATGAAACAGGGTGATGGACAGGCATTCAGAGAGTTTCAAACAGAGGTCTTCCTCTCTCACAAATTTTAATTATCAGCGCGTAAACCTATCAGATTATTGAAATGACTACAGCAATGAAGATTACATTAAAAATATTTCGGCCTTTACTCCTCATGGCCATATCCTCTTTCATCATGTTTGCATCCAATATTCATGCACAGGGCACTGTTAATGTTACCTTAAATGGTATTCCTCCACTTCTTCCCTCTCCTAATATATCTGAATTGATTACAGGATATGAAACAGGACGTTACACCATGCAGGTGTTATACTCAAGCCCCAACCAAATTCCGACTGATTTTCGCCTTAAACTTAGTATTCATCATAACGGTGCACTTTTGGTTACAACAGATTCCGAACCAATTACTTATGCTCCAGGCGTCTATTTTTACAGTAATTTTTCTGATTTCCCATCCATAAACTTCCAGGAAACATTTTCAGCCCTGATACAAAAATTACCATCCGGTTTCAGAGAATCAGCAAATCGCGGAATATTACCGGAGGGGTTATATCAACTTACAATTGAAGTTATACCGATAGATCTTAACAGCGGTATTCTATCCCTTCCGTCTAATTCCTTTTTTACAGTTCAATATTCGCAACCACCCGTTCTCTTTGCCCCTGCTCATGATGCAGTTGTTTCAGTACCTCAACCCATATTTTCCTGGACACCGGTAGCAACTCCGCCAAATATAAGTGTGATCTATAACCTGATCATTGCAGAGATTACCGGTAGGCAGACCCCTCTTCAGGCCATCGAGGGAGCAACATTTCCACTGGTTGAAACTGATCTAAATGATCAAACAGTATTTATACTCACTTCTGAATATCTGCCTCTTGAAAATGGTAAAACATATGCATGGCAGGTAACCGTCAGCGATCCATTTGATTCATTTCCTTTCGATAATGATGGAAGAAGCGAAATTCAAACATTTACATACCTGGGCAGCGGTGGTTCTGCTGACGACATTGATTTACTCACCGAAATAATTGTACAACCGGGTTTTGCTAAACTAATGTTCTTAAATGAGGTATCTGTTGATGAAAACCCCTTCTCCTATCAGCTTAACGGCCCTGCCTCGTTAGAAATGATAATTAACGGAGAACCACTGTTACTTCCGGTTCAGCTGGTAAATTTAAACGTCCAAAAAACAGGGCTTGAAAACCCCGTACTGCTAAATGGAGCGTTTTTCAGCAACGATATCAGTTTAGTCAAGCAGATCCTTCAAATGCATGATTTTCTGGACTTGAATATGCTTACCTGGGAGTTTGGTTCCGGATTTAATTTAAAAGCTGATATGACCCTTCCAAACGGAATCACAGTCCCCATGGACGGCGATCTTAGGATAATGCCAATAACAGGATTAACAGGCAGCCTCACAAGTTCCCGGCAACCGGTTACATGGAAAGAGAGTTCTGGGCATCGAATTCAGGTGAACGAAATTTCACTTCACTACCCGGGTAACTATATGCAGGTAGATGGAGAAATACTTCTCTTCAATGGCGATCTCAGCTGTCCTGCAGAGTTTATCGATTTCTCAGAGAACGGTATCTCAGCCTGGATTAATTGTGACGAATTCCAGAAAATTTCACTCACACCTGATGACGATGGTTTGAGCCTTCACGTATATCATGGCAGCGGTCAAATTGAATTGGGTTGGGATGATGATCTTCAAACTCTGGACATTTCACTGATGGCCGGTGTGGGTATCGACTTGCTCGAAGATACGAACTGCAGCATCAATGGATCACTTCGATTAGGAACAGAAGGTATCAATTTCACCAATCCTGTCTCCACATGCACTTCCGGACTTGGGCTAAATATCGGCTTTGCTAAACTCAATCTGCATCAGTTGCAGGAAAAAACAATTCAATGGCTTCATAATACAGGATGGAATATATCACTTGCAATCTCAGGTGACATCATTCTGCCTTTTAATGTCCCCGATTTAAACGACTTTAATCCGGGGTTTAGGCTTCCAATCACGGAAGAGATTCTGATCACCAAAGATGGCATTACCATTCCTGCTCTTGATTTGAGTGAGTTTGACCTGGAGAGCTCTCCATACTTTAACATTGCCCGATTCAGGGTTAAAGCCTCACTTTTCCGGCTTCGGGAAACACTATTTCGATGGACTGAAATCACAAAAGTACTTTTAGAACCCGGTGAAGGCAAACCTGATCTGCCCGGGTCCTGGGATTTTGACTTTGAAGGAATGATCACCTTTGACCCTGCCGAACTTTCCAACCAGATTGAACTGCCCGGTTGTTTCGGAAACGCCACTATGCTGATTTCAAACGGCCGGTTCCAGAATGGCGCGTTCACAGCCACAATTGATGGCAATCTCGATGGAGAAGAGGTTTGCAAATTTCCACTTACCCCCTCAATCGGTAACACCGAAGGTCTTGCCCTCGAAATTAGTAGTATTGGCGGAGATGTTACCGGATCTATGCAGGGGTTGATGTTCGATACTCGTGTAAATCTGAGGACAAACACCAGGATTACGGGTACTCCTTTTGCAACTTGTAATAATGATAATTCAGCAGCTGAGGGACAACTATTCATAAATGCTAATGGAATACCATCGGGTTCATTGCAGGTTGATGGCCCGGGTTGTTCGATTGGATTAGGCCCCTATTCAGCTCACCTTACTGAGGGAACCATTGAAATCAGTTATGATGATGAAGTAAAAGCAGAATTGGCAACCGGAATCTCTGTACGATATGAAACCGGAGACGGTGATTTGCGCTCTGCAAATGGATTCTTCAGGGCCGATTTGATGAATCAAACCATTCTCGATCTGGACGCAACGCTGCAAGGGCCGGTAGGTTTCAATCTTCCCGCTCAAAACCCCATCTTTAGTTTTGTTCTAAGCGAAGTAAAGCTGGCAGTTGAAGGTATTCTGGTAAACGGCACTCAAACCCTTAAAGCCGGCTTAAATTCTGTTAATGCACAATTTGAAGATGTTCTTATCAGATACGATGTGTCTGGTTTATCATTAGGAAGAATCGTGATTGCAGATGATTTCAATCTGATTGTCCATGCAACAGGTAATCCGAATATTGGTTTTGCCATCACCACTAATGACGAAATACCTGAAGATCTCCAGGGAGCAGTAATTTCAGTTGAAGGCCCGGTAGCGATCGACAGTACGGGGCTGTCGCTTAGCGGTACTACAACAGCTGCTATGAAGTTTAACCAGACGGATTTGCCGGAAATTGGTGTTGAATTTAAAAATGATTTCCTATTCAGTTCCGATCCATTTAATGTTGTGAATGGGCAGGCTGATTTTTTATACAACGATTTACGCGTAGCCTGGTTAGATGCATCAGGCCTGCACCCGGATCTTGCCTTTTTTAATCTGATTGATCCCGACCGAATTCTTCTTCCGGTTGAGTCGGTTGCTTACATTACGTTACGCGAAGATAACGAATGGCTGCTTGACCTTGAGCCGCAGAATGACGGTAAGCTGGCTGTACATAACATCCCGGGGAAATCTCCAAAACTTGTTATCCCTGCCCTTCAGGGTAACCTGACGCAGCCCCCCTCTTTTAACATTCTGTTAGATAATGTAGTTGTCGATCCCTTGACAATGGCACCTATTTCAGGAACCATTACTGCTGATGTACCCGGTGGTGACGGTCTGAATTTGAAACAGAATGGTATACCGCTAAATCTCCATCAGATTATATTCGGTGACATGACACAGGGTGGTATTCCAATTCGTGGACTCTGGCTTATAGGTGATGTGATGCTTTTTGATTCACCCATTCAAACCACTGAACCTGCACGGCTTCTTATTGCAAGCGACAGAACTGTACAAGGCCACCTCTCTCTTGAAGGGATTAATTCCGGCTTTCCGATTTCTGATAACGGTATGGTCCGTTTCTCCGTAGAATCTCTGCAGGGAAGCATTACTGTGCCAGGAGGTATTCCTGCACTCACCCAATTTGATATATATACCGATGGGAGATTTGATGTAGTGTATGATAGTGAAACTGTTCTATCTGCATCTGCAAATATTAGGATACAGCCGGGTGCCATTACTGTAAACTCTTTTTCTGATGGTGAAGGATCGGGTAGCGGGTCGATCGATATGAATGGTTTCTTTTTAAATATTGATCGACTGAAATCACTGAATCTGAATTACCAATCAGAGACTGGTTTCGACTTCTATTCGGCACTGGGTATGTCGTTCGGATTTAAAACTGACGAAGAGATCTTTATGGTTCCGGTTCAGGGTGTGGCACTTCACACAGAAGGATTTCAAATCCCGGCTCAGGAGCGTCATCAGCATTCACAGCCTGCTTTTCTTGTTCCCGGTTTCAATCTGCAAGGGATCTACATAAAACCGCTCGCTGCAAGAATACCTGCGATAGAATTGACCTGGAATGATTTAGAGAGTGCAAATATAACAGGATTTCTTCCTCGATTTGATTTTGAAATCAGCTTTCCCGGTTTTAATGGATTGGTACCGGCACTAACTGATGCTAAAGTCACACTGGCCGATGCCGGCCTTACGGATGGAATTATCAGCGGTATGGTAATTCCCTACACATTTGCCGGAAACGGTGTATCCGTGCCGCTAGCCGCCCCCGCTTTAAACCCTCCGGTTTTTCGTGTGGAAACGATCGGCGGCGGACTCGAAAGGATTGAAACTCTCAATGGCCCCTCTCAGAGAGTAAACATTGAAATGAGCGGTGAGCTTGCAAATTTACCCTCATTCAACCTTTCGGGAAATGAGGGATGCTCAAATCCACAAATTTCGGTACGCCTGGCTTCAGCACTTGGGTTTGAAGGTACTGTATCCTCACTTATCCCCTGCGGAACAGTTAATCTGGGTATGGTGGATTTAAATATTAATCAAGCCTCTGCAGAGTTCAGTTTCAGTGACAATGTCCAATCTAT
Organism: Balneolaceae bacterium; assembly: GCA_003561515.1. GTDB lineage: Bacteria > Bacteroidota > Rhodothermia > Balneolales > Balneolaceae > Rhodohalobacter. The sequence goes on from PWWL01000279.1 coordinate 11,615, forward strand.
CCTCCTTCAAGGAGATGTTACAGCTTGGCTGCCCTCAACCGAGCCCGGTGGCAGCAAACTGGGCGTGAATGGTTCACTTGGAATAGATCTAATGACCGGAAATATTAAAAACGGGGCAATAGAGATCGCCGAACCATTTCTCTGGTCGGTTCCGGCACCGGAGTCGGAGATCTTCAATCTTACTGTAAATCAGGCAAGACTGGATGCAAGCGGATTGTCACTGCAGGGCCAGTCAGTTATTGTTCTCGGCAATTCATCAATAGGTGTTTCACTGAACAATTTTCTATACTCATTCAATGAGAATCGTTTCATAAGCGGTAGTGCCCAAATAGATGGTGGATTTGGATTGGAAATTGAATTAGCCGGTCATCTTCACGTAAATTTGGTAAATATCACCTCACCTTTCACTCTCTCTAATGCCCTGCGATTAAATTCTGAGGCCGGTGTAACACTTGATCATGAAGGCCTTAAACTTACAGGCAGTTCAACAGCTGCTCTTCGTTTTGCCGATCAGGATTATGAAGAACTGACCATTGAATATGTTCAGGATGCAAATGGCCCGTTCACACTGCGCCCGAACGCACAAAGCCTGCCAATCATTCAGGTAACCAATGGACGTGCCGACCTTATTCTTGGTTCATCGCGCATTGCATGGTACGACAGCGATGGAATACATTTCGACGATGTAATGGCAGCTATTCCCATCCCCGACCGCATCGGACTGCCTACAGAAGATATCGCATATCTGCAGCTTCGCAATGAACAGGGCGAACTGGTTGTGGAAACTGAAAATATCACCGGTGGATATACATTGCGAACCAAGCAGGGTGAGACTGTAGATCTGGTTCTGGCTGGATTTGACAACCAGGCCCCACCACGTATTGCTCTTGAGTTTGAGTTGAGTGTAAATGATGCATTTATGATCACATCCGGTGAGATTGCCGTTGAATTGGGCAGCAATCCTTTGAATATGCAGCCATTTACGGGATTACCTATTGGGTTGAAATCAATCTACTATGGAATGGATTCCGTAAGTAATACTTTCAGACTACAGGCTAATGCAGGCCTCAAACTTCCGGGCGACCTCGAGCCAATCGAGTTAATCATAGAAGAACTTCTATTTGACAGTCAGGGTTTTAAACAGATAGCATTCACTGCCGGCAACTTCTCAGAAATTTTCGATCCCAATGTAAGTCCGATAGCATCTCTCCCGTTCGGACAGGGCGACACGGAGATCTTTAATTTAATGGGTGTAAAATTGGAGTTTGGGCAGCAGAATATGGCTGCGATTTCCGGAACACTGGTTTCATCTTTTCTGCAAAATACGTCCGGTAACGAACCCTTTCCGCTTTTCTATTATGGCACATGGTCGGAAGGACCCGGCTCATTTGGCGGCAGCTGGGATATACTAATGGCCTTTGAAACGGGCCAGGAGTTACCAATCGGCCTGGCATCTCTCGCTTTGGAGGAGATAACAGCCATTCTCGATGACGAAAAATTTAACGTGACACTATCGGGCCAGCTTTCCGTTCCCAACCTGATGGGTTCAAGTTTCAAGGTTAAAGTTGAGGATCTAAATGTGGGCACAAGAGGGATAAGTCTCTCCTCAGCTGAGATTATAATGGAACAGCACATTGACCTGTTTGACGGCATGTTATCCGGTAATATTTCACGATTGAAGCTTGAAATAGATAATAATCGCGTGTTCTATACTTCAGGTGACGGAGAACTGGAGCTGCTCGGACATCCGATGGAATTTACCGATATGCGCGTGGGAACTGACGGTTCATTCTCCATAGCCCAAGCCGACCTGCTGCCCGGTGATGAGATTCTAGCCCTGATCCCCGAAGTTGCATGGTTTCACACCCTGCAGCTTGGAGTAAATAACAATCGTCTCAGCCTTACCTCAGGCGGATCTGTTGTACTACCCGAACCGATGAATGCCACTTCTGACATCTCGTTTGGTTTAACATACAATGATAATGGGGAAGTTAATATTGACGGCCCCAATATCGCACTCATTTTCGGTGAAGAGGGAGATAGCTACAATCTCGGTGATAGCCCACTAACTGAAGTTGAAATTGGTGACCTTGCCACACTAGCCCTCACTGGACTTGCCATGGACCTCGACCTGTATGACATCTCGTACACCAAATTCTATGGCACGGCTATCGTTTTTATGGAAAATGAGAACAATAAGCGGATCAATTTCGGGGATTCGGGACAGATTCGCGATGAACCCGGAATTTTCATGCAAAGAGATTCACAACTCGAATGGAATGTGTCGAGCCACGGTACAAATCTTTTCAGTTTTGATGCGGGCTTTTTCCGGCTGCAAATTGATGGTGTAAGAACCTTCGACCCTACAGTTTTTGGCCTTGAGTTGGATGGGTTAATGAGCATCGTTATAGGTGGAGATGACAGCATTTTTGATGGTACAACAGGTTTTGCCAATATGCAAATCGCAATGCCGGAGAATCCTCAGATAGATCCAAATCCGATTAAGAGATGGCCCGATTTCAATGGCATCAGCGTAACCATTATGGATATTATTGCCCTTGAACTGGGGGTATTTGATTTTGGAATCGATCAGTCTGGAAATGGTGTGGCCTTTACCATTGAAGAGGGAGATGATCCGGATAATATCGTTGAAACAACGATTATGGTTAAAGAATACCTTCGTTTCTACAACCCCCTTGAAGGTGCAAGTGCAGTTTCAATCTCACTTACTGAAGCATTTTCAGGTGGTGTGGAAGAAATACTTATCTACAGGGATATCCACGACACGTTCCTTCTTCATATTAAGAATGCAGACCTTGCCCTTTCAAGTGTTGGCAGCCTTAATATTAACTTCCGGCTATTAATGGGCGAAGGACAATTTTCGCTACTTGCTGCCGGTGGCGGTAATATAACCGGACTTGGCGGGCTCGCTGCTGCAGGTAAATTTGGCATTGTAGATCAGGGGCCGGGGCAAATACCCCTGCTCAGTTTCGGTGTCTTTTTTGCCATTAAAAGCGATACACCCATTCCGCTTGTCTATCAGGCACCGCCGGCAATTGGACTCTCAGGGATTGGAGGTGGATTCTTTTTCAGGCCTGAAGCTGTAGATCTGGATGCGGTATATTGTGCCGTCGGTGCTATGGATGAAGCTCTTGGATTTATGCTCGAACAAAGAGGCCTGCCTCCTTCCGATGCCAATTTTGCAGTGATGGCTTATGCGGCATTTGTGATGGTGGGACAAGGGCCAATCAGTGCATATGAGGGCTCAATGTTTCTTGAACTCACAGATAATTATATAAACATGACTGCGGCAGGAAGTGTGATTAAACAGGGAGCAAGTCTTACGGCGGGTCTGACGGGAACATTAAACTGGAGTAATCTTTCGCTGAGTGGCCGTATGGCTGCTAAAATCGGCTATGATCCCGTTTTGTTCGGAGAAGGTGACCTTGGCTTTACCCTCACCATAAATGTGCCACAAACGCGTCTCGACTGGGTAGTTGACGGGGGGCTTGAAGCTAATGTGGTTGGTATCCCGGCTACAGGGTCACTGGTAATAAGTCCGGATGGGCTCTATGCAGATCTGAATGTTAACGCCAACTATTCATTAGCTGTAGTTAGCCTGAACGGCAACTTTACGATTAGGAACTGGATTATTCCCAACTACAGTAATCCTGAAAACAGCGAACTCGGAGCATTTGCCCAGGTAGATATCAGTGCTTCACTACCGGGAGCATCTGTAAATGCCCTTGCAAACGGAACCTTTCTGGTCAAGAATATGAAGACTTCACTATACACACTGGCCGAAGCATCTGTTGAGGTAATGTTTATTGGTAATGCAAAGATTTGGGTATTTGCAGAGTTTCGGGACGGGAATCTAGCCGATGCCGGTATCCTCAATGAGGTTGACGGAAAGTTTGCTGAAATGCTGGAAGAAGCTAACAATTTGGCTAATGAGATGAACTCCAAAGCTGAGAACGCCAAGAACAGCGTAAATAATGCCGATCAGATCTTTGATACCAGTTTATCAGATGATATTCTTGCTTCTGCAGGTCAAAATTATCTGATCTTACAGCAAGCGGCTGAAACCCAGATCCTGGGGATTGCTGTAGATGCTACTGTGCTAAGTTATGAAACTCAACTTTTCACACCCTTTCAAAATAGTTCCGTTCCATCTGCCCTCCTGAACGTCAATACAGAAATCAAAAATGATAATGATTTACCGAACCGGAATGATGTGGATAATGCCGGAAACACAATGGTCACAAGGCTTGCTTCTGCCAACGCAACTGGAAAACAGGTAATTCAAACCATTGATCAAACAACTGCGCAAGCAGTGGAGTGGCTCGCTCAAACCGAACTTAACCTGGAAAATCTGTCGTCTCCGGTCGAAACAGGCGCCACCGGTCATCAATCGAACTACGGTGGGTTTAACATAACCGGTTCTGTTCCATTTAGTGTGAATACTGAAACGGCTGCAGGTTTGCAGAACGCATACACGCAGGCCGCTGAAAGTGAAGTGAGTTTTGCCGATCGTGAGGGTGATTATCTGCAAGCCATTGCTTCAACCGAAGAAAATCTCAACAAAATGAATACTATTCTCAACGGTTCACGGCACACTCCCGGAGTGATTTCCCAGGGTCATCTTTATTCACTGGCCCGCCAGTCTGTTGGTGAATACTTTGCCAGAAAAGCAAGTTATTTTCATGAACAGCATCGGTGGGCAGACAGGAAACACCAAATGCTGCTTGATCAGGAAAATAGTATTCAGAGTGCTGTAATCAGCACCAGATCTGCCATGAACAATCTAAACAACTCGGTTGCCGCAGACAGGTGCGATTATTTGAAAATGGCAATTGATCTAAATATCAACTGTAATGATCGTTATTCATTAGGCCAGCTTGTAGCTACTAAGAGAAGAGAAGCTGTATTAACCCTTTCAGGCATGAGCCCATCACAAATTAATCAAAACCTGGCCACACTCAACTCTACAATGACAACTCTACGCAATCAGAATAATATCAATGAGTTTGGTAATCGTTTTAGAGAAACCGGAAACGAGTATTGGTTTGAATCGTTAAATCTTGGACTTAATGCATATAAGAATGAGGCACTTTCAAAAGCCAACTCTGTGAATGGTAAACGAACAGCCAAACTTGAGCCTTTAAGCAGTGCTCATGGATCTTTTACACAAGCTCTCGATTCACTGTTTGTAGTAAAGGCGAAAATGACTGAAAACCTTTATGCCATGATAGATGCCTACCTTGAAGCAAGAGCAATGGCTCAATTACCCATGTCAACATCACAAGTTACCGATTTAATAAATAAACGGCAGAAGCTTGCCAATTCACTGCTTCCCCCGGTTATTAATTCTTTAACGGTTAATCAAACACTGCTTAGAGAATCCAAACCCAGAATTATTGGATCCGGTTTACAGTATAGAAGCAAATATGTAAACAGGGCCAATATCTATTGGAGTGCCAGCCATCCCGTTCAAATTCAAGAGTACTCTGCAGGTATCAGGCGGGGCCAATTTTCAAACATTGGGTCTGGTCATTTATTTTCAAATGGAAAACAAAACCAGCTATATAATTGGAGTCACAAAGGATACACTGAACCATCCGGAACCACAGGCCTGCAATTCTTATTGATCTCGACAGAACCATCTACAACAATTGACTATACGGTTACTGTTCGGGCAAGAGGTGATGCAGGCTATACATCTTCCCGGTCTGTGGTGTACGAGGCCGTTATTGAAGGTTCAAATAACTGGACCCTCTCAAGCCAACCCGTTCAAAGCACAACCCAATTACCGGGCTCAACTGCAACACCATCACAGCCTGCCATCACTCTGAATGGCGCATATCCATCATCAGGTGGATCACAATCAATACCTGCATTTTGGTGGCATCAATCAAACAGGCTTGATTTAACACTGCAATCATCCGATCCTGAAAGTGGGATAAACAGATTTGAAATTGCAATCGGCACATCAATTTTAAACCAAAATATCCTGCCATGGACAACAGTAACAGGTACCCGCGAAACGTCCGGCAATACTGTAAAAGTAAATGCGATCATCAGAAACCTCAACTTAATACAAGGCTCATCATTTAATTTCATACAGGTTCGGGCTGTGAACGGAGCCGGCACAATTAGCCAGATAAAACAAATACGCATCCGGGTTGATGACACACCACCTCAGCTCGTAGTTCCAGCCACTTTAGCACAAAACAATCTGATAAAACTCAGTTCAAATTTAAATGAATCTCTAACTAAAAACTCTCTGAGTAATCCGGACTTATCATCCGGTTCGAGAAACCTGATAAACTTTGCATCCAATCCGGAATTTCATACCATTGATCTTCCTGAATTCACTGACCCGGAATCCGGTATTAAAAAAATAGAGTACGTAGTAAGCGGGCAGGCGATGATTCCCTATGCCAAATTTGAGAAGGGTGAAACAATAATTGCAACCGGCACCGGTATAGACGTTCAGCCATCCTACAGTGATTCATCCTATGTTTATCTGCGAGCAGAAAACGGTGCCGGCCTTCATTCAAATTTTGTAGTGATTTCCTACAAAACCCGTGACTTGACTAATCCAACCACTCCTAATTTCATTACATCATTGAATACTCAAGGTTTAATGCTCGAGTTTATTTCCGAATCATCTGATCCGGAAACTGGAGTGAAAGGGTATCGATATGCCATTGGAAGTACTCCGGGCGCAGATGATATCCGGTCATGGCTGCCTTTGAATGAAATTGACTTTAAACCTGAAGATTTGATGCAAACCAAACTTAGCCGCTATATAATGCTGCCAAACAATATACTTCCCATGCAGCGCGAATTTTATATCTCAATCCGGGCTCTGAATGGGCAAAACAGGCTGTCTGCAAATAAGGTTTCGGGACCGATCTATATTTCAAACACTCAGCCCGGATTTAAAGACGTGAAGGTTAAAATCAACAATGAAATGATAAGTTTGGGTGGTTACGCAGTCGACACTGTCGCGGTCCGTTCAGTTTCTTACCGTATACGGGATAAAATAAATGGAGAAATTCTCAACGAAGGCAGTATAAATATTTTCAGACCCAATCCGGAAATCACACTGAATACATCTATAGCTTTGAAAGATGCACATTGGAGGCACAGCCTAAGCCTGATGCTCACGGCTGAAAACACTTCAGGTCTTACAAAAAGTCTGAATCAGGATATCCTTGTAAATCCGGCGGTACTGGAAAAAATGTCTCCGCCATCCGGTGTAACTGTAAATGATGGAATCGGTGTTAGTAATATGAAGATAATTTCATGGAATGCATCTGCTTCACCTTACCTGAGGCGATATGAGATTATCCGTAGAGATGGTGATGGCATTAATGTAATTGGAGAAGCCGATAAGGGAGTTCACTCATTCACCTATAATGAATCGAATCCATCATCTGCAGTACAATATGGGGTTCGAGCAATAGCTGTATCGGAACACGAAAGTGTGATTGTATATCCACGAATTATTGTAACAACTACCACTCCCCGGTTTACTTTTCCAAACCGGTCATCTTTTTAAATGCAAATAATATCTGAACCATGAAACGCATCCTGTTAATCTTGTTTCTTCTCTTTGGGCTTACACATCAAGTACTCCAGGCACAGCAGAGATCTGCAGCCCCACCGGTACTGCGTGCCATGTTACCAGCCGGCACAGACACCGCTTTTGTTTATCATACCTTAACCCCGCCACCCGGTCATGGAGTGCTTTTATATCGTTCAGTTGACGACGGTGATGAGGTATTGATTTCGCAACAGCCTTTGCTGGTAAGTTTCGACCCGGCAGTTGTTCGCGAACGTGCCGGTGACGCCTGGCCTGTACTTCTTGAGGCTACCCGCCGTGATGATGCTCTGTCGGCTATAATCGCCCTGCGACAGGATCCATTTACAGCCAATCTGCTCACATTTCTCTCTCCGGAAATCGCATACGTACTGGGACGTCGTTTGATAGACCCGGAACCTCCGGAAGGACGTCTTGTAAAGTACCGGGTTGAAGTGGTGAATGATTTGGCTGAACCTACAGGCGATGAAATAGATGCAACCCTTACCCTGATGCCCATTCTTCCAGAGGCTCCAACCGGACTTGAACTTGAGAATCTTGGTGCCAACATTCGCTTAAAATGGAATTATCCGAGAATGAATCGGAATGACGATGATGCTGTTATTTCATTTCAAGCCTCCTGTTTAGCTGAAAGTGGTGGCAGAACCCGTGAGATAAAGCCCGAACCGGCTCTTCGCACAATGAATACAACAAGTTTTACCACTTCGATACCCACTCCGCCGGTTGGTTCGAGAGTTACATGTGCTGTCGTTCCTGTAACTTTTGCAGGATCAATCGGACTTCCTGGTAATCAGGTTTCATTGAATATTGTAGATATTGAACCGCTTCCTGTAGTTGGAATACCTGAATTGGAACAAGTAGGCGGCCACGGTGTACGGATCAGCTGGAGTATTCCGGCTGATCCGCGCGTGAGTGGTTATAACTTATACAGGTCGGAATTGGCTACAGATGGCTTCACTAAAATAAACCGCGAACCTATCTCTCCCGACCAGACGTTTTTTGAGGATCGTGCACCACGTGATAATAGTCCCTGGTTCTATCGAATAACAGTAGTGGGACCGGACGAGCGTGAAGGTGAAATGAGTGCGCCGGAGTTCCTGTTTGTTTACGATGTAACCCCGCCTTCTGCACCATTTAACTTCCGGGCCACCGCCCGTGATAATCATTCCGTGGTATTGCAATGGGACGATCCAACTCCGGCTGAAGATCTTTGGACCTACGTAGTACTGAGAATTCGCGACAATCCAATATCAGGTCCAGCCTGGACACAAATCAGCCATGGTAATCAGTTACGATCTACAAGGTTTATTGATGACGGTGAAGCGGGACAGGGATTTTATGATGGAGATTTTTACCGATATGCAATTGTAGCTGTCGACAGTGCCCGTAACCGTAGCGACACCCTCTATACCCGTGTCCAGATACCTGACCTTAATGCTCCCGAGGCACCTTCACGCCTCACAGCCGGTTTGGCAGATGGCTACAGGGTGAATTTAAACTGGAATGCCTCTCCCGACGGAGATGTAGTTAACTATATCGTTTATCGACTGGAAGAGGGAAACTCCGGATTTAATGAACGAAAGCGCCTGACAAATGAACACCAATTTCTGCGTGATGATCTTGTAACGATTGGTTTAACATACACCTATCAGGTTACGGCAGTCGACTCAGCCGGAAATGAAAGCACACCTTCACCCATTGCTTCTATCTTCGTAGAACCCTCCGATGTTCCGGCAAATGTCCGAAATATCCGGGCTACTGCCACAAATGAAGGTGTTGAGTTAAGCTGGGAACCGGTTCGATCTGCTCATACCACGGGTTATCGAATTTATAGATCTGCCATCTCTACAGGGCGTTATGAGTTAATGGGTGAAACAGATTTGAATATTACAACCTGGCTGGATTTGACTGCATCAGATAATGAGTTTTGGTACAAAGTTTATGCAGTAAATGTAGCCGGTAAAGAGAGCAGGTTATCTGATGCAGCGAAAATACAAAACTAGAAAAGACCAAAATTAAGAATCACACTGCTTTCTGAAGTCAAAAAACGACACAAAAAGGTGCTTTTCCACATGGAGGCGAAAGACAGGGCACTATTATGGGAAGAGCGGCGGACATCCGGTCACATAGCTGAGCGACGCTCCTCCTGCCCGTCAATACAGTGACAACTCATTCATTACGTGCCGGCGTGTGACTGAATGCTGCATGGTAATGATTCTTATAGAATGCCGTTTTACGGTACACCGATCTTCTTATTATAAAACGCGATTGTCATCCCGGTAGTGAGGCAGAGGTGAACAGCGTGAATCGATGCCGAGTCGAAGGACTTCCCCGCAATTGAGACTACCTTAAACAACGCCTTAATTTACAGTAGTGGCAACCACTACACTCATCTCACCCTGATTGCCATCTTTTCGAAAGGCTCTCACCCGGTACTCATACCTTCCGGGCCTTACTCTTCGATCTGTATAAGCGGTGCTCTCAGTTCGTCCAACCTGTCTGAATGAGCCTTCACCAGCCCTGCGATAGACCACAAAATAATATTCGCCACTGTTTGCAGTATACGACCACCGGAGATTCGCTTCCCTGCTTCCGGGGCTGACGGATAAATTCTCAACCGACTCAACTAAACGCCGGTTTACCGTTTGAATGCGCACCGGATTAGAATAACCTGACAACAACCCGCTCTCATCTTCTGCCTGCACCCTGTAGTAGTAAACCGTACCGGGTACCAGCCGGCTATCCGTATATCGCACAAGAAGCTCACGGCCTCTGAAGAGATGCACCTGCTGCCAGTCAGTATCGTCGGTTCGCCTGTAAAGTGCAGCCGACCTGAAATCCTCAACAGAGGGCAGGGCCACTTCAATATCAATTTCTTCAGCTGATGCTTTTATGTCTTTAAAAACGGGGCGCGGAGGAGGCACAATATCAGGCCGCTCCAGCGCAATCACATCACTCGCCTCCGATTCGTTAAAATGCACATCATAGGCGCGAATCTGGTAGTACACATTTCGGGTAAGTGTATTCAGCATTACCGTATCCCGTACTACAGTACGCTGGCCTGCTACCACCAGTGAATCTCCAAAGATCTCCTTTACAACCGAAAATTCGTGATCGGGGTCGTTTGCCATAAAAATCTTGTACCCATCCACGGCACCCTCCGGATCGGGGCTGATGATGATCTCTACCGAGCCGTCATCCCCGATCGCAGCATGGCCAATTTCGGGCCGTACCGGAGGATTGAAACGGATGTACGACACCGGAAGCACAGCTGAGTTGCTCACATTTCCGGCCGTATCCACAGCCTGAACCGCATACCAGGTATCCAGATCGCGATTGAAATCGAGGTCGATCCACTCGCGGAGGTTCGGATCGGTCAGATCAGGATGGAGCCTCACAAACTCCTCATTCGTGCCATCACCCCGTAGCACGGCGAAGCCGGCAAGGTCATCATCCACCTCCTCGGGCATCTGCCAGGTTAGGCGAACAGTATCTTCGCTCTCATGCTTCGGTTGAAGAAGCAGTGGCTGCTTTGGTGGAGTTAAGTCGCGCGGTGTTCCGGATGCTTCTCCAAAAAGCACCCGCTCGCCAAATACATTCTGCCCATAAAAGCGGTAGTGGTAATTGCGGTAGTTGTTCAGGTTTTCATCAGAAAATGTTGACCGCTGGGGGCCATCATACGCATGGCCTCTCAGGTTCAGCTCAATCACCTCATTCAGTGGCTCAAACGGCCCGTTTTCACTAAATGAGCGCTGTACATACATTCCCACCGAGTTATCGGGCTGCGCCCAGATAAATGAGAGTTCGCCATCTCCTTCATGCACATGGATAGGTACTTCATAATCTTTCGTCTGCTCTACGGCAGTTATTTCGGTAATGACGGATACCACATTCAATCCGCCGGGGTTTGCCAACCGTGCGCGGTATTCGTAGGTCTGGCCCGGTGTAACGCTGGGATCCGTTGCCGAAAGTCCCAACACACGCGCGGCCAGGGAATCCTCAAATGAGCTTAATAGAAATGTCATCGTGCGGAAATCTTCCGCGCTTTTCCGGTTTACCAAATCCTCAATTCTGTTTTGAAAATCTATTTCTCCCGGGAGATGCTCGGTCTCCACTTCACGCATTTCCGTTACAACCCTCAGGCGGTTGGCCCGGGTGCCCTCTCCAATTGTTTGAATCAGCTGTTCGGTTTGGGCTTCATTGAGCGGCTGAACGGTTTCTACTGTCTGGAATGTGCCCGCTCCTAAAAGTCGCCGTTCCACGATAAAACCGGATGCAGTTCCGCGTCTCATCACTTCGTTATCATCCGAAAACCATCGCATTTCGATACCGTTTCCATCCACATATCGGGCAAAAAGATGAATTTCGGATTGAGATGCCTGTTGGGCAACGGCCGTCGGGGAAAAGATCAGTAGTGCAAGAAATAAAGCTATGATAGAACTTTGTATATGAATCATTTTATTGCGTTTCATGAGATTCGTTCCGGATTAAAAGGTTGCCGAGGGAGAAAATGTGGGAGTTAACGGCCCGGGTGCTCCCGTGAAAAAGTCTTTTTCTTTGGTTTGAGTAATCGGGTTGCCGCTGTTATCCGTTGCCGTTATCCAGTTTCCGTTCACGAGCTCCATGAGCACGGCGTTCACCGTAAATCGATACCAGCTGTCCTCATCCAGGGTATTTACCGGTGGCGGCGGTTCCGGCGGCAGATTGCCATAATTTGGCGGGTTATTTCCGGAGCCCGGACCGCCTGCCGGTACAAATGGAACAGGTGCCTGCTGGTAGGGCGGTACAACTCCACCACCTCCCGACGGATTCGGATTCCAGGTTAATGCCGGCTGAAGTGCCGGTGCGCCCATTCCGGGGCCGGCTGCCTGTCCGCCTCCGGTCTGTACTCCACCTCCGCCTGTTATACTCGGTGCAACACCTACAGGTCCTGCGCCCACAAGCGGCGGTGGACCGGGCTTTATGTACTGATACTCGCCCAGATTATTGATAGAGCCGGTTACCGATTGAGTCTGCCAGGTACCCCCTCCCATATTTTTCTCCAGCGTTACGGATTTCTCCAGTTTAAATGTTCGCATTTGAATGGTACCGTTCGACTGTGTTTCCGGCACGCTGAACTGTTCATCAGGTGTTAAACCGTATTGAACGCTGAGAGGTGATTCAACAGGGAAATTGTAGTAATTCAGCGGTACAAGATAGGTGATCAGCCCGCCGTCAAAATCGGCAGCAGCATCGCCCGGGGTAACATTTACGTTTGGCTGTACCGGGCTTCCGGAGCAATTGGTTCCGTACTGAAACTGTTGATGAAAACTCACATTAAATACGCTCAGCACTTCAGCAGAACCGCTTACGGCTCCTGATGCATATACCGGTTTCGGAAATTTACCGGTAATGTAACCCCCTGCTTTTAAAGAGGCCAGGGTGTGAATTTTATCAATCTCTTCGTTATTGCGGTGATATCCCAATGCCTGGGCACTCACGGCTGCATAAAACCCAAAACCGCCACCGGCTCTCCAGTTGTTAATACCCCACTCACTGAATCCGCTGCAGCTTGCATATTCCAAAAAGGAGAGATGCAGTTCAGCACCGGCTGCTGCCTGGTACCCAACCGACCAGTCGCGCCATACGCCTGAGTAGACATGCTTGCTGCCCGAAGCCTCAAACTCAAAACCCAGGCCCAGTGCAAAACCGGCTCCAAGCTCTGCCATATTATTATCGACCTGACCCTGCATGTGAGCATTGTTAGGGTTGTAGCCAAAATGCTGTGCATATTTACTCGCAAAGGTGTTTGTAAAACCGTTCGGGTTTGGAATGGCATTCCCCAGCATCAGGTACTCATACAGGTTTATGCCAAGCACTTGAACCGTATTGGTAGAAGTTGGTTCTCCGGCCTTGAAGCTCCATTCATTCGACATACCATCAATATTCAGCATCAGATTAAATGGCTGACCCGGAATGGTTTTGATGGGATCGGTATTGATATTTGCATTTGCCACAAGGGTAAAGTTCTTTGTGGGAAACACGTAATCGACCAACAAATTGCCGAATACCTTGCCTTTTCCATTCCGGCGATCAACAATAGACGAACCGGTTCCAAAATCACCATTAAAACCAACATAGGTCATCCCGCCGCCATTGGTACTGAACTCTCCCATCAGGGTTATATCAGCATTAAACCCTTTCTCTTCCGGCGTAGTGGCGATCGTAGCGCCGGCATTAAATCCGAACATATTGTTCAGCGGAGTAAAACTTCGTTCTCCCGTATTACTGACTGCCACCTCCATATTGTTGTACGCCCCGCCGCCAAAACCCCGGAACGCAACACCCGTCAGAAACGGAATACCCGGATCAGGAAAATCGGCCTGAACATTCACCTGCCAGTAGCGGTATAGCTGCCCGCCGTTCTGATAGGCCGTATTGCCGAACTGAGCGTCCGCTTCAATATTCAAACCCACGCCGGTAAACTCTGCCTGTACGCTTCCGCCCACCCGTTTACCGAAGACCGGATCATCATTGTCGATGTAGAGTAGTCCGTTGATGTTTACCGCATTCAGGCTGGCATTCACAATCAGTGAGTCGAGGGTAAGCCCATCATATTTAGGTGCAAATTTTTTGAAATTAGCCGAGTCATCATCAATCGCAAAACCGACACCCATCGTGGTTTGGCCGCCCAGATTTTCACTCAGGTTGAACACTGTCGTAAAACCGACTTTCCCTTTCAGAAGCTGGCCGGGCCCGGCACTTTGCGGAACGAACTGAATATTCTGAATGGTCACCGGAAAGTTGTGCATATACTTCTGCGGACTGGCCAGGCTCCAGGCCCCCATGTTAAAGTTCAGCCCGGAGTTGCTGTTATAATCAAATCCAAGGCCGGCAAATCCAAGACCCATGGTTACGTTTGTAACCGGGCTCAGATCTACGTTGGCCCAGTTTATCTCACCATTCAGCGTCATGTCGAACGATTTTTCGCCGTTACCAACCGATGCTATGATATTCGAAGATGGATCCAGTGTCAGCGTTCCCCTTAGCATGTTTGTATAGATCGGGCCGTCGGGGTCGATAGTGAGCTGAAACGAACTTCCTGAAGGTGTATTTACACCGGTTGCAAACAGGCCGTGATAGTTCAGCGGATTTTGCAGCGAATCTGGATGCGTTGCGGGAATAGCAACTTTACCCTTAATCCATGCATCTACGAGAGAGTTGGTCAATATATTCACCTGAACCGAATCCACGCTGGCGTTCAGGTCGGCCACGCTGGCGTTCGGATACTGAAATACGTTGTTGGCAAAAGCCTGCATGGTGAGCCCCTGGTGATCAATGATCAGATTATTTACCCCTATTTCCGGCGGACCCGATTGGTGCGTTTCAATCGATTCAGGCAGCCCAAGGGTGAAACTTTCGGCATAAAATCCCCGCCAGAGGCTAGTGGTATCCACTCCTGTGTAGATATCGGGAAACTCAATACCGGCGGGGTTCAACGAGTCCGACATATCGTACGAAAGGGCATTTACCTCGAGCGTCATACCGGCGCCTCCCACAATTTCGGCCTTATCCATACTGCCTGAAAGCAGAAGGTTGTTCCAGGAATAGCCCGTTCCGCTTACGGTTGCCGCCACCTTATCGGTTCCGTTATCGGGCACCGGCAGCAGCCAGTCGCGCGTAAACTCGCTCATCAGCTCAATACCAAAAAGTGTAAATCCGGTGGTGTCCCACTCAATAAACGTACCCACGTTATTTCCATCAGGTGCGAGGAATGTAAAACTGATATCATTGTTGGCGTTTCCTACCGTAAGGTCGCTGACAATCTCAAGGCGCCCTTGGGCAAACTGAATAGAATCTGGATGGAATTGGAGCTCTTTCACCGCGAAACCGATCATATCGGCGTTGTTCCAGTCGGCCGGCATGTCGTAGGCCACCACGGCATTCAGCTCCGACTTGTTTGGCTGGAACACAAGTTCGGTGACCGACACAAAGTAGTCGGGAATTCCAATCTCCATGCCAAACGGAGCCTCAATAGGTGCTGTAGTCAGCTGCGTTGTATTGTACTCGAAATAGTTTTGCTGCACCATCCAGTTGTGCAGATCCGCAACTTCCTGATGATTGTAGGCCAGTGTGTTGATACCCGCCTGCAGGGCAAATGAGGTGGAGTAAAGCGGGGCATTGCTATCGATCACCGAAGTAACCTTACCGCTTGTAAGCCGGTTTGTATTTGGGTCCACCGTGATGTTTTCAAACTCAACGGAGAGGTGTGTTTTAATCCAGTCGAGAAATACCGTACCGCTGCCTGAAAATGTGTTGCCGCCCTGCTGACTGATGGTGAGGTTTTCAACTTCAAACTCCCCGTTCAGCCCTACAAACAGCTCTTCAGGTTCATCTTGCTCTTCCTCTTCTTCGTCTTCTGGATCATCTTCACCCTCTTCACCTTCTCCCTGTTCCGGTGCTTCATCACCGGTATCTCCGCCGGGTGGATCAACAGTGATTTCACCGCCGGTATCTTCGGTTTGAGGCGGTGTGGTTCCTGCAAACGGAGGGCTTGTGATGGATGGTGATTTGCTGCCGCCAAACTTGATTTTAAAACCGGCGTTGGCAAAGAAGTTCGTTCTCGCCGGGCTTTCGCGCCTCTCCAGAACCGGGGCCGATTCAAACTGAAAGAACATTTCGCGGACGTTATCCACCGGGTGCAGGCCGGTAAGGTCTCTTTGAGAATATGTGAAACTATTTTCTGACAGGCTTCGCTGCACACCTGTTTTCACGTTAAACGAAAACCTGTCACTTCTTCCCGGAGTAAAATCCAGCTGAAGCTGCGGCCGGATTGCCGCCGTCCACTTGCGATAGTCATCACCGGCGCTAAACGAGGCAATTTGCAGATCCTCACCAAAATTCCCGTTGGGGTCGTTAAACCGGATTTGCTGTTCAGGCGGATTGCTGTAGGTCATCACCAGGTCGAGGCCGCCCGTAAGCTGAACCGGAAGCCTGCTGCCGAACTCCATACGTGGTCCGGCGCCGATAAAAAATGAACTCCACTTACTGCGATCGCTTAGCAGGGCCGTGTACTGTTCAAACCCTGCTATATAATTTTCTCCATCAAACCCGGCTCCGTATGAAAAGAGGCCGGAATTCAGGCCTACGCCCCACTTGCCGGGGATGAAGTTGATTCCAAGTTCGGGCTGAAATGCCGTTGCGGCATCTGGATTTCCGATAAGCCCCCCGCCGAGGTTTAACTCAACAGATAGCGGATTTTTGCTCTGAGCATGAAGCGATTGAGGAAGTACCTGTATCGATAACAGTACAAAACCTGATAACCAGGCGTACAGTGCAACCTGCAGCTTGCTTCGTATTTGTAATTTCATGGGGATGGTAGCCGGGGCCGGTACTGCAGGCCTGTTGTTGTCTTTGTTATGCAGGAATAATTAATGACTACCGGATCAATTATTCAAACTAAATTATAAAATTCTGTAAATCTTATTTTAAAGCAAAATCATTCTAATAATTACTGATTCTATATTTATTCAAAAATGCGTTTAGTGATTAAAAGACC
>PWWL01000005.1 GCA_003561515.1 Balneolaceae bacterium
CCCGCCACCAAAATCCCCAGGCTCACAATGAAGAGCGTGAGCCGGAAGCGGGTGCTGATGATGACCGGGTGAAACAGCACGCCAAACGTGAAGGGGTAGCCCTGCAGCCAGTCGTAATAATGGTGGCGGTGCACCGCGCCGAGGGCCATGGTTACGTGTCCGTGAAGAATAGTGAACATAAACGGCAGTGCAAAGGTGATGGCTCCCACAAACGCCACGACCCGGGTCACATCAAGCAGCTGGCAGAGCAGAAAATAGGGCCACGAAAAAATCAGCAGCAGCGGCACCGAAAGCGCCCAGTTGATGAAACAGATGCGTTTGTAATTACGCTCGCTGAGCTCGGAGGTGGACATTTTTTAATTGATGATTGATGATTGTTGAATGGTGTCCGGTTGCCAGTTGCCGAAAAGAAGTTGACAGTAGGCAGTTGACAGTAGACAACTTCAGAATTAGATTTTTCCTTGAACCTTGAACCTTGAACCTTGAACCTTGAACCTTGAACCTTGAACCTTGAACCTTGAACCTTGAACCTCGTTAGATCTGACTCGCAATGAGCATCTCAATGTCGCGGAACGGCATGTTGAACTGTTCGGAGAGCCCTTTTTTGGTCAGGTGCTTTTTGTAGATGTAGGTCCCGTTTCTGAGGGCGGTGTTTTTCCAGAGGCAGTCCTGGATGCCGCCGGCATCGCCCAGCTCCACCAAGTAGGGTACAATTACATTGTTCAGGGCATAGGTGGCGGTTCGGGCCACGTTCGACGGAATATTGGGCACACAGTAGTGAACCACATCATGCTTACGGAACACGGGATTCGAGTGCGTAGTTGGCACGCTGGTTGAAACGCAGCCGCCCTGGTCAATCACCGTGTCCACGATTACGCTGCCCGGTTTCATCGCCTCCACCATGGGTTCGGTAACCCAGCAGGGAGCGCGCTCACCCTCGGTCATAGCCGCGCCGATCACCACATCGGCAAATTCGAGAGCGGTGGAAAGATACTGGAAGTTGGCCGTTGCGGTGATGATGCGCCGGTCGAGCGCATTCTCTAGCCGGCGCAGCATTGTGAGGTTGTTATCCATTACAAACACCTGCGCGCCGTAACCCAGTGCCGTCCGTGCGGCATATTCACCGGTGATGCCCGCACCAAGGATGGCAACTGTTGCCGGCGGAATGCCGGAAATGCCTCCCAGCATGATGCCCTGCCCGTCGCTGCTGTTTTCCAGGTAGTGGGCGGCGATTTGCAACGACATCGAGCCTGTAATTTCATGCATCATCCTCACAATCGGGAACTCGCCATCCTCACTTTTGATAAACTCATAGCCAATGGCGCAGACCCCCTTGTCGATAAGGGTTTTTAAAAATTCGTGGGTGGTGTGCCCGAGATGGAGCGCCGACAGCAGGATCTGGTTGGGTTGCATCCAGCTCAGTTCGGTTTTGGTGGGCGGCGCCACCTTTACAATCATCTCCGACTTGCTGAAAAGCTCCTCCGCACTGTAGGCGATTTCGGCACCCGCCTCGGAATATTCGGTGTCCGAAAAATGGGCGTCAATGCCCGCGTTTTTTTCGATGAATACCTCGTGTCCGTTGGCAATCAGAATGGAGACGCCGCCGGGTGTAAGCGAAATACGGCGTTCGTCGTTCGAAGTTTCCTTCGGCAACCCGATTTTCAGTGATCTGGCCGATTTGGTCTTCATCAGGCTCTTCTCGAGGGTTTTTATTCCGATCTGTTCGGTATCAAACGGGTTTAGCTCCATAAAGAAAGATGCAGATAGTTAGATTTAACCACAATCCGGGCAGAAAATTGCTCGGGTACAATATTCAATTAAATTCTCAGTATGTTCATTCACCTGTTTCACAGGCATAAACAAATGAAAGCATAACTTTCAATCTAATCAAAAGCTGAAACACCTTTAGCACCATTTTTCATGGCACAATCACCGCGAACCAAAAAAAGCCTGGGCCAGCACTTTCTGAAAGACGGCAACATGATTCAGAAAATTGTGAATGCCATTTCTGCAGAACCGGGCGACCGCGTTGTGGAGATTGGCCCCGGTGCCGGCGCGCTCACGGGTCCGCTGCTGCAGCAATTTGATGATGTTGTGGCTGTGGAGATCGATCAGCGCATGGTGCAGCATCTGAGGAAGCAGTACCCGGAGCTGGCCATCGTGGAGGAGGATATCCTGAAGTGCGACTGGCAGCAGTTTTTGAAGACAGAGAAACCGGTACACGTAGTGGGCAACCTGCCGTACTACATCACCAGCCAGATTTTATTCGCCATTTTTGAACACCGTAAATTTATCAAAACGGCACTGCTGATGATGCAGAAGGAGGTGGCCGAACGCATTGTGGCATCGCCTCACTCCAAAGAATACGGCATACTCAGCGTGCAGTCGCAGCTGATGAGCACACCCGAGATTCTGTTTGACGTGCCGCCTTCGGTTTTCTCCCCTCCGCCGAACGTAGACAGCAGCGTGGTGAAGTTTACTTTCAACAAGGGTGAACTGGCCTGCAATGACGCCAACCTGAAAACCGTGGTGCGGATGGCGTTTAACCAGCGCCGCAAAAAACTGAGCAATGCACTGAAGCGGCTCGACGCCGAATTGCCGGCGGAAGAGTTCGATTTCTCACTTCGGGCCGAAGCACTTGAACCGGGGATGTATGAAAAACTGACAGCCCGTCTTGAACAACTTGGCACACTTTCGTAGCCGGGCAATGCTGAGTCCGCCGTAATTCTTCAAAACAGCCCTCTTTCCTGGGAATTACGGAATGTTTTGACATACTCCGCGATTTGGTACGGAAGTTGCTGAAACACCTATCAAACAGAGGCGCCGTAAATATTAGTGGCGTTCAAAAATTTTTAAACTCAAACAAAAACCTAACACGTAAGGAGTCATCATATGGCTAGCATTAAACCTTTAAGCGATCGCGTTCTGGTACGCCCGGTTGAAGCTGAAGAAAAAACCAGCTCAGGGATCATCATTCCTGACACTGCTAAAGAGAAACCACAACGAGGTACTGTAGTTGAAGCAGGACCCGGAAAAGTGGAAAACGGGAACAAGATCGATATGTCTGTTAAAAAAGGTGATGAAATCCTCTACGGAAAGTATTCCGGCACTGAAGTAACTCTCGATGGTGAAGAGTATCTGATTATGAGAGAATCCGACATTCTCGGAGTGATTTCATAAACAAGCATTTCTGTAATTCACCAATTCCAAAAATTTAAATACTAACCAAACATAACCAATAATTATGTCAGCTAAATTAGTTCATTATGATGCGGAAGCTCGCGACGCACTGAAACGCGGTGTAGACAAGCTTGCAAACGCCGTTAAAGTAACACTGGGTCCTCGCGGACGTAATGTTGTTATTGAAAAGTCGTTCGGTGCTCCTACTGTTACCAAAGATGGTGTAACCGTAGCGAAAGAGATCGAACTATCCGACAAAGTAGAAAACATGGGTGCACAGATGGTGCGTGAAGTTGCTTCCAAAACCAGCGACAATGCAGGTGATGGAACCACAACTGCTACTGTTCTCGCACAGTCAATTATCCAAACCGGTCTAAAAAACGTAACTGCCGGTGCCAACCCGATGGAACTGAAGCGCGGCATCGACAAGGCCGTTGTTGAAGTTGTGAAAGAGCTGCAGGCCCAAAGCAAGCCTGTTGGCGACAGCCTCGACAGCATTCGACAGGTAGGAACCATTTCTGCCAACGGCGACGAAGAGATCGGAAGCCGTATTGCCGAAGCGATGGAGAAAGTGGGCAAAGACGGTGTGATTACCGTTGAGGAAGCAAAGGGTACCGAAACCTATCTCGAAACTGTAGAAGGTATGCAGTTCGACAGAGGGTACCTCTCTCCCTACTTTGTTACCAACAGCGACAACATGACCGCTGAACTGGAAGAGCCTTACATCCTCATCTTCGACAAGAAGATTTCGAACATGAAGGATCTGCTTCCGATTCTCGAAAAAGTAATTCAGACCAACCGTCCGCTTCTCATCATTGCCGAGGATGTGGAAGGTGAAGCTCTCGCCACCCTGGTTGTGAACAAACTGAGAGGCTCGCTCAAGATTGCCGCCGTAAAAGCTCCCGGCTTCGGCGACAGAAGAAAAGCGATGCTCGAAGATATCGCCATTCTTACCGGCGGTACCGTTATCAGCGAAGAGCGCGGCTACAAACTTGAGAATGCTACACTCGACTTCCTGGGTCAGGCCGACCGTATTAACATCGATAAGGACAACACCACAATCGTGGGCGGCCAGGGCAAGAATGATGACATCAAGGCCCGTATAAACCAGATCAAGTCTCAGATTGAAACCACCACATCCGACTACGACCGTGAGAAGCTCCAGGAGCGTCTCGCGAAGCTGAGCGGTGGCGTTGCGGTTCTCTATATTGGTGCTGCTTCTGAAGTTGAGATGAAAGAGAAGAAAGCCCGTGTTGAGGATGCTCTGCATGCAACCCGTGCTGCCGTTGAGGAAGGAATCGTGCCCGGTGGCGGTGTTGCATTCCTGAGAGCACTGAAAGTGTTCGACGGGTTGAAAGCCGAAAACAGCGACCAGCAGGTCGGTTACGACATCATCAAGCGTGCCCTCGAAGCTCCTTTGAGAGCAATCTCGAACAATGCCGGTGTTGAAGGCTCTATCGTGGTTCAGAAGGTGCTTGAAGGAAAAGATGCCTTCGGTTACAACGCACGTACCGAAGTGTACGAAGACCTGATTAAAGCCGGTGTAATTGATCCGACCAAAGTAGCAAGAACAGCGCTCGAAAATGCTGCTTCTGTTGCAGGTCTGATGCTGACCACCGAAGCGGTTGTTGTTGACAAGCCATCGAAAGACGGCGACGACGACAACGCTGGCGGAATGCCGGGCGGAATGCCGGGCGGAATGGGAGGCATGGGCGGAATGATGTAAGATCTGCCTGATTGCTGAACATTTAGTTCATTTTAAGCCTCATTTCCTGTAAGGGAGATGGGGCTTTTTTTTTGACCGCTGATTAATTACTGATTGCGCTGATTTCGCTGATAGGGTGCGGATTGACCGCTGATTTCGCTGGTGGGGAAGGTTGAAGCTGGTATTTGAATTGATACTGAAATGCTGTTCTGCGGTTTCCCGGGGTTCTTTGATTAAGTGATCTGTGAATTTTGTATTTTCTCCATCGAAAAAATTAACCATACGCATCAAAAAAACGCTTACATGTATTCGAGACTTAAAGACGACCTGCGCGCGGAGCTGGACCAAATCAAAAAAGACGGGCTTTACAAAGAAGAGCGCATTATCACCACCCCTCAGGGTGCGGTAATAAGGACCACCAAAGGGGATGAGGTAATCAACTTTTGTGCCAATAACTATCTTGGGCTCTCCTCCCATCCGCGGGTGATTGAAGCGGCAAAGAAAACGATTGACAAATACGGCTACGGGATGTCGTCGGTACGGTTCATCTGCGGTACCCAGACCATCCACAAGGAGCTGGAATCGAAAATTGCCGAATTCCTCGGAACGGATGATTCCATTCTCTATGCCGCTGCCTTTGATGCCAACGGCGGTGTGTTTGAACCGCTTCTCGGCAAGGAAGACGCCATCATATCCGATCAGCTGAACCACGCTTCCATTATTGACGGCGTGAGGCTCTGCAAGGCGCAGCGCTTTGTATTTAAACATAACGATATGGCCGACCTGGAAGAGCAGCTAAAGGCCGCTTCAGGTGCACGCACAAAGATTATTGCCACAGATGGCGTTTTTTCGATGGACGGCACCATTGCCCAGCTCGATAAAATCTGTGACCTTGCAGAAAAATATGACGCCCTTGTGATGAGCGATGAGTGCCATTCAACAGGCTTTGTGGGCAAAACCGGCCGGGGTGTGCACGAGTACCGCGATGTAATGGGCCGGGTGGATATCATCACCGGAACGCTTGGCAAGGCGCTTGGCGGGGCTTCGGGAGGCTTTACTGCTGCACATCAGGAAATTGTAGATATGCTTCGTCAGCGCTCGCGTCCGTATCTCTTTTCAAACACGCTGGCTCCATCCATTACCGGGGCGAGCATTGAAGTGCTGAATCTGCTCAGCGAAACGACTGAACTGCGCGACAAGCTGGAAGAGAATACAAGGTACTTCAGGACAGCGATGACCGATGCCGGTTTCGACATCAAGCCGGGCGAGCATGCAATTGTACCGGTAATGCTGTACGATGCGAAGGTTTCGCAGGATTTTGCGGATAAACTCCTGGAGAAGGGAATCTATGTGATCGGTTTCTACTACCCGGTTGTTCCAAAAGGGGAGGCGCGGATACGCGTGCAGCTTTCAGCCGTTCATGAGCGCGAGCATCTTGATAAGGCGGTGAATGCGTTTACGGAGGTTGGTAAGGAGCTGGGGGTTGTTTGATCTTTGGTTGCCAGTTACCGGTTGCGGGTTGGCCAGTTCGATGAGGCTTTGCAATTTTTGAGTTATGACTGAAATGAATTTTATCTTTCATAAGAAATTATCCTTTTCCATCTAACAGGCAACAGGTCCCGAGTGGTCGGGAGCAACAGGCAACAGGCAACCGGAAAAACAAAACTACATCAAAAAGCAGAACAGAATCAGAACATGGCGACAATTTTAATAACGGGTGCGTGTGGTCAGCTTGGGAGTGAGCTTACGGCGGAGCTCAGAAAAAAGTACGGGAGCGATAGTGTGGTGGCCTCGGATGTGCGTGAAGCGAACGACCAGATAGGAGAGGGGCCATTTGAACAGCTCGATGTAATGGATGCCCGCCGGCTTGACGAGGTAACGGAGAAGTATAACATTCGAATTATTTACCACCTGGCGGCGCTGCTCTCTGCCAGTGCCGAAAAGAATATCGATCTCGCCTGGAAACTGAACATGGACGGTCTGCTGAATGTGCTGAAACTGGCACGCGACAAACAGATTGACCGGGTTTTCTGGCCCAGTTCCATTGCCGTTTTTGGTCCTGATGCAAAAAAAGACGGGACGCCGCAAAACAGCCCTGCAAATCCCACAACCGTGTACGGCATCACGAAAGTGGCGGGCGAGCAGTGGTGCGCCTACTTTCACAAAAAATTTGGTGTAGATGTGAGAAGCCTCCGCTATCCGGGACTTATCGGCTATAAGTCGCTGCCTGGCGGCGGCACTACCGACTATGCTGTGGACATCTACCACAAGGCGCTGGCCGGCGAGACATTCAATTGCTTCCTTGAGCGAGACAGCGCTCTCCCGATGATGTACATGGAGGATGCAGTGAAGGCTACCATCGACCTGATGGAGGCAGACTCTGAAAAGATTACTGTGCGAACCAGCTATAATGTATCGGCCATCAGTTTTACCCCGGAACAAATAGCTGCATCCATCCGACAAAAAATCAGTGACTTTGACATCAGTTACGAACCTGACTACCGGCAGGATATAGCGGCATCATGGCCCGACAGCATCGACGACTCACAAGCAAGGGCCGACTGGGGATGGAGACACGCCTTCAGCCTCGACAAAATGACGGATGACATACTGACCAACCTTCCGGCGATTGCCGAGAAAATTTCGTAAAAGTGGGGAGATTTTGAGATTTAGGGGATGTGAAAAGGCCATGTGCGCTGATCTAGTGGAAAAGCAGTTTTTATAAGAATTCCCCTCCCCGAAGTGTCGTGACCAAGTGTGGCTTTCCATAGAGGCTCAATTTTTTGAACCTGCCTACCAAAACGATAGTGCGGGCAGGCGCGAGGCGAATCTAGGGGTTGTTGAATCAGGCATGTGAGTTGGTTTCTGAAATTGCATGCCTGGACTGAGAGCTGTAACCACCCCCGGCCCCTCCTTAAAAAGGAGGGGAGATACATGACCTTACAGTTGATTTCGAATGCATCAGAAATAAAAAACCCCGCCCGGAATAAACCGGAACGGGGTTTTTATGAGGTTGTATGAGAATTTTTATCTGCTGATAAACTGCTCCGTTGTTCCATTCAGGAGATTCAGCACAGCAGGTTGGCCAAAGCGTACTGCCAGGTCGGCTGCAGTTAAACCTGAACTGTTGGTTTCACTAACCCGTGCACCTTTCTCAAGCAGCTGCTCAACAATGTGAACCTGTCCCTGCTTGGAGGCTATCATGAGGGCTGTGAAGCCTTCACTGTTTTTGGCATTTACATCCGGGTTATGAGCCAGGATGATCTTTGCCATTCTTGGGTTTCCAATTCTGGATGCAAGCATCAGCGGTGTGTTGCCGTTGCTGTCGGTAACATCAATCTCAGCGCCCTCAGCAAGCAGCACGTTTAGGCTTATGATATGAATATCACGGATTGCGTCCATAATATTTTCACTGACTACAAAATCAGTTGAGTCAGCTTTCGCTTCGGCACTATTCACGTCAAGTGAAAGGGCCATAGCAAAGGTTAGAATTACAGTTAGTGTGTACTTCATTATCTTGGGGTTATTTAGTCTTTATTCCTGATTTATTCTATTTATGCCGGGTTTTTCAACAGGATAGTAATAGTATTTATCCGGCCTCTAAATGATGTCTTTGTAACGAATTAAAGATATGGAAGGTTTCGCTTTTAAGTGCATTTTCAACCGATACAGAAAAAGTAAATCAGGGTTAAGAAAAGGGGTAAAAAAGTAAACCTCCTTGATCTAAATAATTAAGCTAAATTGCTTGTCTTGTTAGCCTGATTAAAGTATTTACCCGTGAAATAGGGTAATTTGCAAAAATTATTTAAGTTTTTGCGCGAAATTCCTGATTTGTTTCAGTTATTGACCTGATTGTTGCTGTCGATCTTGCATCCGGAGCTGAAATTGACTAGTACGCCGAAGGATGAAGAACATCTTAATTAGTGTGAGTTCGAGATACGAATTCAGAAAAAGAAGCTCCGCTCCTCCAACACTTCGGGTGAGGGGACTTTTTCGTTACTAAATTCAAGTATACTAACTCTAAGTCAGGTTTTTTAAACCACCATGTCTATTTTTCAGGTCTATTCTTCTCTTACATAAATAATTCTGAACTCTCCAGTCTGGGTTGTACTGAACTGCACAGAGTCGGTTTCTTGCATGTCAATGTCATCATCCAGAAAATCTGATTGAAGGGTCAGGGTGCCGTCCATTCGAATGATATTGATATCCCAGCTCAGTATGTAGGTTTCAGCTTCACTGGGCTGAAACCGAAGTTCCCACTCCGTATCAGTTTCTGTACGGTCGCGATAGTCGGCGAATAGCTCCTCGCCGTCTGCAGAAAACCACGCGTGCATGGCGCCTTCGGGAGGAGCCGGCGGAGCACTTCGAAGCGAATCACCGGGTGACTCACTTTGCCCGAACTCCAGCATCAGCTCGTCGGTCTGATCCGAAAGGGTGATGAAAACGCTATATTCGGAGCGCAAGTCGTCAAAATGAGCGGTTATGTTTTTGTCTGAATTCATGGTGACGGCCAGAGGGTTATCCGAACCCCCGGCATCTCCATCCCACTCCCTGAAAGCAAAACCGGATTCGGCAGTGGCTTCTATAGACACAACGGTCATTTCGTCAAATACACCTGATGAGGGATTTATGGAGCCGGCCTCTTCAGGGGTTACGGAAGTGGTTAGAGAATAGGTTGTGGTTTGAACGGGGGGATCATCCTGCCCATCATCGGTGGCGTCTGTAGAACCACAGGAATAGAGAAAAAACATCGATGCTGACAGGAGTGGGATTAATACGTATTTCATGGCTTATTTGATTAGTGTCATTTTTTGAATGTCGGTGAAATCTCCGGCCTGTATACGAAGCAGGTACACTCCGGATGAGAGATGGGAGGCATCAAAAACGACCGAATACCTTCCCGGCTGCTGGGTTGAGTTCACCAGTGAAGCCACTCTTCTTCCCAGGATATCATATACCATCACCGATACATCGGCCTGAGCCGCCAGCTGGTACCGAATGGTTGTGGCAGGATTGAACGGGTTCGGATAGTTCTGTTCAAGCGCAAATTCTGAGATGACTTCATCACGGTGAAGCCGTTCGAGCACCAGTTCATCGAATGGCCGGTTGATGAGCACTTCGACACCGGGCAGCAGGTTAAAGTGCACTTCATTGCCTTCGTCAATTGCGAGGATGCGGTAAATAAAATTCGATTCAGGTGCACCCTCCCGCGTTTCCAGAAGCACCTGCAGCGGGTACTCATTTGTCACAATTTGTAGTGATGCTGATTGCCTGTCGGTTATACGGAACTCGCCGGCGCGTACGTCCAGTGCCGGTGCCGGAGCGACAGGAGGCATCCTGTAAGCCTGTAAGGCATCTTCATTGAGCGGCATACCGCTGACAAACAGGTATTGGGATGCACTGCTGTTCGAGAACCGTATTCGGTACAATTCATCAATCTCCTCATTCTGTGTATCCGCAGGCACTTTAGCCTGTCCGGCAGACAGTTCAATGCCCACTTCCCCGTTATCTGATGCAAATATCCAATAACCCCTGCCGGGGGCGAGTGAAGTTGTTTCTGTGTAAGCACCTTCCGAATAGGCGTAAATTGGCGCCGAGGTAAGTATGCCATCTGGGTCGTTGAGCGATGAAACGCTCACAACGGCTGCGAGCGAGCCGATAAGGTTCCATCCTCGTCTCAGTGAATAAACCGTTTCAGACAGCCCATTGCCCGCCACAACAAGCTCTTCGTTCTCATCGCTTCGCACCCAATACCCAAGACCTGGCAGTAGGCTTTCCGAAGAAGAATAAACTCCTGAAAAGCCGTATACGTCTGAGGATTGCAATTCTGCACCTTCTGTATTTATAGGAACGCTTACGAGCTCCCATTCCGGGCTGAACAGGTACGTTTCATCCATGTAAATAACGACGTTTGAAAAGGGACTTTCCGTATCGTTGATGAAAAACATGGTTACGGCATACAGGGTGCCGCTTTGGAGGCCGTCTGAGTATGTGCGAGTGTCCTGAGCCAGGTCGGTAAGCGGCGCCAGTGATTCAGTTGTTTCTCCTGCATATACCCGTATGCCGGAAGTTTCGTCAAGCTCTTCAGCATCCCAGGAGATCGAGATTTCACCGTCGGCAGCAACGAGCTCGAGGTTTTCTGGCCGGGGCATGTTGCGTGTTGAAAAACTTCGTATTTCACTCCATTCCCCACTGCCCGCATCGTTTATTCCTCTTACCCTCCAAAAATACTCTGTTTCAAAGTTCAGCGGATCTACTATGATTGAAAGACCGGGTACCACTGTATCCTGTATAGCCGGGCTGAAAGTTTCATTCTCACTCAGCTGAACCTGGTATTCATCAGCAACAAGCTCTGCTTCCCAGCTAAGTTCGGGCTGCAGACCTACATCAGCAGCCTCATTGGCCGGACTAACGAGTGTTACCATGCCCGCCACATCAAGTAAACCACTCCACCGTGCAAGCCTGGCTGCCGGCTTGCCGCCGGCTATTGAAAACTCCCCGCCCACATACAGATCATTGCCTGCTATGGCGAATGTAGTTATAAGACGGTCTACTCCGCCGTCTACACCGCTTCCCATGGATTGCCAGCTGCCTGTTGAAATATCATAGTGTGCGATGTTGCTTGCGGGAGAGCCTTCGGCATCGATGAATTTTCCTCCCACAAACAGGTCATTGCCGGATATCGCGATTGTATTTACACGGTTACCGCTTGCGCCTGTGACACCGCTTCCCAAAGCGTGCCACGATTCCTCGGAAATATCAAATCGGGCAATTCGGCTGGCAGCAGAGCCGCCGGCCTGGGAAAACTCGCCACCCACATAGAGATCGTTTCCGGTTCTAACCAGCGATCTTACCCGGGAATTGACACCGCTGCCCAAAGAGTGCCATGTTTCTTCGTTCAAATCATAGCGGGCAACACGGTTGGCAGATTCTCCCCCGGCTTGGGTGAAATCTCCCCCCGCGTATAGGTTGTTGCCGGACACTAAAAGTGTCCTGACATTGCTATTAACTCCATCTCCCAGGGCATGCCAGGTTCCTTCATTCATGTCGTACCGAGCGATTCGGCTGGAGGGCGTTTGGGAGAAGCTTCCACCTACATAAAGGTTGTCACCGGCAACTGCAAGGGCAAACACGAGGCCAAAAACCCCATCTCCCAAAGCATGCCAGGTTCCGTTAGTCATATTATATCGGGCGATGTTTCTTACCTCCACTCCTTCCACGTTGCTGAAAGTTCCTCCCACATATAAATCATCCCCGGATATTGCAAGCGCATAAATCCTGCTGCCAATGAACTCAGTGGCAAGAGCTTGCCAGGTTCCATCAATCATGTTATACCGGGCGATTTTGTTGGCAGGTATACCCCCGGCCTGATTGAAACTGCCGCCTATGTAGAGATCATTCCCGTGTACTGCTACGGCATGAATGTAATCGTCTATTCCATTAGATGTGCCAAGGGTGTGCCAGCTTTCGGTACTTCTGTCAAAGCGGGCGGTACGGCTTACCGGTAAATCGCCTGTCCGTTGAAAATTCCCGCCCGCAAATAGGTTTTCCCCGGTTGCCGCCAAGGCCCTGACGGTTAAATTAGTACCTTCGTCAAGGTTATGCCAGGTTCCCAAATTCCTGTTGTAGCGGGCAACGCGATTAGCTGTAATACCGCCGGCTATGTCAAAAGAACCTCCTGCAAAAACATCATCGCCTTCAACTACGATAGCTTCGACGGTTGGCCGGGTAAATTCCAAAAAGGGTGGTGAATATGTAATGCCGCTACCAAGACTGTGCCAGCTGCCGGTACTGATATCATATCGGGCGATGCTGCTTGAAGCTGAACCGCCTGCGTGGGTAAAACGGCCTCCCACATAAAGGTCATCACCCTCAATCACAAGGGCATTAACAAACACGACAGGTCCGGCAACCCCGGTTCCCACCGTATGCCAGGTACCGGCCGAGAAGTCGTACCGGGCTAATCCATTGGCAGAGATGTCTCCGGCTTCTGTGAAATTTCCGCCCAGGTACAGGTTGTCGCCATCAGAGGCAAGCGCATTTACAACTGCAAACGTGCCTTCAACCCCGGTGCCTACATTGTGCCATGTTCCATTGGTTAGATCGTATCGTGCCAGGTTATTGGCGGAAACACCGCCGGCCACTGTAAAAGCTCCTCCTACGTACAAATTATTGCCGGTAATCACGATGTCGCGTATACGGCTGTTAACACCGCTGAATTCACCACCCAGCGAGTGCCAGGTTTCGGCACTCATATCATACCGGGCAATGTAGCTTGCAGGTACTCCCCCTGCCTGAGAAAAACGTCCTCCCACGTAGAGATTGTCACCGTCGACAACAAGGGCATTAACGGATACAAACTCACCTTCAACCCCGCTACCTAAATTGTGCCAGGTTCCGCTGGCAATGTCATATCGGGCAATGTTATTTGCTATTACCTCGCCGGCGGTGGTGAAAGTGCCCCCTACATAGAGGCTATTGCCAACTACGGCCATGGCAAAAACCTGATTATCCACACCGTCCGTGTAACTTTGGAGCGTCCAGTTGTCATCTTGGTCAATGCCGTTCATGCTAAAAACCGGCTCGCCGAGCGCATTGGTTCTCATGTTAAATGCTCCGGGGTCAACCGTGCCGATGTAGCCTTCCGGATTTTGAAAGCGCCCGTTTTCATCCAGGAAGCTGCTGATGAGCCGTCCGGGGTCGTGTTCTGAGTTGCTGACCGAGGCAAATGCAGAAATGTTAACCGAAGTGGCCAGCAGCAAGAGGATCGCAGAAAGAAGCTTAAAATGGGTAAAAACAGACCTTACCCGTTTAGATTTTGAAACAGTCATGGGTATTGCGTATGATTTGAAATGCCGCCCTGCATGTAGAGCCGGATTGCAAAGGGCGCAGGTATGGCTGTTGATGATCATTTCAGGATTTAATGCATATTGTCAGAAGTTAAATATTGCAGTATCCCGCTTTCAATAGATCTTTTGATTATGGGTATACGGTGTATGTATCACATCTCAATTGCTATTATACACATCCACAATTAAATCATTTTTTATGGCTAAAGTCATTAAAATTATCGAATGAAAAGTAATGTTGAAATGAGTATCCGATAATAGAATGAAATGAATCGTGATTTTATGGAGAGAAGGGATTTCTTGTAGACTCTATTGATTTACGTACTTATTGGGAACGAGTCCCATTGTTAGATTAACCCGGCTCAATCACAAGCTCCCTGCCCGTAACCTCTTCGAATAGAGCCTTTTTTCGCGAAGCACCCCAAATTTCAAGGTGCGGATCTGATTCGGTGTTTACCGTGAAAAATGTCTTTCTGTCGTTTTTGGAGATGTTGAGTCTTCTGACGTTCTGGTAGTGGCTGCGGTCGAGCCCGTCGGCCACGCGGAGGATTGCTGAGAGTTTCTTTACGCGCGCTTTATTCTCCTTAGTTAACTTGCGGTAATGCTCGTGTCTCGCTTTTGGGGTGGACCGCCGGTGATACCGTGCAACATTTGCCATTATTTCAATCTCAGATTCTTTGAAACCAAGCAGATCTGCATTTCGGATAATATAAAGTGCATGTTTGTGATGGCCGCGATGCGAGATATGATATCCGATATCATGCATAAAGGCTGCAAGCTCGAGTAGTTCACGGTCTGTTTCAGTCAACTCAAGCTCACCTTTGAACGCATCGAAAATACTAAGTGAGAGCTTTGCAACGTGTCGTGAATGGTCTTCATGCCATTCGCATTTGTGAACAAGCTCGAGCACGCTTCTGCGGCGGGGATCTTCAACTACCTCGAGCTCGCGAAGCTCGTCCATCTCTTTTTTGATGTACCTCAAAATGATTCCCTCTCTTAGCGCCTGAGATGAAATTTTGACTTCATTAATGGCGAATGTTTCAAGCACAAATTTTACGAGCACAAGGCCGGCGGGAAGCAGTTCAATACGTTTCTCGTCAATGCCTTTGATCTGTGCACGCTGCTTTCGGTTTTTCCCGATTGCAAACGCATAGAAGTCGAAGAACTCTTTCGCAGTGAACTCAAGTTCGTTTAGAGATAAGGAGGGGCTGCGCTTCTGCCGGTAGGCAATCATCAGAGCGATATTTTCCATGGTTCCTGATGAACCTATCAAAACAGATGCCCGATGCATGGCAAAGGCCTGGGCAACGTCGGTCAGGGATTCCTGATAGTGTTTACGCATCGCTTTCACTTCAGAATCATGAACCGGATCCTGATCAATAAATCTCGCAGTCATCCTGGCAACGCCCAGTTTTTTACTTGTGAGATAGAAAAATTTTTGCTTGTCGGCGATAATGAACTCCACGCTCCCTCCGCCGATGTCCATGATTAATCCGGGGCCTTCGTTTTCCGTTGGCATCTGTATTCCATGCTGGACTGCCAAACCAATCAGCTCGGCCTCAACCCGGCCCGGAATCGCGTTAATTTTTATGCCAACCTCATCAATTGCCCGCTGAATAAAAATGCCGCCGTTTTCGGCTTCGCGAATAGCGCTGGTGGCGTAGGCAAGAATTAACTCTGACTGCTGATGGTCGGAGAGGGTTTTAATTTTTCGGAGGGCTTCTATGCCTCTATCTAACGCTGCATCCGAAAGCCTTTCTCCAAGTCCCTTTTCGGCGAGAAGCACCATTTCTTTCAGTTTGTCTACTGTGTAAAAGCTGCCGTCGGGAAATATGTCTACAATAACTGCATGGAAAGAGTTGGTTCCGAGATCAATAGCCGTAATACGCTTGATTGGCCTTTTTGCAAATGGTTCGTTCATAGGGCGTGATATTTCTTTATCTTCACCGTTGTCGAAATAATACTGATTGTGCACGCCAAAATCTTTCCTGAATTATCGGAGGCGCCGCAGCAGCCCAAACAGTTTTGCAGTTCTCTTCAATGAAAGATTTATCAAAGACATTTTCATCTGCCCCATGGTGCTTTAACGGGCATGCCCATACCGTGCTTTGCTCTCTGATATTTCAGTCGGCCCCCGTTCACTACAAAAGCTTGCGAATCGATACGCCGGAGGGGGATTTTCTTGAAATTGATTACGTGGAAGGGAGCAAGGAGGACGCAGTGGCCGTACTTTTCCACGGACTGGAGGGACATACCAGGAGATACTACATAACACAATTGGCTGAGAAACTGTTGAAGCACGGTTTCACGGTTATCGCCGTGAACTTTAGAGGATGCGGCAGCACCATGAATCAAACGAAGAAGTTTTACCATTCTGGAGAAACTGAAGACCTGCAAACGGTATTTGCCTGGGCTGAACAGCAATTTCCCGGGCGTGAACTTCATGCCGCTGGCTTTTCGTTGGGAGCGAGTGCCCTTCTGAACTACCTGAAGGAACACGGAACACACCATCCATTAAAGAGTACAGCCGTGATTTCAACACCGTTTGAGCTAAAAAAAGGCTTACTGAATCTTGAAAAGGGATTCAATAGAATTTACTCAATCCGGTTTCTGAGAACTCTCGTTCAAAAGCTGGAAGAGAAAAGAAAAGTGATTCCTGATTTGCCGATATTCAAGGGATCAACTCTGTATGAATTTGATGATCAGGTAACCGCGAAAATCCATGGCTTTGAAAGCGCTGATGATTACTATCACCGATGTTCAAGTAGCCTTTTTATGGATCAGATAAAAACCCCTGTGCTGGTGGTGCACAGCGAGGAAGATCCGATGTGCCCGTTCGAGTGGACGCCTTTAAGCGCGATTCGCGAAAATCCGGTGCTTACCGAATGCTTTACACGCAGGGGAGGACACGTGGGATTCTGGAGCCTGCCACCCGGGTGGCTAAACAATACGGTAGTGAAGTATTTTCTGGAGAACTGATGGCTATATGAGATTGTTTTATGCTGTGGTGTCAAAAAATTCCTTGCGGCTGGCAGTGTTTGTATCGGCTCTGGGTAACTTTTAAATCAAACGCAAAGAACAACAAATGGTAATTATTATCGGATCGGGTCCTATTGGGCTGGCAACTGCAATTGAACTGAAGAGAAGGGGAATTGAATCAACGATCATTGAACGGGGCTGTCTTGTGAATTCCATCTATAACTATCCGGTAAACATGACTTTCTTTTCCACCTCCGAGCGTCTTGAAATCGGTGATATCCCATTTATATCCCACGGGCCCAAACCGACCCGTAAAGAAGCACTCGAATATTATCGGCGAGCCGCTGAACACTATGAGCTGAATGTTAAGCTGTACGAAGAGGTGAGGGAAGTGAACGGCGAAGACGGCAGATTCGAGGTGATAACATCCAAAGGCAGCTACAGCGCCGATAAAGTTGTTCTGGCTACCGGTTTTTACGGGCAGGCAAATCCTATGAAGGTACCTGGCGAAGATCTTCCAAAAGTGATGCATTATTACGACGAGCCTCACAGGTATGCATGGCAGAATGTGCTGGTTGTAGGGGGCGGTAATTCTGCTGTGGATGTGGCTCTCGAAACCTGGCGCTGCAATGCCAATGTAACTATGGTGGTGAAGTACAGCGAGCTGAAAGCATCTGTAAAGTATTGGGTGAAGCCAGACATCGAAAATCGAATTGAAGAGGGAGCCATCAAAGCCCATTTCAATTCCGAAGTTCTTGAAATTAGATCGGGCGAGGTTGATATCCGTACAGCTGAAGGCGAGGTAACCATACCGAATGATTTCGTGCTGGCGATGACCGGATATCGTCCGCACTTCGGCCTGATGAAAAAACTTGGAATTGAGCTGACCGACGATGATGTGCAGATGCCGGTTTACAGCGAGCAAACACTTGAAACCAACCGGGAGGGCCTCTATGTGGCCGGTGTGGTTTGCGGCGGAATGGATACCAGCCGTTTGTTCATTGAAAATACCCGAATACATGCTGAACACATTGCGGAAGATATCGGGAAGAAACTGAAGAGCTGAAAGGAATATTAGCCGGGAGTGGATAAAAAAATAGGGCAAGCGACCCATATCACGCCGCTACGACCCGCTACCGCTGCTGCCTTCCGACCCTGACGGAGTTCACGGGGAGCTGGCTGTATGGAACTTGCCCCGAGTCGTATAAGATAAGGCGTTTTTAAGAAAAGTTAAATCGGAAAGAGCTTTAATTTTATCCCTCCACCACACCTTTCCACTTTTCGTCCGGCTGGTTTTTAATCATTTCCCAGCATTTCTGAATATAGAGTGCAGATGGATTCTTTTCGCGTCCGGCAAACAGCTGCGACTCTTCGAACTCAGCGGTAACTTTGAAACCGCTCAGGGCTTCCTTAAAGTTGCGACTATAAAATTGCTCGAGGGCATTTTCGAAAATGGTAATCATCATCGTAGTCTCCTCACTAGCGCCTTCCGCAAAACAGACAAGCTGATAGAGACGCAAGGGTTCTTTTTTTCCCTTTACCCGAACCCTGCCAAGCTCCCTGAACAGAAATTCTCCGGTTTCCTGGGCTGCCTGTTTGCAACTTTCCGACACGATCGCATAAACGCCAAACAGTTTACAAGCCGATTCGCAGCGCGCACCTATATTCACCTGATCACCCATTACAGTGTAGTTAAATCGCTGCTGCGAGCCCATATTGCCAACCAGCATCTCCCCGGTATTGAT
This sequence comes from Balneolaceae bacterium, assembly GCA_003561515.1. GTDB lineage: Bacteria > Bacteroidota > Rhodothermia > Balneolales > Balneolaceae > Rhodohalobacter. The sequence continues at coordinate 18,459 of PWWL01000005.1, forward strand.
ACCAAACCGGGTCCGAATCCGGATCGATCGCTCCTGCATAATCGGGTCATTCCAGATAACTCCTGATTTTAGGGCGCTTCGACAGGCATCGGCCGCATGATTTTTGGATGCTACCGGCGCACCATAAAAAGCCATAACAGCATCGCCAATATATTTGTCGAGCGTGCCTTGGCACTCGTTCACTACGCCGGTGATATCTTCAAGGTAGCGGTTCATCATCGATACCAGCTCTTCAGGCCTCAGAGCCTCGGATATACCTGAGAAATCTTCGATGTCGGTGAACAGCACGGTCAAATTCTCGACACTGCCGCCCAGCTTGTATTCAATTTCATCTGCCACCATCTTTTCAACCAGTTCAGGAGATACATAGGAGGAGAACATGTTCTTTATTTTTTTCTTCTCCTGTACTTCAAAAATTACGTTTTGCATGGTTGATCCTGTGTAACCCAGCAGAACTGCCAAATAAACAGGCAGTATTGGTAAAAACGTATTGAATTGCAGAAACATGAACAGGGCTAAAATACTCCAGCCGGAACCAATCAGCATGGCGGCTATAAGTCCGCCCCAACCCACATAAAGGTACGTTACATAATACGAGACGACCAGGATCAGTATAGCAATAAGAAGGTTTTGAAGTACAGTTAGTTCCCTCAGAAAGTTTCCGTCGATAATTGTTTGAAGGGCATGCGCGTGTATTTCAACTCCGGCCATTGTCTTTTCGCCTGTGCTGTTGGGGAATGGCACCTGGTGGAAATCCTGAAGCTCCGGCATTGTGGCACCTACAAGAACGATCTTGTCGCGCAATACGTCCTGATGAAGCAGCCCATAGTCTGGATGGTCGAATTCATTCACCTCAAATGCGAGCTTTTCCGTTACCGTTTCAAAGTCCTCATCGTCTATCACACTTTCGAGACTTATGTAATTGAACGTTCGGTAACCGCCGTAGTAGTTGATCAGCATTCTGCCTTGCTCGGTTTTGGGCAGTCGGCGATCAGCAATATTATAGTGCCTTACTTCATTTACGTACTCAACGTCTTCGCCCAGCACCAGGGGCATCATCTGCAAAGCCAGTGAATAGTACGCCTGCCCCTGATGATTGGCCTGAAGCGGATAAGTACGGATGGTTCCGTCGAGATCCCGTCTCATGTCAACAATTCCGATATTCCAGGGTGTTGCATTCAGCAACTCTCCACGGGGAAAAACGGGGGTGACGTTCTCGATCAGGTAACTGCCGGCCCTGATATCAGCTTGTCGTCTAAAACCGCCAATAAGGACAACGTTACCCGCTTCACGAACCGCTTCGGCAAAGATAGAGTCGTTTCTGGCATCATAGAGATCAGCCTGATCAAACAAGACGTCGAAGGCAATAGCGCGAGCACCGGCCAAATTCAGGTTTTCAATTAACTTGGCATAAATGTATGAAGGCCATGGGTATTTATAGGGTATTTCGGCATCGGCTTGTTGGCTCATTTCCACAATAACTATGTCGCTTTCCGACATATCTATTTCACCCCGTATTTGAAACAGGATATCGCGCATATCCAGGTCGCCCGATTGTATTGGAGGCGAAATGAAAAATGCGATCAAAATCACCCCCGTAACGAGTATTGTGAGTATGGTTGATCCAAAATTTTTCAAGGCAGAGGACCTGACAATAGGTGTGAAAAAGCTTAAAAAGGGGATTTGTTCTATTATACGGCCATTTCCCGATTCGGCAAAACCGGTATCCCTTTCTTTGTTTGTGGAGCCATTTACACTATTCATTTATGAGGCAGCATGATAATTCACAGGTTAAATCGAGCTCAGAACTTGAGCGATGAGCTGAGATAGTCGCGGAGCACGTTCATAAAAGAGTGCCGGGAAAGGGAATTGTTACATTCTAAGTACGTGAAATATGAATGGGTTGAGCCTCATCTCACAAAAGCATTCGCTTTTAAATATAGCATCGTTGCTGACCAGTTCAGATTTTCTGTTCCAATATTAGTTTTCTGCTTCCCGATCGTTTTCGCGGCGAATCACATTTTTTCCATCGGCATCAAAGCTAAGTACAAAACGTTCAATCAGCGTATTGCCGGCAGGGTAGCTGTGTTCGTTTCTGAGCTGGTTAACCTCGTCTGCCGAAAGCTGGCCGGTAACAACATCATTGCCATCCGCATCAATTTGAGCAAACATACCGCTTCGGATTGAAATGGATTGGCCCGAGCGCATGGCCATGATGTCGAGATCACCTTTTTCAACCCAATAAAATCCATCAGAAGTAAATCCTGCACTTCCACTGTTGAAACTGGCGAGTGCGATTGGCGTTATCACTTCAATATTATTCATCATATCGTTTTCTACCGCGAAATAAAGGCTTCCGCCAAGCATATTGATGCGAAGTGAAATCAAATCATTAAACGATTTACTTCCGGTAATTTCAGATTCGCTTCCCTCTTTCATGTACAGGTTTGAGTTTTCATTTAATTTCAGAACGGTATGCGAATTCGCCATTATGTAGATTGAGCTGTCTTGCTTAGCATCGATAAGCGCCTCCTCAACAGGTGGTTCGATGCCTGCAGACATGAAGAGTAGTACTGTAATTGAAAAGAATGTTTGAAGTGAGGCGGTCATTATTAAATGGTGATTTACTGAAAATTTACTTCTGAATTGACCGGTTAATTGCGCCCGGCGAGAGTTATGAACCAAATAAATGAAAAAATGTTCTCTCTTTTTGTAGAAAATAATCAATAATTTTACGGAGTCTGGGAACAGGAAGGTTAACCGTGAGTAAGAGCAAACAGTAGAACTAGTGCATAAACCGGTGTAAGAATTTGCTCACTGAATGCTATTCTTTTTTTCAAAATCTTTAATTAATCTGATTGGATTAGGCGAAAGAAGGCTTCGATCTTTTCCGGTTATTCCATTGAACCGGATTTCCAATTCAACTTTTAATAGAAGTAGAAGAGTTTACGTGTGTAGTATGATGAGAAAAGGAGTGGAGCTACGGGGATTCGAACCCCGGACCTTCGCGCTGCCAGCGCGACGCTCTAGCCAGCTGAGCTATAGCCCCTGATCACAGTTTTGAATATAGGATGTTTCTCTGTCATAAGTCAAAAAAACCTTTTGTTTGGTATTAAGGGTTATGTATTTTTTAACACTGATAAAAATTTCTAACTTTCCACCCACAACTTCATACTAACAGCACAGGAGCCAACTCATATGCTAAATTCTTCCAAATATTTGATCATGGGCGTTCTCGCAGCCGCTCTATTATTTCAGGCGTGCCGCACCTCAGAGCCCGAAGGTGACCCAGATCCCCTCACTCTCGAATTCCTGATGAGCCTCTCCGATGAGGAACTCATGGAGAGAGACAGTGACGGTGACGGACTCTCAGACTACGACGAGATTTATGTTTACGGAACAGATCCGCTCAACCCGGATACCGACGGTGACGGTCTCACCGACTACGAAGAGGTTATGATCTATGGAACTGACCCTCTTAACCCAGACACCGATGGCGACGGCCTCTCAGACGGTGACGAAGTAAATGTGTACGGCACCGATCCGCTCGATCCCGACACGGATGGCGACGGTCTTACCGACTGCCAGGAAGTACTTCATACCAATCGTGCCGAATGTGAAGATCCCAACTTCGACGGACCATATGATGGCGGATACGGTACTGATCCGCTCGATCCTGACACAGACGGTGACGGCCTTACAGACTATGATGAAGTGATGGTTCATGGTACCGATCCCCTGAATCCAGATACAGACGGTGATGGTTTCACCGACGGTCAGGAAATCGAAATGGGTACAGACCCGCTCGATCCGAACGACCCTCCGTTCATCCGTGAACTGCACACCATAAACTTTAACTTCGACAGGTCTGACATTCGAAGCGGAGATGCACAGCGGCTTGCTGAAAACGTTGAACGATTGCAACGTGCTGAAGCATTCAGAGTTCGCGTGGACGCCTATACTGATCACGTGGGTGGCGACCAGTACAACCTGCGTCTCAGCCTCCGAAGAGCCAACTCTGTAGTAGATTTCTACAAGAACAACGGTATTGCAGAAGACAGAATTGAATACAGAGGTCTTGGAAAAGCTCCCGTACCATGTACAGAAGCCCAAAGAGACCGAGACACACCCGGCTGTGAAAGAAACCGCAGGGCTGAATCTCATCCGCTAAATCCTTATCCGTTTTCTCCAAGAAACTGATAGGCTCAGTTTAAAAAGTATCAAGGCGGGTCCGAACATTCGGGCCCGCCTTTTTTTTTACAATTCGGGGGATGAAGCAAAGAGAATACTCAATTGCAATAATTCTGTAACGATCCGGTACTCCCATCGTCTTTTTGATTAGCAGGGTCATCTCTGCATTGTGTGTGTTTCAGAAGTACATGTAGCAATCTGTCAATCTGTTCTAATCATTAGGAGGTACCATGGTCGTCGATTGGGAACGTGTTGCAGAAATGACGGGTAAATCATTTCTGTTCATTCTCGAGTTCTTTGCAAAAATATCAGCAATTCTCATATCAGGGGTTGTGTTGGCCGCTCAGGGTTCTTTCGGGGCGAAACTGGGTGCCGGGTACAGCTCGCTATCCGTTTCATTGCGAAAACTGTTTCAGGCTCCGTCAGAAATATCTGAAGCAGTGGCATCTATCAGCCAGTACATTAATATGCCTGCCGATGCACAGAGCATTGAAGCCGCTCACAACGTATTGGTTTGGCTGAACAGCAGCGTTCTTTATATGGATGCCGTTGCGAATAACCTTTCATCGCAGTTCTTCGTTACCGTATTTGCCGCGCTGATCGCATTTCTGTCAGTTTATATGGTGAGCGTTATTCTTCGTTTTTACAGACAGAAGGGTGAAGGCTCATGGCTAAACAAGCTGGAGAAGAATCTTGGACAAAAAATCTTTGAAACTCCGGCCGAGAAGATGAAGCGATTGAAGGCAGAAAAGAAAAAGGTTGCTGCAATGCAATCCGCTCAAAAGGAAGAAAAGCCTGCTCAACCGGTTAAGGGAGGTGAATCAGCTCCGCGATCGTATAAGGCTGCGCAATCCGATAATGAATTTTTGCAGGATTATATCCGGCTGGCCCAAAACGGGGGAGGTTGAACGCCCCATACGATTCTCAGGAAGTTAAAAACCCGCTGCGGTAAATTCGCAGCGGGTTTTTTTATTAATGCAATCCGGAATGAATTTTTGAGTTGCACCGGCGAATTCCCCATATTCGGGCAAAACTCAAAATCCATGCCGGCATGAAACAGATTTGCAGCTTCTCCGGATTGCTCTTGCTTATTTTTTTATTCAACTTTATGTGCGCTTATTCACAAAGCAGTTTCTCAGATGATGCCTGGAATCGCGTTGAAAACCGGTTCAATGACATGCTTGAAGACAACCAAGTAGCAGGCGGTGCCTTGCTGGTTCTGAAGAATGGGAAGGTGGCCGAGAGCCATTACCACGGATATGCCGACCTGGAAGAAGAGAGGCTTACAAGTGAGGCAACCATTTTTCACTGGGCATCACTTACAAAGACAATGACCGCCGTAGCTATCATGCAGCTGCGCGACCACGGAATCCTCAATCTGGATGACGCTTTGACAGGCTATCTGCCCGAACTCAGGACGATTCACAACCCCAACGGCAGCATGGATGACCTTACAATTCGCATGGCACTGAATCACTCAACCGGTCTGCGCAATTCAACATGGCCCTGGGGAGGAAGTGAAGATTGGCATCCTTTTGAGCCTACGGAGTGGGAACAGCTTGTGGCGATGTTCCCCTACACAAACGTGGAATTTCAGCCGGGTAGCAGGCACAGTTATTCCAATCCGGCCATTATTTTCCTGGGAAAGATTATTGAAAAACTCTCGGGTGACCCATGGGAAGTGTACGTGGACAAGAATATTCTGAAGCCCTTGGGCATGCACCATTCCTACTTCAACCACACACCTTATCACCTATTACCGTACCGAACCAACAGCTATATCTACCGTAATGGAACACACAACCCGAGAGGGCTGGATTTTCATACGGGCATCACCACATCAAACGGCGGACTCAATGCCTCGGTAAGTGATATGGTGCGCTATCTGAACTTCCTGTCAGGGCAGGATACATCCGGCTTTGAGATACTCTCCCGATCGTCAATCGAGGAGCTTTGGAAAACGGAACTGCCGATTGGGGAAGATGATGGAATCCGTTCTTCAGTTGGCCTTTCCTTTTTTATTGAAGAGTTTGACGGGATGCGGGTCATTGGCCATACGGGAACCCAATGGTCTAACTATTCATGGTTCTATATTCACCCGGAATCGGGTGCGGCTGTGCTTTCGGTGACCAATACCGACGGCCAATACGATATGCACCGCTTCCGCAGGGAAATGAGCCGTTTTGTGTTCAGGGAGCTGTTTACGGTAATGGGCAGGGATTCATTAGGAAGATGATCCATTCGATTATTTGGGTGTGATGAAGCCGCTGATCAAGCAAAGGTATGGAGGTCCGGGTAAAATGCCCTTTCCTAAGCAGTCAACATTTCGTTTCTTCTTTGAAACCAAATTTGACCGATCCATAAAATGAAAAAACCAGTCCTGCTGCTCATATGTTTTGTTTTTCTTCCGCTAACCACCATAGCACAGACCACTATTGCTGAAAAAACCGCAGAGATGGAGAAATACGAAGGTTTCTTCAACTTCTGGTGGGATGATGACAACGGCAGGATCTGGCTCGAGATCGATAAGCTCGACGAGGAATTTATCTATGTAAACTCCCTTGCGGCAGGGGTGGGATCGAACGATATCGGCCTCGACCGGAGCCAGCTTGGCAATACCCGTATTGTCAAATTTAGCAGGGTGGGGCCGAAAGTGCTGATGATACAGCCTAACTACAACTTTCGGGCCACGAGCGGCGTGGAACTCGAAGAGAAGTCCGTAAGCGAGGCTTTTGCGCAATCGGTGCTGTTCGGCTTTGATGTGGAGATTCGTGAAGGAGACCGCGTTTTGGTGGATGCCACCGAATTCCTGATGCAGGATGCGCACGGCGTTGCCGATCGCCTGAGGATACGCAATCAGGGTAACTATTCCATTGACCGCTCACGATCAGCCATCTACCTTCCCGGCACGTTCAATTTCCCAAGGAACTCGGAGTTTGAAACAACGCTGACTTTTACCGGGTCCGGTGCGGGTGCCTGGCTCCTATCCGTTGCACCCACTCCCGGTGCAATAACCGTGAGGCAGCACCACTCGTTTGTGCAACTGCCCGATGACGGCTACACGCCCAGAAAGTTCGACCCGCGGTCGGGCTTCTTCCCGGTAAGCTACCAGGATTACAGTGCGCCGATCGGCGGAGAATTCGTTCAGAGATATGCCGTTCGCCACCGGCTTGAAAAGAAGGATCCGACTGCAGAAGTAAGTGAAGCGGTAGAGCCGATCATTTTTTATCTCGACAACGGTACGCCGGAGCCTGTCCGAACTGCGCTGCTCGACGGTGCTCGATGGTGGAATGAAGCCTTCCAAGCCGCCGGATATAAAGACGCATTTCAGGTAAAAATGCTTCCCGATGATGCCCATCCGCTCGATGTGCGCTACAATGTGATCAACTGGGTGCACAGGTCAACCCGCGGGTGGTCGTACGGATCGTCGGTGGTGGACCCGCGAACTGGCGAGATCATCAAGGGCAATGTGCTGCTAGGCTCGCTTCGCGTACGTCAGGACTACATGATTGCCGAAGGCCTGCTTGCTCCTTATGAGGAGGGTGTGGATCCCGATCCGCAAATGCTTGAAATGGCGCTCAATCGCATCCGGCAGCTCTCGGCACACGAAATCGGTCATACACTGGGTATTGCCCATAATTTTGCGGCCAGCGTGAACGAACTCGCCTCCGTGATGGATTATCCCCATCCCATGGCCACCATCAACCCTGATGGTTCGCTCAGCCTCGAAAATGCCTACGATATCGGGATCGGGGAATGGGATAAGCGAGCCGTGATCTGGGGCTACCAGCACTTTCCTGACGGCGTGGATGAGGAAGAGGCCCTGGAGGAGATTATCCGTGAAACCAACGAAATGGGGCTTCTCTACCTTTCTGATGAAGTGGCGCGGCCCGAGGGAGGTTCCCACCCTTATGCGCATCTCTGGGATTATGGTTCCGATCCTGTTGCACAGCTCGGCCATATTCTCGATATCAGGGAGGCTTCGCTGAACCGGTTTGGGGAGCGAAATATCCGTGAGGGCAGGAGGATGTCGGACCTGGAAGATGTGCTGGTGCCGATTTATCTCTATCACCGCTATCAAACCGAAGCCACCGTGAAACTGATTGGCGGCGTTGATTATGTATACACGCTGAGAGGCGATGGTCAGCCCGGTCCCCGGATTGTAGACAACGCAATTCAAACCGCAGCCCTTGAGGCGATGCTGAATACATTATCGCCCGAAGTACTTGCCCTGCCCGAAAGGCTTCTCGACATGATTCCCCCGAGGCCGGCGCGTATCCCCACTACGCGCGAGCATTTCCGCGGCTATACTGATCCCGTTCTCGATCCCGTGGCTATGGCAGAAGTTGCCGCCGAGCATTCGGCTTCACTCATTTTCAACGCACAGCGCGCGGCGAGGCTGATGAATCAATCGGCCAGGAACGGCAGCTATCTTAGCCTCGAACAACTGATTGACTCGGTTCTGGGCCACACCCTTTTGGGCGAAAGGCATGATGGCTATCAAGGAGCGGTACAGCGCGGGATCAACATGGCGGTGCTGCGAAGTCTTCTCTCTCTTGCGGCCGATACGAGAGCTGCGCCAGACGTACAGGCAGTTACCGGCCTGAAGGCAGAGATGCTGAAAGCGAACCTGGGGGAATTGTCCGATAGCTCGCGGGATATCATCTGGAAAGCTCACTACCGGCAGGCTGCTAAAATGATCGGTGATTTCATGGAAGAGCCCGCATCATTTACGGCTCCCCCGGCACCTTACATGCCGCCGGGTGCACCGATAGGAAGCGGTGATGTTAGGTCACTGCATCTGCTTTGCGAGCATTAATCTATGCTGAAAGGCAGATATATCCTGAAAAGCTTACTTTCTTTCTATTATGACAGGCATTGCCCTGTTGTCGATTGCCAGTGCATGAAAATAAATATCCGCTATTAACCTGCATAAAACATAAATGGTAAAAGGTTTTCGCTTCAAGAAAAATAACCGCGGCTATTCTGACAAGACGTTTGTCTTCATGCGGAATACAATCATTCCCACCACGAAGTATATCTTTAATCCGCGAATTACCAACCCGGAGAACATGCCGCTTACCGGCCCCTGTTTTATTTATGGCAACCATTCCAACTATTTCGATCCTTTTTTCCTGAATGTTGGAATGACCAAAGAGCCCACTGCCGGGGTTATGACCCGCGATCAATTTCATAAAACATTGCCGCGTGTTTTTATGGACAGTATCGGCATCGTACCTACCAGCAAGTATGTGCCCGAGCCGGGTATTGTCCGCAGCGTGATAAAGATGATTGAACAAGAGCGGATGATTGTAATTTTTCCGGAAGGCGGCCGCAGGTGGGACGGCAAACCGAAGCCGCTGATCGAAACCACGCTGAAGCTGTTCTGGAAAATGAAGATCCCCGTTCATCCGGTGCAGATTCACGGATCGTATCTGGGCTGGCCGCGCTGGGCCGACAAGTACAGGAAAGGAAGTGTGGAGGTTCGCTTTCTGAAGCCGATTAACGCCTCCGGCTTTGAAAGTTATGATACATTTGCCGAACACTGCCGTGAGTTGATTGCTTTCAAAGAGTACGATCCGCCGCATGAAGCCCGGCCCCAATCATGCAGCAAACCTGCATCAGGGATCCAGCGCTTTCTCTACAGGTGCCCCGATACCGGCGTTAGCGGATCGGTTTTTACCCCTGATGGTGAAAATGTGTACAGCCGTTCATCACCCATGAGTTATACGATGGACGTGAATTCAAGACTGATAGACAGCGACGGGCAGAGCCATTCCATCATCAGGCTATTCGAGAAGATCAATGAAATGCCGATGGAATTACTTCGCGATGACCTTGTGCTCGAGAAAAACGGAACCGGGATCTTAATGGTAGATGATGAGCACCAGCTTGTTGATCTGGGCCGCGGG
>PWWL01000059.1 GCA_003561515.1 Balneolaceae bacterium
CCCAGGCAGGCCCTGGCAGGGGCTCAAGCCCTTGCTTTTGCCTTCTTCCACGCGATCCGGGCCGTTCTCGGCCCCGAAAGAGTCCGGTGGACCGGGTTTGGCGCTCCGGACTGCACGCAGAATCTCTCCGTCGCTTGATAGGGCTACCACACCGAAGATCGAGCCTCAGGCCCGGAGAATGGGGTAGTTCAACGGCCTGCTAGAGAACCGTGTGTTCATCGCATTGAAGTAGAGAAAGGTCATCCCGGTCGGGACCCTCGCCGTGGGCGACCCCATGGTTCAGGTCCATCGGAATGAGACCAGCGAAGGAGGATATCCGCCCCCAAGCGATCCGGCAGTCTGCAGGAGGCTGGACCACCAACATTCATACGGCTGCCGACGATGACTGGAGAGCTGTCATCTTTTCGCTGGCCCTTAGCCACCAGTCGAGTGCCCCCTGGAATCCGAACCAGCCAGTAATGAGAGTCCAGAGAGACACCGTCGCATGCACCCCACTGGTTAATCTAGACGACCTGTGCGCAGGTGCCGCTTTCACTCCCCTCGAAACCCGATACCATCATGGGCGCTGCATATGGCTGGGAGTGAGCGAGGCCACCTCCCCCATCCTGCGGAGCAAAGGTACTTCGACCCATATTTGCGGCCGTTATGATTAGCTCAGTCGGGTGGACACTATTGGTAGTGTCTTGCATGGTAGTGGCTTTGGTTCGTGAGTGGGCAGCCCCATCGATTGTGGTCACCAGCGCCATGGTGACTCTGCTCATCTCGGGCATCATCTCAACCGAGGAAGCCTTTGCCGGGTTTTCGAACCCAGCCCCAATCACCGTGGCAGCCCTCTATATCCTCGCCAGAGGGGTCGAAAAGACGGGTGCGTTGCAACCCTTGGTGGCAGGGACTTTGGACCCCAAGCGGAGCCTTCGACACAATCTGATTCGTATATTGGCCCCCACGGCTGCAGCCTCGGCCTTTTTGAACAATACGCCAATCGTGGCTATGCTGGTTCCCCAGGTTTCGGCGTGGGCGGCCCGATGGGGGCGACCGGTCGGGTGGTTCCTACTCCCGATTTCCTTCGCGGCGATCCTTGGCGGGACGCTCACCCTCATCGGTACCTCCACGAATTTGGTGGTGTCCGGCCTCTTGGAGGCTTCAGGGGAGGCCCCCATCGCGATGTTCGAGCTCACAGGTGTGGCATTCCCTGCGGCCACGGTGGGATTGCTGCTCCTGATTGGCCTGGCCCCGGTCCTGCTGCCGGATCGGCGCGGGTTAAAGGCGCGATTCGAAGAGGAGTGGAGGGAGTTCGTCGTCGAAATGACCGTACTTTCGCATGGTGCTGCCGAAGGGAGAACGGTGGAAGAGGCAGGACTGCGGAACCTTGAAGGCGTGTTCCTTGCCCGCTTGGAACGGCGTGGGCGGACCATCGCACCCGTATCTCCGGGCGAAGTCCTGCAGGAAGGCGATGAACTCCAGTTCGTGGGGCGCGCAGATCTGGTGGTGGACCTGCAGGCAATCCCAGGGCTTGTCTCATCGGAGCACAAGCACACCGAATCCTACCGGGATGAGTCGCATGCCTTCTACGAGGCGGTGGTGAGTCCGATCTCACCCCTCGTGGGTCGCACCCTGAAGGGGGTCCAGTTTCGGGAGCAATACCAATCGGCCGTCCTTGCCATCCATCGGGCGGGGGAGCGGGTTAGGGGAAAGTTGGGTGAAATCCCCCTCAAATCCGGGGATACACTCCTTATCCTGTCGGACGGTGGGTTCGTTGAGCGCTGGCGACACCGTCGTGACTTCCTCCTTGTTTCGCGCTTGGACGGGTCCCTTCCTGCCAGTACCAGGAAAGCACTCATCGCGTTAGGGACGGTGGCATCCGTTGTTCTTCTGGCAGGAATCGGGGTGCTCCCCATCCTGAAAGGGGCCCTGCTAGGCGCCCTGGTTCTCTTGGCCACTCGGGTCCTCACGCCAAATGAAGCCCGCAATGCCGTCGACCTCGATGTGATCCTTCTCATCGCGGCGGCGTTCGGCGTAGGCAATGCGATTCAAAGCTCCGGGCTGGCCGATCTGGCAGCCGGAGGTCTGGTGGAGGGTGCTTCGGGACTCGGGCCGGTGGCCGTGTTGGCAGCGGTAGCCTTGGCCACCCTGGTCCTCACCGAGTTGATCACGAACAATGCGGCAGCCGTCCTCATGTTTCCAGTGGCGATGGCGGCAGCTATGGGCATGGGACTGGATCCCAGGCCTTTCGCCGTGGTGGTCGCGCTCACGGCATCGGCTTCCTTTCTTAGCCCCATCGGATATCAGACCAACACCATGGTCTACGGGCCCGGTGGCTACCGGTTCACCGATTACGCTCGACTTGGAGCGCCCGTAACACTCCTGTTCATAACCGGCATTATTCTGCTGACGGCACTGAAATGGAACTTGATCTAGCGCTATTGGATGAGATTGCGAAACTCACCAACGAAGCAGGAGCTGCTATCCTCGACATCTACGCACGAGGGGCTGAGGGCGTTGAAGCGCAGCGCAAGGACGATGGATCCCCTGTTACAGCCGCAGATCGTGCAGCTCACGGAATCTTGGTGTCAGGGCTTGCGCGCCTAACTCCGCGGGTTCATGTGGTATCGGAAGAAGACAAGGGCGTCTCGTGGTCTCCAGACCGTGAACCATGGTGGCTTGTGGACCCCTTGGACGGTACGAAGGAATTCCTCAAGCAGACAGGGGAGTTCACAGTGAATGTCGCCCTCGTCCAAGACGGTCTCCCCGTGGGAGGCGTCGTGTACGCTCCGGCCTTGGGACGGACTTGGATTGGAGGGCCAGAGGGCGGGGAGGTGAGGGAGAACGGGTTGACGCGCCCACTCGGAATCAGATCCGTCGATCCCTCACGTCTCTGCGTGGTGGCCAGCCAGGACCATGCGGGTCCCATGGTACGGAGGCTCCTCAAACGGACCCCCGGCGTTGAGGCCCTCAGCATGGGGAGTTCCCTCAAGTTTTGCCTCATTGCCGAGGGCAGGGCCGACCTGTATCTGCGAGATGGACCTACGATGGAGTGGGACACCGGAGCGGCCCACGCCGTCCTGCAGGCGGCGGGAGGGCAAGTCTTCACTATGGAGGGGGTTCCAGTCACCTACGGAAAGCATGAGTTTCGAAACAGCCATTTCGTGGCGGTGGGGGATCAAACCTTTCCCTGGCGTCAACTCCTCGAGCTCCACTCCACTGGCGAATGAAACGAGCTATCCAAGGACACCTACAACAGCTCGAGAACGAATCCGTCCATGTTATTCGAGAAGTAGCAGCCCAGTTTGAACGGCCCTACCTCCTATTCTCGGGTGGGAAGGATTCCATCGTCCTGTCATGGCTCGCGCGGAAAGCCTTCCATCCAGCGCCCATCCCATTTCCACTCCTGCACATCGACACTGGGCACAACTTCCCGGAGACGCTGGAGTTCCGAGACTGGTACGTGAAGGAAATGGGTTATGACCTGGAGGTACGGTATGTTCAAGACTCCATCGACCAGGGGCGGGTTCAAGAAGAAACCGGATCGAGCGCGAGTCGGAACGCCCTTCAGACCGTCACACTTCTCGATGCCCTGAAGGAGTTGAGGGCGGATGCAGCCCTCGGCGGTGCCCGCCGGGATGAAGAAAAGGCGCGGGCCAAAGAGCGCTTCTTCTCGCACCGGGACACCTTTGGCCAGTGGGACCCAAAGAACCAGCGACCAGAGCTCTGGAATCTATACAACGGTCGCAAGAATTTTGGCGAGCACTTTCGGGTCTTCCCAATCTCCAACTGGACAGAGATGGATATCTGGCAGTACATCGATCTGGAGGAGATCCCCATCCCGAACCTCTACTACTCCCACGAGCGCGAAGTGGTGGAGCGGGATGGCATTCTTTTGGCATGCACGGAGTTCATCCAACTCCGGACGGAAGAGCTATCGTCGGTGCGCCGGGTCCGGTTCCGCACCATCGGTGATGCCACCTGCACCGGTGCCTTTGAGTCGGAAGCGGCTTCGGTGGAGGCCATCATTCAAGAGACGGCTGCGGCGCGTATTACGGAAAGAGGGGGGCGAAGTGATGACAAGCGCTCCGAAGCCGCCATGGAAGATCGCAAACGCCAGGGGTACTTCTGATGAACGCCGCAAGAGCCTACGCCGAGATGGATCTTCTTCGCTTCTCCACAGCGGGGAGCGTGGACGACGGGAAGAGCACGCTCATTGGTCGACTCCTCTATGACACTAAATCCATCTTCCAGGACCAGATGGAGCAGATTGAAGGGGCAAGCCGAAGGCTGGGCGAAGAGGGCGTAAACCTCGCCCTCCTGACGGATGGACTTCGCGCTGAACGGGAGCAGAAGATCACGATTGACGTGGCTTACCGCTACTTCGCCACCCCGAAGCGGAAATTCATCATCGCGGATACGCCCGGGCATGTCCAATACACTCGGAATATGGTCACCGGGGCGTCCACCGCCGACCTCGCCATCATCCTCATCGACGCTCGGAAGGGCGTGCTCACGCAATCCAAGCGTCACGCCTTCATCACCTCGCTGCTGGGGATCCCCCATGTCATAGTGGCGGTCAACAAGATGGACCTCGTGGCCTGGTCGGAAGGGGTCTTCGATCAGATAAAGGGTGAGTTCGGAGAGTTCTCCAAGAAGCTTGAGCTGAAGCACATCACTTATGTGCCCATGTCAGCCCTTTTGGGAGACAACGTGGTGGAAGCTTCTGAGAACATGCCTTGGTTCCAGGGAGGACCCCTTCTTCATCGCTTGGAAACGGCCACGGTCGGAGGACGGCGAAACAGCATTGATTTCCGGTTCCCGGTACAGTACGTAATTCGTCCTAACCAGAATTTCCGCGGATTTTCCGGGACCGTGGCCTCCGGGACAGTCCAGCCGGGAGAGGAGGTTGTGGCCCTTCCGTCCGGATTTTCGAGCCAGGTCCGGACCATCGAGACCTTCGACGGACCGAAGCGAGTAGCGGAACCAGGAGACGCCGTGGTTCTCACCTTGGAGGACGAGCTCGATGTATCGCGGGGTGAAATGCTGGTTCGGAAGAAAAACGTGCCCACAGTGGGGAATCGCTTTGAAGCATACCTGTGTTGGATGAACGAAGCTTCCATGAACTCGGACACGCCCTACGTTCTCCTCCATACCACCAGGGAGGTGCAGGCGTTCGTGGAGCGGCTCGAATACCGGGTCGATGTGGACACTCTTCATAGAGAGTCGGTGCAGACCCTTGCCCTCAACGAGATCGGTCGAGTGGATATAACCACCTCCATGCCCATCTTCTACGATCCCTACCGAGTGAACAACGCAACAGGAAGCTTCATCCTCATGGACCCCCACACGAATGTCACAGTGGCGGCTGGGATGATTCGGGGTGAAGTGCGGCGGATGGAAGGGCGCAAGCCGGGCACAGCTTCAGTCAAGGCAATCTCCCGGCCGGTGTCGCCCCACGTCACCTGGGAAGGGTGGAACATCCCGCGAGAGGAGCGAGAGGCGCGGAGTGGTCATAGGGCTATGGTCGTTTGGTTCACCGGGATATCCGGAACAGGCAAGACCACTATCGCCCGGGAGGTCGAACGCCGCCTCTTTGCGGGTGGTGTGCAGACGATGCTCCTCGATGGGGACCACATCCGTCACGGACTTTGCGGTGACTTAGGCTTCAGCCGGGAAGATCGGTCGGAGAACATCCGAAGGGTGGGGGAGGTGGCGAAGCTCTTCTTCGAGCAGGGGTGCGTGGTGCTCTGCGCGTTTGTTTCGCCGTACCGGAGAGGACGGGAGGCCGTCCGGGCCCTGTTTCCGGCCGATCGTTTCGTAGAGGTTTACGTGCACGCCCCTCTAGAAGTCCTCCGAGAGCGAGATCCGAAGGGGCTCTATGCAAAGCTTGAGCGGAGAGAAATTGAGTCTCTAACGGGAGCCGGAAGCGCTTATGAACTACCGCTATCCCCGGAGATTGAGTTGGATACTCACGCACAGGGTCTCGAGGACGGAATTGCTGCCATCCTTGCCCGGGTCCGAGACATCGACACCAGTGGGCACAGGGAGCCCAGATGAACCTACTTCTCCTTTCTGTCGGCGACGGTGAGAGCTGGCAATCCTGGTCCGGATCCACGAAGAGCCTAGTGGACCACCTCAGGCGTGCCGGACACACCGTCACTTGCCGGAACGTCGATCTCCAGGGTATTGCCAAGTGGAGAACCGCATCCTCCTCGTTTTCCCTCAGGCGAAGGAGGTGGTGGGTAAAGTACCAGCTTGGCAGCCGAGGGTTTAAGGAGCGTTCGCGGTTGGCACGGGAGGCGTTGGCCGACCCATCTCTTGACCTCGATGCCATTCTGCAGATCGGGGCCACCTTCCGCGTGACCGCTCCACAGGGCGTCCCCTTGGCTTTGTACTGTGACTCAAACATCAAACTAGCAGAGGCTGGTGCCGAAGTCGGCCTCTCGGAGGCCTCGATGCTAGACAGCAAGAGTCTCCAGGGGATTGAGGCGCGGGAACGATCGGTGTACATGGCTGCAGACCGGATCTTCACCATGAGTCACCGGCTCCGCCGCTCCTTCATGGAAGACTTTCAGGTTCCAGAGGCTAAGGTGCAAACGGTGCACCCCGGTCCCAACTTCCCCATCGGTCAGGAGCCAGCCGTTCCAGAGCGATCGGTCACCGGCGACCCAGTTGTTCTATTTATTGGTAGGGACTTCGAGCGGAAGGGCGGACAACTTCTCTTGAACGCCTTTTCGCGAGTTCGGTCGATCCTGCCGGAGGCAGAGCTTCTGGTGGTGGGCCCAGACGAAATCCCCATTCCAGCCGACGATCCACGTCGAAGTGGTGTAAACCTCTTGGGGTTTCTCAATAAGACTACACCTGACGGGGAGAAGGAGCTCTACAAGGCGTACAGTAGAGCCCGGGTGTTTTGCCTCCCGACCCGCTTTGAACCCTTCGGGATCGTGTTTCTTGAGGCGATGCATTACAAGCTCCCGTGCGTCGGTCCAGATGCCTGGGCTGTCCCGGAGATAATAGAGGAAGGTTCCACAGGCCTCCTGTTCAAGCCCAACGATGTGCAGGGACTGGCGTCTATACTGGTCGCCTTGCTCACGGACCCGCAACGAGCGTCGAGAATGGGTGAAGCTGGGCGGCGCCGGCTCGAGAGGGAGTTCTCCTGGTCGCTAGCGGCGGAGAGAATCGCCGAAGAGCTTCAACACCTTTCTGACGACCGCTCCTAACCGGAATGACCGGTTGCGACATCATCCCCCGACCGTCGGGCCTCAATTATGGATGAACACCGTTTCGTTTTCGTTGGAGGGTTGCACAGAAGCGGAACTACACTACTTGCCGACCTGATCGCCGACCACCCGGAGGTGAGTGGGTTGTCAGGAACGGGAGTTCCGATGAACGAAGGTCAGTTCCTTCAAGGAGTATATCCACCAGCTTGGACCAAACGAACGCTCTGGCCAATCCGGTACCTCCGGCCGGTCTCTCCTCGCGTACTCTCACACCGAGGCTACGGAGGCCCTGGTCGCTTCGTGTTCGATCCCGGGTCTCACCTCACCGAGGAATCTCCGCTGGCGACAAGGAAAAACGCCGAAACGGTGTTCGAGGCCTGGGCCCCATACTTAGATCTGGACCGCCCAATACTTATAGAAAAGTCACCGCCCAATCTCCTTCGAACCCGATTTCTTCAAGCGCTTTATCCGACCTCTTCGTTCATCATCGTTATGCGGCATCCGGTCGCGGTATCGTATGCGACCCGGCCGTGGACTCGGATCCGGCCACTTTATTTTCTCTTCAAACATTGGGTACTGGGTTATGAGATGTTTGCGACAGATGCACCTCATTTGAACCGACTTCTCGTGCTCAAATATGAAGACCTCGTTTCCGATCCGGAGGAGACGATGCGCCACGTGTTCCGTTTCCTCGAGGTTCCCTCCGTAGACATCCAACGAAAAATTGCCAAGGACGCGAACCGAAAGTATTTCGATCGGTGGAACAAGGAGATCATGGGTTCACGGATTCGGCGGCGCTACGCAGATTTCTTGCACGAACGGTTTGCAAGCAAGTTTGCGAAGTATGGCTACAGCCTTGAGGGGCCGCTGTAACCGATTGTGTTGGTTCAGGGGAAACTGGAGCTGTGGAGTTCCCCCGTTACAGTGGACACCCCACTTTTGAGGTAAAAGAGGTGTCCGCATGGCACAAGGGAAGAAGACGTACCCGGCGGAGTTCAAGCGTCGGATGGTGGAGTTGGTTCGGGCTGGCCGGAGCCCGGAGGAGCTGGCAAAGGAGTTCGAGCCGTCACCCAACACGATCCGTAACTGGGCGACCCAGGCGGACGTGGATGAAGGGCTTCGAGCCGATGGCCTGAGCACGGCGGAGCGGAAAGAACTCCGGGAGCTTCGTCGCAAGGTCAAGCAGCTCGAGATGGAGCGGGAGATCCTGGGAAAAGCGGCCGCCTGGTTCGCCCGGGAGTCGATTACACTTCCGAAGCCTTCGGATTCGTGAGGGCGCACCAGGCTATGTACCCCGTCTCCACGATGTGCCGAGTTCTCTAGGTCTCCCGGAGCGGATACTACGCGTGGCTGAGCCGGGAGCCATCTGGGCGTTCTCAGACGAACGGGCAGATTCTCGAGACCATCCAGGCGGTGCACAAGGAGAGCGACGGGACGTACGGCTCGCCGCGGATGCATGCCGAACTCCCCGATCATGGCCTCCGGGCCAGCCTGAACCGGGTGGCCAGGATCATGCGAGGAGCTGGCCTCCAGGGGGTGAGCCGTCGCCGGGGTGGCCGGACGACGTGGCGGAGCAAGGAGGACGCGCCGGCCGGGGATCTGGTGAACCGGGAGTTCACGGCCACGGGACCGAACCAGCTCTGGGTCGCAGACATCACCTACATCCCGACCTGGGCCGGGTTCCTGTACCTGGCCGTCGTGCTCGATGTCTGGAGCCGGCGGATCGTGGGCTGGTCGATGCGCACCCACCTGAGGACCGACCTCGTGCTGGAGGCGCTGGATATGGCCCTGGAGCAGCGGCGTCCCGAGTCCGTCATTCACCACTCGGATCAGGGCTGCCAGTACACGTCCTACGCCTTCGGAAAGCGATGCGAGGCCGCCGGGGACGCGTTATGTCACTTCCCACCAGCATGCCCCAGGCATTCTCACGAGCTTGACCCACCCCCCTCGAGGCCTGGGATGAGTATTGGTTCTAAGGTTGGGTTTGGCTACCTCCGTCGTTTTCGGGGTGGGGGTGAAGCG
>PWWL01000004.1 GCA_003561515.1 Balneolaceae bacterium
ACAGAACCGCGCATCGTATATTTTTAACCGGGGATGAGCTCATTGGCTCAGACCGCCAGGGTAATGTATTTCTGATAGATTCAGACGGCCGAACCCGTGTTATTGCCTCCGTTCAGGCTCCCGTTAAGAATCTGAGGGTATGGAATAACCAGCTTGTGGTACATACCGACAATGGTGAACTCTGGATTGGGCCAATGGGTGAAGAACTGAAAAAATGGAAAAGCAACGGCCGCGCCGGAAATCACTTTGCCATTACAGAAGATCGCCTCTGGACCTCAGAGTTTAACAGCGTGGCGCCGGTCATAAGGTCGGAAGATCGTCAGGTTGCCTCGGCAAACGAGCAGAACGGGCAGCGATTCCGTTTGAAGGAGATCAGGGATGTGGTGATTCCATTCCCCAGGCCGCTCATACTGCCGCTCGAAGTTGAAAATCCCCGAGGCGGTGAAGTTACTTTCAGCTTCGAAGCTCCTTTTAGCAATGCCCGCATTCGCGGAAACACTTTTTTCTGGCAGCCATCAGCTACGCAAACAGGACGCCATCGGGTTGAAGTTATAGCCCGTACGCCCGATGGACAAATGGACTCTCAGCAGTTTACCGTAGACCTCAGGCCCTTCAATGCCCCGCCACGCTTTACACCTGCGCGGCCCGTCACTATTCCGGTGGGTGAAGCGTTCCAGCTTGAAATTAAAGCCGTGGATCCCGACGGCATGAACCAAAACCTGATCAGGTATCTCGGAGTGGACATGCCCGAAGGCGCCCGCCTGAACGAACGGACCGGGCTTCTCAACTGGAATCCCAATATTAGACAGGTTGGAACACATCGCTTCAGAGTGGTAGCCACCGATCAATATGGAGCGGCGTCGTCTCAGGATATCGAGATTCGTGTTGTTGAAGCATTAGACGAAGATGAAGATGCAATTATCCAGGAAGAGTGGTAAATCGTGTCCCAGTTTTTTGCCGACGATCTGCTTCAATGGTACCGGAATAATAAAAGGGACCTGCCCTGGCGAAACACAGACGATCCCTATAAAATCTGGATTTCGGAGATTATGCTTCAGCAGACCCGGGTCGATACCGTTATCCCCTACTATCACCGGTTTCTTGAAGCTTTTCCTACCGTTCACGAGCTGGCTGAAGCCAGCCAACAGCAGGTTCTCAAGCTCTGGGAGGGACTTGGATATTACAGCCGTGGCCGCAATCTGCATCAGGCGGCCAAAATGGTATCCGGCCAATACAATGGCCAAGTCCCCGCCGACTATGATGAAATCAGAAAACTGAAGGGAATTGGCCCATACAGCGCTGCCGCGATTCTTAGTATCGCATACAACAAACAGTACGCCGTAGTAGATGGAAACGTGATCCGCGTATTTTCGCGATACTTCGGCATTGAATCGGATGTGCGTCTTCAAAGCACAAAAAACCAGGTTCAGCAGTACGCCGACGATATGATACCTGAATCACATTCCGGTGATTTCAACCAGGCTGTGATGGAACTGGGCGCCACCGTCTGTACACCGGCAAATCCGCTCTGCGACAGTTGCCCACTCTCTTCGGGCTGCGTGGCATACAATTCAGCAAAAACAGATATTCTTCCGTATAAGTCTAAGGCCAAAAAAATTCCCCACCACGAAATCGCGGTTGGCATCATTGTAAATGTGCAGGGTGAACTTCTGATCGCGCTTCGGCCCAATGATGTGATGCTTGGCGGGCTTTGGGAATTTCCCGGCGGTAAACGCGAAAAGGGTGAAACTCTGAAACAGACTGTTGCCAGAGAATTGAGGGAAGAACTGGGTGTGGAAGTGAACGTACACACGATGTATCACAAATTGAAACACGCGTATTCGCATTTCAAAATTACGCTTCATGCCTACTGGTGCAGCATCGCTTCTGGGGATCCGAAACCGGTTGGAAGCAAAGAGATAAAATGGGTGAGCCTGGACGACATTCACAGCTATCCGTTTCCCAAAGCAAATAAGGTTTTGATTGATGGCTTTACTGAGCTAGATCCGGCCAAACTGAAACAGCTCACCGGCCAATGAACGGATCTCCCCGTCTTAGAAAAAGATCGTACGATGCACTTATTGAACTGAAGCCGCTGCTCGACGATATCAATGACCGAGTGGAAGAGCCGGGTTATATTGCTGATGATCCTGTTCAGTTTATGCATGCCTTTTCAGAAAAAAGGGATATTGAAACAGCCGGTTTCCTGGCAGCCACTATGGCATGGGGCCGGCGTGATATTGTAATCGCCAAAGCTGACGACCTGCTACACAGAATGGACTACTCTCCCTTTCTATTTGTGATGAACTATTCTCAGGCAGAGTTCAGTCGGTTTCATGATTTCAAACACCGTACCCTGAAACCGATTGATGTTCACGGATTGATACTGGCCCTTCAGTCAATTTACGTTGAGTTTACGGATCTCGAGTCTTTTTTTGCCATGTGCTACAAAAAGGGTTTTGAGCAAAGCCGCCCCTTTCTGGCACTATTCAATGAGGAGTTTTTCAAGCGTGCCGATGATCTTGCCACAAGAACCCGCAAGCACGTTTCCAATCCGGAGAAAGGAAGCCCCTGCAAGCGCCTTTGGATGTTTTTAAGATGGGCCATCCGCAAGAACAGCCCCGTAGATACCGGGATCTGGAGCTTTATGCCGCAGTCGGAACTGCTTGTTCCTTTAGATGTGCATGTGGCCAGGCAGGCCAGGCGGTACGGGCTTTTGCGCAGGCTTTCTAACGATTGGGAAGCTGTTAACGAACTCACTCGCACCCTGGCTCTGATGAATCCGGACGACCCCGCCCGCTACGATTATGCGCTGTTTGGAATCGGTGCGCTGGGATATTCGCTACCGAAAAAATTCCTGCTGAACCGGCTTCGCTAACCCAGACACCTCACCAAGAGATTTTTTCCTCAGCAAGGCGAAGATAAAATGGCAGCGGAAATGTACCTGAGTACAAAGAGCCCCAACGGGATGCCTTTGGTAAACGCAGCTGAGGAGAAGATGTCGCAGAAAAACAGGCTGTATTTTCCGAAGGGTCAAAATATGTCACTTATCTTATATGAGGTATTAGCCCGCATTTCGTTTCACGGTAATCGCTTCGCTCGGTACTCACAAATAATACTGTGTTAAGTTGTTAACTTAATCTAAATCAATGCCCTGCGGTAAATTATTCAGCTTTTATAAAATACAGTGTGTAAGTTCTGCGCTCAAAGCGAATGCGATTCCCCCGCGGTGAGAAAAGCGGGTTAGGGCTAAAATTGCCGGGTCAGACCTTGATCCATACCACCGTATAGGAGTCGATACGAAGCCGGTTTCCCGCAATCACTTCCTTTCCGCTTAGAATGTCGCTATAGGATTTATTTTCTGTAAATGGAAGGGCGCTGTCCTCAAGCTCTACTGTTTTTCCTTTCGATGTTACATTGGCGATGACCAAAATCTTCTCTGTATTGTCTGGATCATTTCGCTCCAAGCAAAACAGATCATCGTCGATAAAATACACCTTCTGGTTTCCGAACGGATGAAACGCCGGGTGGTGCCACCGCTTTGAGATGAGATCTTTCATCCTGCTGAATATTCTTTTGGTTGATGTATCAGGATCGCTAAGCTCCTCCATCAACTCTTCGTAGTACCACTTTTTCCGGTTAATAGTTCTGTACCGGCCTGTAAGCGCTACACCGCGCAGATTATTCCTTGTGGCAGTGAGGTTGTGAAAATAGATACCCGGCACTCCCTGCAGGCTCATGGCAATTATCTGCGAACAGAGAAACCGTTTCTCCTGGAGCGCTTGCGAACCGTTCTCTCCCCCGAAAGCATCAAAATAGGTGATGTTCAGTTCGTAAGGGCTTAAGCTTCCGTCTGGATTCTGCTTCTCGGATACAAAGCCACCCTTTTTTTTGACACCTGCAACAAGTGCATCAAACTCTTCTTGCGGCACCAGGCCTTCAAGCGGACGCACCCCGATACCATCATGCGAAGAGGTAAAGTTGTAATAGGTGCAATTCTCCGGGAGATCGTTGAGAGATGACGCCCATTTTGAAAGGTATGCTGCATTCTCCGTAAGCAAGGCGTGCAGAAGAAGTGGTGGCAGGCTGAACTGGTAAACCATATGTGTTTCATCTCCCTTGCCAAAGTAGCTGATATTCTCTTTATGCGGAACGTTGGTTTCGGTAATAATAGTGGCTTCAGGAAAGTAATAATCACAGATTGTGCGGAAAAGCTTAACAATTTCATGAGTCTCTCTGAGATGGATGCAGTTCGTTCCCTTCTCTTTCCAGATAAACGCCACTGCATCGAGCCTCACAATCGAAATACCTTTGCTCAGGTAGTACAAAAAGATGTCGATATACTCAAAAAGAACGTCGGGATTGGCAAAGTTCACGTCTACCTGATCATCGCTGAACGTACACCAAACAAACTTTTCGCCCTCCTTTGTATGAACCGGGGTAAGAAGAGGAGAACTTCTGGGCCGGGTAACCTGCGATACATCGGTATCGGGATCTACCTCAATGAAATAATCGGTGTAGGGTTCTTCATTGCGCAGATAGGCCTGAAACCATGAACTATATCTTGAGACATGGTTCATCACCAGATCGGCCATGACCCTGAAATCTTTGCTAAGCTCTTTTATATCTTCCCATCCGCCTAAACGAGAATCTACTCTTTTGTAGTCAACAACGGAGAAACCATCGTCGGATGTGCTTGGAAAGAAAGGCAGGATGTGAACCGTACTTACAAGGCCCTTTAGTTTTTTTCGTAAGAAATGGTTCTGCTTATGGAGCTTTGATACAGACTCAAGAGGCTGAGGCTGAACCATATCACCGTACGTGATAAGCACCTGGTCATGGTGTGTCCATACATCCTTATAATTTACCTTTTTGCCGGTTTTGAGTGCGTATTTGCGCACCAGTTCTCCAAATCTTGTGAGGCATTCACTCACCTTTTCCTGGCCATATATGATTTCAAAGTGCTGTTTAAGCTTTGTTTCGATATCTGCCGGAATTTTTACTTTGCCCATAAAGTGATTTTACATTAAGGGAAACAACAAACGATGAATTCATGTAAATGTAAAGGAAATCGCAGAAACAGCGCACAATTTCTGTTTATTATGATAAAAGCTTTCTATGGCAAGAAATGAATCTTTCTTACCTTTAAGTTTGACCAATATTTTACAAAATGGACAGAGAAGCTCTTCAGGAACGCTACGGAATTACGGGTGAATCAGCAGCCATCAGGCAGGTTGTGGATAAGATTATGCAGGTTTCCGGAACTGACATTACGGTACTGCTTCAAGGCGAAAGCGGCGTTGGAAAGGATGTGACCGCACGGGCCATACATGCACTAAGTGCAAGAAAAAGAAACGACCTGGTAATCGTTAACTGCGGTGCCATACCCGAGGGAATTATTGAGAGTGAATTGTTTGGCCACGAGAAGGGCTCATTCACGGGGGCGCATGAGGCACGTAAGGGGTATTTCGAAAAAGCTGATGGCGGAACCATTTTTCTCGATGAAATAGGCGATACGCCAAAAAACGTGCAGGTTAAGCTGCTTCGCATTCTGGAAAACGGTGAGTATTTCCGCGTGGGATCCAGCAAAATGCTGACAACCGATGTTCGTGTTATAGCTGCAACCAATAAAGACTTATGGGAACTGGTGCGTGAGGGCAAGTTCCGGGAAGATCTTTATTACCGTCTTGATACCGTGAAAATTAAATTGCCTCCGCTGCGCGAGCGAAAAGAGGATATCATCCCGATTTTCCGAAAGTTTGTCACGGAATTCTCTTCCAAGTACGATTCGGTTTTTCAGGGCTTTTCGGATGAAGCCAAAGAGCTGCTTACCTCATATCGCTGGCCCGGCAATGTGAGAGAACTCCGAAATGTAGCTGAACAGCTGGTGGTACTCGAAAAATCTCAGTTCATCGACAAAGACAGGCTTCAAAAGTATCTAAAGGGGCGTCAACACCTTGGCTCAACCGACAATCTGCCAGTTCTCTCGAGGGGCGAAGATGAAGAATTCCGTCAATCAGGACCATCGGCCGACAACGGCCTCATCTATCGGGCTCTTCTGGAAATGCGCACCGACATATCGGATCTGAAAAAAATGCTGGCCAAGTTTCTCTACTCAACGTTTACGGAAAAAAGCGTAAAAGCTCTGCCAAGCGCCATTCCCCGAGATATCGATCCAAACGACATCTCCAGCCATCTCAGAGAACAAATGGAAGGCGAATCGCTTGGCATCAGCAGACCGGCACCGGTTCAATTTGAGGATGAAGACGAAGTGGAAAAAAGTGATCTCGAAGAATTTTTTGCCGGCAATGAGATTCCGTCGATCGAAGAAGCAGAAAAATTTCTAATAGAACAAGCACTCAAGCGTTATGAAGGAAATCGCCGAAAAGCATCTGAGGCTCTCGGCGTAAGTGAACGAACACTTTACAGAAAGCTTGATCAGTATGGGCTCCAATAAACCTGGTTTACTTTTTTTTATTCTGCTGCTTACAGCGGCTGTCGCCATCCCCGGATGTATCACCTACAGTTTTACAGGTACGTCTATCCCGTCGGATGTGCGCACGATCTATATTCCTTTCTTTCCCGACAGGTCGCAAAGCGGGCTTGGAGATTTGAGTGACCAGATTAATCAGGCTCTTATCAACCGGTTTGTGAATCAGAGCAGGCTCTCCCTTAGCAATGACCGTGATAATGCAGATGCTGTTGTTGAAGGGTCCATTCAAAACTATGTGAATCGCCCTTTTAGCGTGAGGGGTGATGAACAAGCCAATCTGAATGAAATTCAGATCACGGTGAGGGCATCATTTCAATACACAAAAGACGACGATCCTCTTTGGAATAAGAATTTTTCCGGAAGTGCCACATTCGACATACTCGAAAACCCTGTTGAAGGGGAACTTGAAGCAGCCAGGGAAGCACTCCAGCAAATAGCCAACAACATGTTTAACGATGCGGTAAGCAGCTGGTAAATAAACGCTGCTTTTACTACTATTCAGCATGAAATTAGAAGCAAATCAGATACCCGGATCTTTTCGTGCGTATATTGAGCAATTTGAGAAAGAGCCAGACGCTGCCATTTCAAGACTTGAAAACCACGTTATAAAAAGAAATACCGGCGCGGTTGGATACTTCTTTTTGGCATGGCTGTATCACCGGAAAAATGAAAAAAGAAAAGCGATCCAGGCTGCACTGCAGGCAAAGATGCTAGCCCCGGGCAGCCGGCTAATGGACCGCCTTCACTATCTCCTGGCCCATCCACGTTCCTTTAATGCGTGGGAACCTGAGCCCAGGAAAAAACCATTTCATCGGGATTTATATAAGCAAGACCGGGCACATCCTATCCAGGATCTCGATTCGCTGATTGCGAAACTATCTTCAGTGGATAAAAAAAGAATAAAGCCTGACACATCTAACTCAGAACAACCCGACCTTGGCGAAAATAGCGTTAAGGTCGACGATATTGTTACAGAGACTCTCGCTGTAATACACGAAAAACAAAAAAACTATCAGCAGGCGATCGAAACCTTTAAAAAGCTGCGAAAGTCAAACGCAACCAAGAAGGAGTATTACGACGAGCAAATCTTCAGGCTTCAGCAAAAGATTGCTGAGGAAGGTAATAAGCAGAATCAAAGCTGAAGCCTATTATCCAAGTGCCTTTACAAAGGCGTTCTGCTTTTTTTCATGAGAGATCGTAGTGGAGGGCCCATGTCCCGGAAAAACTTTAGTATCTCCGGGTAATGTGTACAGCTTTTCGCGTATCGAAGACGCAAGCAGATCAAAGTCGCCCTTGTACAGATCAGTTCTGCCAATACTTTCACGAAACAGTGCATCGCCGGCAATCAGAATCTGCATATCGGGAAAATAGAGAGAAACGTGATCCGGCGAATGGCCGGGAGTGTAGATCACATCCATGCTGAATGGGCCGATGGTAAAATGCTTTTTTTCGGAAAGATTTTCAGGGATGAAGTCAAAATCCGGAGCATTAAAGCCGAATCGCTTTGCCTGGTCAGAGAAATTATTCCAAAGGTTCAAATCGGAATGATTCAGGTACACCGGCACATCAAATTCCTTAAGTACTTTTTCAAGACCCAATACATGATCTACGTGAGCATGTGTTAGAAGTACAGCTATCAGTTTTGAGCCGGATTCAGCGAGATCGTTTTTGAAAATCTGAAATTCATGCGGTTCAAAAAAACCGGGATCGATCAGAATAGCAGACCCATTCTCACTTATCAGGTAGGTATTCTCTGAAAATGGCCCAACGGTGTAGTGTTTTATTTTCATAGTCTGATGACTGCATATAAAAAAAGGATGCAATGAATTTCACTGCATCCTTTACGTTCGATTGTGAAGCAATTACTTTTTGCCGTAACGCTTGTTGAAGCGGTCGATGCGGTCGGCTTTCTTCTGGATTTTCTGATCCTTGTTATAAAATGGATGGTTTTTGGAATCAACCTCACTCTTGTAAATGCCATCTTTTGTCTTGATGGTACTTCTTGTCGTGATTTCTGAACCATCGCTCATCAGTACGGTAATTTCGTTGTAATCGGGATGAATTCCTTTTTTCATAATACTTGCATTGTTTGAATCTTCAATAGAACGGTAAAGATAAGAGTTCAATAACCGTTTTGCAATTGATCTGTTTTTAAATCTTTGTGATTCCGAAGACATGGTATGTCTTTTCAGCCCCTGCCCTTCGTACAGCCCACTCAAGACATGGTATGTCTTATCCACCCCTGCACTGCGTTCAACCCCTCACAGACATACCATGTCTCATCAAATCCCACACTTCGTACAGCACACTCAAGACATGGTATGTCTTATCCACCACTGCACTGCGTTCAAATCCTCGCAGACATACCATGTCTCATAAACCCCACACTTCGTACAGCACACTCAAGACATGGTATGTCTTATCCACCCCTGCACTGCGTTCAAATCCTCACAGACATACCATGTCTCATAAACCCCACACTTCGTACAGCCCACTCAAGACATGGCATGTCTTATCCACCACTGCACTGCGTTCAAATCCTCACAGACATACCATGTCTCATAAACCCCGCACTGCGTTCATCCCCTCACAGACATA
>PWWL01000224.1 GCA_003561515.1 Balneolaceae bacterium
AAAACCACCAGGCAGTCGAGCCTGCCCATATACTGAAGGCACTGCTTAGCGATACAGACAATGTAACTGTGCAGGTGTTAAAGAAGGTGGGAGCCAGTGTACCGTTTGTGCTAGAGCAGCTCGATAAAACTATCCGCTCATTTCCCATAGTAAAGGGAGCTTCGGTATCGGGGCAGTACCTTTCAAACAGCTCCAAGGCTGCGTTCGACAAAGCACAGAAAGATGCATCCGAACTCGGCGACGAGTATATCAGCTCGGAACACATTCTGCTCGGCGTTCTCGCGGGGACTTCCGAGTCGGCAACCATCCTGAAAAATGCAGGGGTGAAGCGCGACCAGGTGCTGAATGTTCTGAAAGAAGTGCGCGGTTCACAAAAAGTGGACGATCCCAACGCGGAAAGCCGGTACCAGGCACTTAAAAAGTACGCGCGAAACCTGAACGAACTGGCCGAGAAAAACAAGCTGGATCCTGTGATCGGCCGCGACCAGGAAATTCGCCGCGTAATGCAGATCCTCTCCCGGCGCACCAAAAATAACCCGGTTTTGATTGGAGAGCCCGGTGTGGGTAAAACCGCCATTGCCGAGGGGCTTGCACTGCGCATTGTGCGCGGGGATGTTCCCGAAGGCCTCAAAACCAAACAGGTTGTGGCACTTGATATGGGTGCCCTTGTTGCGGGTACCAAGTTCAGGGGAGAGTTTGAAGAGCGCCTAAAGGCCGTGGTGAAAGAGGTGATGGACTCAGATGGTGAGCTGATCTTGTTTATCGATGAGATCCACACTCTTGTGGGAGCCGGTGCAACCGAAGGGTCAATGGATGCTGCCAACATTCTGAAGCCGTCGCTTGCCAGGGGAGAACTGCACGCTATCGGCGCCACCACGCTCACCGAGTACAGAAAGTATATTGAAAAAGACAAGGCGCTCGAACGCCGGCTTCAAACCGTATATGTGGGAGAACCGACCATTGAGGACACGGTTTCCATTCTGCGCGGGCTACAGGAGCGGTACGAAGTGCACCACGGGGTTCGCATCACCGACGCGGCCATTGTGGCGGCTGCCGAGCTTTCGCACCGCTACATATCAGACCGGTTTCTGCCGGATAAGGCGATTGACCTGATCGATGAGGCCGCATCACGCCTTCGCCTGCAGATCGACTCCATGCCCGAAGAGCTCGACAGCATTGAGCGGCAGATTCGTCAGCTCGAAATTGAGCGCGAAGCCCTGAAGCGGGAAAAGGATGAGGCCAAACTGAAAAGCAACGAAAAAGAGCTGGCAGACCTGGAAGAGAAGCGCAAGTCGATGCGGGCCCAGTGGGATCTCGAGAAGGGGCTGATCCAGAAAACACGCGAGCTGAAGCAGGCGATCGAAACTGCCCGGAACCAGGCCGATAAGGCCGAACGGGAGGGCCAGTACGAAAAAGTGGCTGAGCTTCGCTACGGTACCATCACCCAGCTCGAAAAAGATCTCGAAGAGACCAAGAAGAAACTGAATGAGGTGCAGGAAGGCCGTTCCCTGCTCAAGGAGCAGGTAGAGGCTGAAGAGATCGCCGATATTGTGTCGAAGTGGACCGGCATTCCGGTAACGAAAATGCTCTCAAGCGAACGGCAGAAACTCCTCAGGCTTGAAGAGGAGCTTCACAAACGGGTGATAGGGCAGGATCAGGCGATAGAGGCCGTCTCCGACGCTGTACGGCGGGCAAGAGCAGGGTTGCAGGATGAGAACCGTCCGATCGGCTCGTTCATGTTCCTTGGATCAACCGGTGTGGGTAAAACCGAACTGGCAAGGTCGCTGGCCGATTTTCTCTTCAATGACGAAGATGCCATGATTCGCATCGACATGAGCGAATACATGGAAAAACACAGCGTAAGCCGTCTGATCGGGGCACCTCCGGGCTATGTGGGTTATGATGAAGGAGGTCAGCTTACCGAGGCCGTGCGCAGAAAGCCCTACTCCGTGGTGCTGCTCGATGAGATCGAAAAAGCACATCCCGATGCGTTCAACATCCTGCTTCAGGTGCTGGATGACGGGCGGCTGACCGACAACAAGGGCGTGACGGTTGATTTTACCAACGCCATCATCATCATGACCAGCAACATAGGCTCACACCTGATCTCCGAGCAGATCGAGAAGAGCGGCGGTGAGATGGACAATGCAACCTACAGTTCCCTTCAGGACAGGCTTCTGGAGCAGCTGCGTAAAACAATCCGTCCCGAGTTCCTGAACCGGATTGACGATGTGGTGATCTTCCACCCGCTCGATCAGCGGCATATTCGTCAAATTGTCGACATTCAGCTGAAGCGAGTGCAGAAGATGCTGGAGAAGAACAAGGTATCCTTGTCCGTGTCTGATCCTGTCAAAGACTGGCTCGCCGTTCGCGGGTATGATCCGGTGTACGGTGCGCGCCCGTTGAAGCGGGTAATCCAGACACAGATTGTGAACCAGCTGGCGAAGCAGCTCATCCAGCGTGAGGATGACTCACAGGGAATTGAGTTCGAAGCCACCGTCAGCAAGAAAGGCGATCAACTCGAATTTGCCGAGGTATACAGCGATGCAGAGGCGTGGGCGGATTAAGGTCTGGGAGCAGGGTGCAAGCTGTAAGTTTCAGGCTGCAAGCCGCAAGCACTAAATCCAAAATCCAAAATCCAAAAGAATGGTTCAGGGAGCAGGGATCAGGGTGCAGGGACAGAACAAGGAGCTTGAATTTGGGCTCAGATTAGTGGGTATAAATTCAATCCATTCCGGAGGAATGGCTGGTCGGTAGCCCCGGGCGGTTTTTGCCCGGCAAAAACAAGCCCGGGGTTACGGTGTCAACAATTATCAACCTCCGACCGGGATTTGCGGAAAACCACGGAGTAATATTCCGGAGGTTGTCCGCGATCACAAGAATGGATGCCAAGGGATTTGGATTCGCCGATGAATTTTCTCTTTACCCCCTCGATTAGGATCAGGGCGTTGATCAAGATCCCGGCTCGGGGGTTCTCTTCATTCCTTGCTTTTCCCCGGGTTTCACCCGGGGCTACTGACATTCAACCCCTTCGGGGTTGCGCTTGATTCAAAATCAGTCTTTTTTTGAACCTTTTCCTTATAACGGTCAGTCCAATAGTACTGATGGCGCCTGATTTGTGGATCGGGCTGGTCACCAAACACCGAAGGTGTTAAATGTGAATAGCCCCGGGCGGTTTTTGCCCGGCAAAAACAAGCCCGGGGTTACGGTGTCAACAATTATCAACCTCCGGCCGGGATTTGCGGAAAACCACGGGATGATATCCCGGAGGTTGTCCGGGATCTGTGGAACTGGCACCACGGGCATTGAACCGCTGATGTATTTTCCAGTTACTCCTCGGCCTTGATCACAGCGTTGATTCAGTTCCGGCTCGGCTTGTTTTCTTTTTCCAAGCAAATGCTATCCGGAAATCTAAATGAGGTTAATTTCAGCCTAACGCAACCAATAGAAGCCCGGCAAGCGTAAGCCCCACAACGTGATACCCGTTGTCTATGAAATGCAGCTTCATGGGTGTTTCAGAGAAAATACCGGTAGTTCCGGCCAGCGTAAAGAGGATTCCCGCCCCGGCCCCGAAGCCGGCAAGTGCGCCGTTTGCAGCAGATTCAATACCCATCCCCGCAAAAAGAGTGCCAGGGATATCACGGCAATAAACTGTAAAACAAAGGCATAGAGAAAGATCACCGGATTTGGCTTACCGATATCTTCTTCGGTGATGTTGCGCACGTTCATCCATGCTTTTGCAAAGAGCAGGGGACTATACCAAAGTGCACCAAGTATGAAATAGAGAACGGTGGCTGAGAGAACGGCCAGCCAGCTGAGGGAAGCGAGTAGTTCGGTCATGGCGGTAAGGGATCAGGTTCGTTATTGATTAAACTATATTTAACGCGAGTTCGATATAATAATTTGGGAAAAGTGTCTCCCCTCCTTCGTAAGGAGGGGCCGGGGGTGGTTACAGCTCTTTGAGCAAGACTCAAGTTGAGAAATTAGCTCATTAGCTTGTTTCAACCACCCCTAAATCGCTGGCGCGGGAATCGCTGCGCTCGGAGCCCCTCCTTGAAAAGCCACACTTGGTCCCGAACCTTCGGGGGAGGGGAATTTTTGGTCGCCAAAATTCAAAGATGCTATCTCGAACTCGCGTTATTTACCCAATGAATCGGTGAAATGCAATGCCTGCCAATGCAATCCGTCACATCGAATGAATAAAACAGAGAATTGCAAATTGATAGCTTATTAGCTATCATATTCGATATGAGAACCCTTTTGAACCCTTCCATATTGCTAAAAGAGGCACGCCGGCGTGCATCTATTTCACAGCGTGAGCTTGCCCAGCGTGCAGGCACGTCTCAATCCGTGATTGCAAGGATTGAGTCGGGGGCAAGCGATCCTTCAACATCCACTTTGAACAGCCTGCTGAATGCTGCCGGTTTTGACCTGGAGGCGGAACTGGTTGTTCGGCCGGTGTCCGGCAGTCACATGCTTGAAGATGTGGACCGGATCCTGAGCCTTTCGCCTGAAGAGAGGCTGCTTGAACTGGCAAACGTGGAACGATTTTTAAAATCAGTGAGATATGCCGGATAGTTCAGTCTTTAACCCCGAAAAAATCATCCGGACGCTTGCCACCCATCAGGTACGGTATGTGCTGATTGGAGCCCTGGCTGCACGTCTGCAGGGTTTTTCCCGTCATACATCAGTCGCCGATATTACACCCGCTGCTGATCAAAAAAATCTGGAGAACCTTGCTGTTGCGCTTCGTGATCTTCAGGCAAAGGTTTTTACAGACAACCTGCCTCAGGGCTTGGCGTTTGAGTGTACTGCAGAAAATCTCAAACAAGCCGATTTGTGGAACCTGGTAACATCGGCGGGAAGGATCGACATCGCTTTTAAACCTGCAGGCACGATGGGATATAAAGAGCTGATTAAAAATGCCGTGAAATTTGAGGTGTTCGGTAACACGGTGCTTGCCGCATCGCTTGAGGATATCATCAAATCAAAAAAAAGCGGCAGACCGTCCCCAGGACCGCCAGGATGTGATTCTGCTGAATGAAATCATCCAGAGGAACATAGAAAACTCCTAATCCCGATCCTGCCGATTTAATGGCAAACCGGGGCAGTCCAGCTTCCATCATATATAGTCAAAGAGCCGATGGATGATGTTTGAAGTATAATAAGAGAAATAATTTCTTTACATAGCTATTGTTATTAATCGCATATATGTAAAATATTTCAATATTTAAATTGCATCTAAATAAGGGAGGGGGGGTACATTTTGCTGAAGCCAGTTGGGGAGAGGTACATAAAAATTAACAAAACATAACTATTATGGTAAAAATTAAAAGAACACTTCTTCTTGCGTTTTTCCTGTTTGGGATTGT
Source organism: Balneolaceae bacterium (assembly GCA_003561515.1). GTDB lineage: Bacteria > Bacteroidota > Rhodothermia > Balneolales > Balneolaceae > Rhodohalobacter. The sequence continues at coordinate 5,373 of PWWL01000224.1, forward strand.
ATTTATAGCTTTTGCTGGTATTACAGTATATCAGTGTGACAATGATGGTGTTGTAACAACAATACATGAAGATTCAGAAGGATTCACATGGTCAATTGTTGATTATAATGGAGAAGAACCTGAACTCGTGGGCAGTGGTCAATCCACGGGAGCCTACGGAGGTAGTTGTCCTCAGATAAGTGGTTAATTTAATTTTAGATCTACTTCAATTATCAATATTTACTGTTGGTTGATGTATCAGTCTAAAAAAGATACTTTAATCCAAAAGTTAGCTTATGTTGATTTGAAACTATGCAAATTACCTCCTATTTATCCGCTGCCAGGGTTTTTATTTGCTCTGGCAGTTTATTATTGATTCTTGTCGGTTGCCAGGAATATGAAAGGCCAGACTTTGTGAATAAAATTCCAGGTTCCGATGATTATGAATACGCTACAATTTACAGTTGGGCAGGAGTTCATCATGACACGATTAGTGTTGATTTGTGGTACGACGGGGATCGAAGTACAGTGGTTCTCGACCGGATTGAAGATATTTTGTTTACGGAGAACGGCACATACTGGGTCGCCGACTTAACCAGGGGAATGGTTTATGAATTTGACGACATAGGTGAGCCTGTAAGAGAAGTATTTCGTCGGGGAAGAGGGCCGGGTGATATTGGCACGCCGGTGTCGATGTATCAGTACCGGGATGGTGAGGAAACATTCATCTATATTCTGGATATTGGGCTTAATATGGTGTTAAAAACCGACCTTGAAGGGCAGGAAATCACACGGTATTATTTCAGGCAGGTTCCTCGGGCATTTAGTACAAACAAACTGACTGTTCTGAATAGGAATGAGTTTGTGTGGCCTTCATTCCTATACAACCCGGTTCTGGCTAAAAGGGATTCGAACGACACACTTATTGAAGGATTGGTAGAACAGGTGATTCCCCAAGGATATCAGCCGAGTATGCATAACTCAGTGATGTATGAAATTGATGAAGAAAGAAGGTTGTTTGCCTGGGGATATCACGGGGTGCCGGTTTTAATGTTGCATAAAGAAAATGGAAGAAAAATGGTTCATTTGAATCCTGAAGAAGACCCAGAGCAACTTAATTTTACATTAGAATTCCTGGATCGATTTATTCAGCCTGAAGATGGTTTTGGAACTGTATATAATTTAATAAGGGAGATTTTTTTTGATGACGTATCTGTATGGGTGGCATATAGAACTTCGTTGATACGCATCCCATTTTCAAAGGATTTGCCTGTCCATATCTATCACTTTACTACCCTGGATGGAACGTCTCTTATCTATCACGATCTGTTTAAAACCGGAGAGGAACTTTTTTTTGTCCGTCATCATGCAGAAAGGGTTTACCGACTTCCGCTGCACACTTTGCAAGCTAACGACTTATAGATGTTATTTTGGGGTTCGAGAAGTTAGGAAAGTTGAGCAGGGGGTAACCGATTATGACGGATATGAGACGAATGAAAAAAGTATCGTTGATGAATCCGAACCGGGATTCTATGTATAGCCAAGGGGATACCATGTCCGCAATTTATCACCACCCAGACGGTAATACAGTTATAATTGAACCAAATCCGGTAAGACGGTTCTATTTTTTGTGGAAGGTTTATAAAATGCCGGCACTATGCCAATAATTCAATCGGATTCAACCTCTTCAACTCCTCCTTCACAAACTCCTGTCCTTTTCTAACAAGTTCACCGTTGGAGTATAGTTCGTGGGATAGTTGTAAAAGTTTGAACCTTAAGTTTTCATTAAGAATGCCAAAGTATATTGTATTATTACAGTAATTTGTATTGATTTTTAATCTTGGGGGGGGGTAATATCTTAAGCTAATTATATCAATGGCTTAATTAATTTTTTATATACATCTATTGTTTGAATTAATTAAAATAGTAAGTTCGCATGTAATTATTTATGCATTACTTTCACTGAATCTCTCAGTCGACGTAGCTCATTCAGAAAGTAACTCCATTTTAAGACTCATCATTACTGAGGAAACTGGTCAGCCGGTTGTTGGTGCCAACGTATTGATATTTACAGGTGAAGATGAAGAATACTTTAATCTCACAGTTACTAACAGAGATGGTTTTGTTGAGTTCAGAAATCTGCAGGAAGGCTCGTATCGAATACGTATTTCATTTATTGGATTTGAAACCGTTGAAAAGAGTTTTGAAATTGATTCGGGAGAGGTAAGAATTGAGCGAATACGTTTGGCCGGAGCTATAGATGTTTTAGATGAGCTTGAAGTTACCGACACCGGGTTAAGAACAGGAAGAGTAGGTGCAACAAGGATTCGGGCTGAGGAGTTTGGCAGGCTACCATCTGCAAGTATAGAGGGCGACTTAATGACGTACATCCAAACCATGCCAGGTATAGTTACCACAGGTGATCAGGGTGGAGAGTTGTATATTCGGGGCGGAACACCTGCGCAAAATATGTTTCTGTTGGACGGTATTCCATTGGTGAAACCACTTCATATCTCAAATCTTTTCTCCTCATTTCCCGAACGTGCTGTAAACGATGTAACAGTTATGGCTGGCGGATTTGACAGCAGCTATATGGGAGCGACATCAGCTATTATTGATGTGAACCTGCGTACAGGTAATTTATACGAGCCGAGTGCAAGTGCTTCTTTCAGTCCATACTTGTCTACGCTGTTCCTTGAAACACCTATATCAAGAGATCGGTCTTCTCTATTTATAAGTGGTCGCTATTCTACTATAAGGTATTTTTCAAAAAACATCGGCAGGAATAAGCAGGATATTCAGTTTTACGATATAATTGCACGATATACCCTTCAGGCGGATCAATTTATATGTAGTGTGAGCGCGATAGCTACCGGAGATGAAGGGAGAATTAATCCCGGGCGCAATCTTGATTTAAATTGGGAAAACCGGGGCGTGGGAGTACGTTGTTTTGGCTTCGATGAAATGTTTAATCATCCATTTGAGATATCTGCCGGTTATTCTGAATACAGTAATAGTGAATCAACAGGTAGAACTACAGAACGTTTTGCGAGTCTGAAACAGGGATATCTGAGACTTGCCATGCAGGCAGATATATTTAGCTTTCCAGTCGATTATGGTATAAATGTGCTTTTTCAGGGTTTTAAGGCTGATTTTGATGAACGATTTTCAATATACGATGATGGGATAGACAGAAAACTTGCAGTAATTCAATTATATGCAAAAACGATTTGGGAACCTGGGCAAAATGTAGCAATAGAGCCTGGTATAGGTAGTCAGATAACTTCATTCTATGGTTTAACATTTGAGCCCAGAATACGATTACAGTACAATCCCTTTGGCGACAATCAAACAGAATTCAGTTTTGCTGCAGGTATATATTCTCAGGTTTATGAAGGAATAAATGATCCAAGAGATGCAGGGTCAACATTCACGATATACAATCCAATCAGGGATGGGCAGCCAATGCCTCATGCTTATCACGGTATTTTAGGTTTTAAAAGAAGTTTTAGTTCATATTTAACTTCTAATATAGAGCTTTACTATAAATATCATCTAAATACGCCAATACCGCGATGGACTCAAAGAGCGGCAATTGAAACGGAAACTGTACTTGCAAAGGGTGAAAGTATCGGAATTGATTTTAGGATTACATATGATAGACGTCCGATATATTTATTTTTGGGTTATGGATTTAGCAGAGTTGAGTATT
>PWWL01000056.1 GCA_003561515.1 Balneolaceae bacterium
GAAGAGATCCGGCAGCTCATCGATAACGGTGACGAAGAGCTCTTCACAAAAGCCATTTACCGCCATCCCAGGGCCGGTGACCTGAACCTGAAGCAGTCTCTCGAATTTTTTGAAATGCATATCGCCCATCACAGGAAGCAGATGGACAGGATCAGAAATAATGCTGAATTTCCTGTTTCTGTCTGATCATTCAGAATAAATCTTTTAACATTCACGCCTATGGATTGCCCCGGGTTGACGGATCAATGACATGAAACCCCATGCTCCCCAACGCCTTGTTGCAGGTGTGCGAGTCCTAATCCAGGATCCGCCGGATTTGTTCTGGCTTTATCCAGTCAATCAACCGGCTGGGAATTTTATTTCGGGATGAAATCCGGTGGATCTTTAACAACGCCGTGATATCAACCGAGGCCTCCACGGCACCCAATCCGAAGATCGCGGACAACCTCCGGATTATGATTCCGTGGTTTTTCGGCAATCCAGGCCGGAGGTTGGGGTTTTGCGCACCGATGGTGCTACCGACCACACGTTTCTCCGAAACGTCTCCATTGCAACGGATGCAGAGAGAGCTCAACTGCTAAATAGTCTGTGGTATATGGATTATCCCGGTTTCTATAATATCTCACAGCTCCGGAGGAGCCTTTGGTTTGTAGAAATTGGATTGAATACAAATCCAGAAACCCTGAGCCCGTATATCGATCTGCATCAGGAAATACATGTATTTCAATAAAAAATTTCCATCCAAGCGTGTGAATACGTTTCGGAGAAACGTCTGGTCGGTAGCTTTAAAATGGAATCAATTCCCAAAACCCCGAGTCCATATTTCGATCAACGCCGTGATTTCAACCGAGGGGTTCACGGGAAAGCCCATCAACGGGTATCGCCACCACGGCACCCATTCCGGAGATCGGGGACAACCTCCGGATTATGATTCCGTGATTTTTCGGCAATCCAGGCCGGAGATTTGGGGTTCGCGCACCATTGGTGCTACCGACCAGACGTTCCTGCCGGAACAAACCGATTGCAATGGTTGCAGCGTTGGCACAACCACCAAATGGCCGCGGTAAATGACTTGAGCCGGTTTTAAATAAATCGCAAAGCTCCGGAGGAGCTTCCTGTTTGTAGAAATCGGTGAGGTCAACATTCCAAAACCCCGAGCTCGAATTCATATCAACGCCGTGATTTCAACCGAGGGGTTCACGGGAAAGCCCATCAACGGGTATGGCCACCACGGCACCCTTTCCAGAGATCGGGGACAACCTCCGGATTATGATTCCGTGGTTTTTCGGCAATCCAGGCCGGAGGTGGAAGCTGCTCCACAATATCCCCGGGCTTGTTTTTGCCGGGCAAAAACCGCCCGGGATTACAGGATGATACATACCTACGGCATTCTGAGTTTGAGACAAATATGTAATATCGGGCACTGCGTTGTATTGTTTTTACTGATCCATATGGATTTCAATAAAATATTCCATCGGTACACTCGATCACGTTTCGGAGAAACGTTTGGTCGGTAGCTTTAAAATGGAATCAATTCCCAAAACCCCGAGTCCATATTTCGATCAACGCCGTGATTTCAACCGAGGGGTTCACGGCAAAGCCATCAACAGGTATGGCCACCGCGGCTCGCATTCCTGAAATGTATATTTCGCCATCCAAACCAATGTGTACCACCCGACGGTGCTGTGGGCCTGTCTTAACTACAAACTGCTTTATTCGGGAAAAACCCTGATCACTTCCTCTTATCCTTCACATAAATCGCCTTCGAGTGCCCTTCACCCACTTTTCTCTCCTCCATCTCAAACAGCTTTGTGGCGCTGATCAGCTCTCCCAGCTTACTGTAACCGTAATTTCGGGGATCAAACTCGGCCGAGGCTTTAGCCAGGTAACTGCCAACGGGGGCCAGGTGTGCCCAGCCGCTTTCATCGGATGCGGCATTCACTGCGTTACGGATCAGAGTAACAAGCTTGGTATCCTGCTTCAGTTCATTGGTTGATTTTTTCTTTCGCGACGGCGTCTTATCATCCTCATCATCCTGAAGCACTTCCGTGTAAATAAATTTGTCGCATGCGGCCACGAACGGTTCGGGGGTTTTCCTCTCTCCGAAACCATACACAACCAACCCCGCCTCGCGAATACGCGCCGCGAGCTTGGTGAAATCGCTGTCGCTGGAGATAAGACAAAACCCGTCGAATTTGCCGGTGTAGAGCAGGTCCATGGCATCGATGATGAGGGCGCTGTCGGTAGAGTTCTTGCCCCGCGTATAGCCGAATTGCTGGATCGGCTGAATGGAGTGCTGAAGCAGGATTTCCTTCCAGCGATTGAGCTGAGGGGAGGTCCAGTCACCATAAATGCGTTTCACGTTGGCTGTGCCGTATTTGGCAATTTCTGCCAGAAGGCCTTCGATAATGGCCGCCTGTGCGTTATCGGCGTCGATGAGTACAGCGAGCTTTTGTGTGGGTTCCATGTAAAGTGTTTAATGATCAGAATTTCGTGGCATAAGATAGGAATTTCGAAGCGAATGGTTTCATGTTCGCCCAAATAGACATCTGGTCACAAGGTAAGCCGAAATCCAACAAGCCCGAAATTGATCCATGCAAAGTTATACACCTCATCCACATCGGCACCGCCTTCGAGAAGCCGGTAACCGGACCGCGCGCTCCAGCGGTCTGAGAGTTTGAAATCGAGAGTGAGCGATGCATCTGCAGCCCTGCCCTGTGTCGCCGCAAGGCCTTCTGCATCTAAAACAAGAGAAGCCCTGTCACTGAAGGCGCGCTTCGCATAGATGTGAAGCAGCGGTACAAAACCCAGATCCGTGTTTGAATCTGTGAGCCCCGGCCTGCGCCAGTTCCACTTTTGCATCTCTCACAAGCACAGCCGCGCCGGCACCCAGAACCCAACCACGGTTGTTATAGAAGGTGTACCGGTATGTGAGCCTGTAGTTGTTGAAACGGTACGTACCATTGGTCGGTACACCGGCTTCAAATAGGGTTTCCTCGAAAAACACCTCTTCGTCGAACTGCCCGGTCCCGGTTTTGCTAAGCGGAGCCAGAAGTGCCCGGATTTTGTGACGTTCACCCAGGGTAATCGATGCACTCAGCCTCAGGTAGGGTGCCACTCCTGTTCCGATTAGTTCAAGCATGTCGAACTCAGTACCATTCTGATTCGGAATTCTGACATCGTTGCGGCTGAACCAGGTAAGCCCCGTTTCAGCATTGATTTCTATCTGCTGAGCATCGGCAGTTGAAGGGGGAATGAGCGTTGCGGCAGTTACAGTGATCAGTATCAGGGCAGAGACGCGCATAGAGTAAGTGTGATGTAAGTGAATACGTTGTTGATTGTACCCTTAACAAATTAACACTCCGCCCCTAACGTTCACGAGGCTTTTGGGTCCCGTTTCTGCGCCGGTGTCATTCCCTGACTTGGATCGTGCTTGATTCGCTTGGTAAGAAATCCTTTTGGGTAGCCGGTTTTATAATTTTCACCGAACAGCCGGTTGTGGATCAGGGTATTTTGATACACTTCATAATCGAACTTACCCACCCTTCGATAATAGAGCGTGATAAAGGATGAGGTAATCACGATGAACGTAGAGTAGAGAATGGCGAGCCACAGCATCTGGCTCTGCACCGGCTCAGCAAAACTTAGCAGGATAATCGCAAACGCAATTGGCCCGTTCTGGATTCCGGTTTCCAGCGAAATGGCTCTCTGGAAAATTGGAGACAGCTGGACGAGCCACGACATCCAATAACCAAAGAAAAAGCCCAGCAAGCCCACGCAGATTGCCGCTATATAGATATTTGCCGGCGTCTGAAGCATCAGTCCGCTGTGGCGCGCAAATGCCGTACCAATAAGATAGAGGATCACGATAATTCCCATAAACCCGGCCGTATCCTCGGCCGTTTTAGCCCACATGCGCGATTTTGCTCTCAGAAACATGCCCATAGCAACGGGCACCAGTACAAGTACCAGCGACATGATGATGTTCATGGTGGGAATCACAAACTCGGCTCCGGTTCCGGCCGCCTGCATCTCTGCAGATACCGCACTGGTAAACTCCGATGTGTAGAACTCAAGCAGCAGGGGCATCATCAGAAGAGCCATTATAGTTGAGGCCGTTGTCATGGCAATGCTAAGCGCCACCGAGCCGCGTGCGAAGTAGGCAAACATGTTGGAAGTGGTGCCTCCCGGCAGACAGCCGATCAAAACAATAGCAATGGCATAAGCAGGGGGGAGTTCCAGGAAAACAGCGAGGCCATAGGCGAAAAAGGGCATCAGTCCGAACTGAGAAAGAAAGCCAATCAAAATGCCGCGAGGATAACGAAGAACGGTTTTGAAATCGTCGATAGTCAGGCTGGCACCCATTCCGAACATGATCGAAAAGATCATTATGGCAAGCAGTATCTGGTCGATTGGGTAGAGAAGCTGTGTTGTAAACTCCATATCAGGCCACCCCCGCAGTTTCATTTTGGTACATGCTCTCAATTACATCAGCATATTTATCACTGACAATGTGCCGCTTCATTTTAAAAAGATTTGTAAGCTCTTCGCCTACGGTGAAATTTTCCGGGAGAAGCCTGAAATCTTTAACCAATTCAAAACTTTTAAACCCGTTCGCAACCGACACAAGTGATTTAATTTCTTTCTGAATGATCTTACTGACTTCCGGATCTGCCGCAAGTGCTTCCAGCGTCTCTGCTTTCTTGCCTTCATCCCTGAATCCCTCTATGCTGGGCACGATCAGCACACCAACGTGTTTCTTATCTTGTCCAACAACCATGGCGTGTTCGATGTACGGGCTCTGAGTGAGCTTCATTTCAATCGGTTCCGGCTCCAGGTTTTCTCCGCTAAGCAGTACAACCGTGGCTTTCGACCGGCCCAGAATCTTCAGGCAGTCGTTGTAGGTAATCATGCCCAGGTCTCCGGTTCGCAGCCATCCGTTCCGGATGGTTTTATTGGTCTGTTCCATGTCGCGGTAGTATCCCTTCATCACCTGTGGTCCTTTCACGTGTATTTCGCCCCGCAGTCCGCGGCCGTTGTCAGGAAGGTCGCTGTTCGGATAAAGGGTTTTGCCCGATTCAAGGTCAACGATTTTTACTTCGGTGTAGTCGACAAGCGGGCCTACGGTACCGATTACGATATCCTCCTCAAGGCGAACGGCAATCACCGGGGAGGTCTCCGTCATGCCGTACCCTTCAAGAACGGGAATACCGATATAGTTGAAGAAACGATCGATTTCGGCTGGCAGGGCGCCGCCGCCCGATATGGTTGCCTTCAGTGATCCTCCCGCACTCATGCGAACCGGCTCCAATACCGCCACATTGAAAAATCCGTAAAACGGAACCACAATCAGCCAGCGCAGTGCGTAGAGAGGAGCAAGCAGGGCTCGTTTAATTTTTGACTCCGGTTTAAGCTTCAGGTAGCTGTTCGAAAGAAAGAAATAGGAATCGTTGTATTGCCGGCTCAGGAAATAGGCCGTATGAAAAAGCAGCTGTCTCATCCAGTGGGCCTTACTCACACTTTTCCTGATTTTCTGATAGAGGCTTTCCCACAGCCTCGGGGCCGATCCCATAAACGTGGGCTCCACATTTTTCAGGTCATCGGCCAGAGTCCTGATATTGGAATAGTAGGTGCATACTCCGCAAGCAATTGTATACACTTCAAATACACGTTCAAAACTGTGCCATATCGGAAGCACTGATAGTACGCGGTCGGTGCAGTTCAGGTTTACCGGTATTACCTTCACCTGCGACATCATGTTGGCATGTGTCAGCATTACCCCTTTGGGCTTGCCGGTGGTTCCTGAGGTATAAATCAGAGTAAACAGATCCTCGGGTTGAATATTGGCCATCCGTTCCTCAGCCCTTCTGTCGCCCTGATCACGAAGAGCTTTTCCATAATTGATAACATCTTCCATTTTGTGGATGCCGCGCGGCACATCGACATCTGGCTCCATCAAAATAACTTCCTTCAGCTTCGGAAGATCCCTCTTCATTTTCAGAACTTTATCGAGAAGTGCTTTCGTCTCAACAAATGTAATACGGATGCCTGCGTGCTTGATGATGTATTTGAGTTCGTTGTCGGTAACGTCCCGTCCCCGGGGAACATCTACCGCTCCGCAGATCTGTATGCCGCAATCAGCCAAAATCCACTCGAAACGGTTGTCGCCAAAAAGTCCCACGTGTTCCCGGGCATCTACGCCCATTTCGATAAGACCGGTGGCGAGATTTAAGCCTCTCTGATAGAGCTCTTCGAAAGAAACCGGCTCCCACTCCAGCGACTTTTTCCGAGTAGCAAAGGCGGGCAGCGACTTGTACTGATTCGCCGCCTCACGATAGAGTTCAGCCATATTTTCGGCAAATATCCTGTTATTCATTTGCAGGGGTCTGCTTCATGTGGTACGCTTTAAATAACTCCAAACTCATATTACTCTGTACAGCCAAAAAGCCAATTGCGTACGAATATAGTGCACAGCACGCAGAATATGAACTGCGAACTTGAAATTTAGATTTTTTGACAAGGCATCGTTCTGCGAGGTTATATCAATGGCAGCAGGTATTCTGCCTTAATAACGGGCAACTCAATTTTTGATAAGGCAGTATAAAAGTCCTCTGACCAAAGTTTCGGGATTCCAAAAAAAACTCAACTTGAGAAGGGATTCTCCCGAGGGGATGCCTGTGGCGAGGCCTGCCTGCCAAAGCCTTGGCGCAGGCAAGGGTGTGTTCAGAGAGGCTAAAAACATAGATTTAATCCAGAAAATACACATTCTCCAAGTCTGTCATCTTAAGTACAGAACATGCCAAATGCAGCAACCCCGCTAAGAGATGATAACCCATAAAGAAATTTTCGGCGGTTCAAATCAACAGTATCGTATTACAGATTGAGTGCAGCTGATATCATTTAATGCCAGCGCTTCATGTGATTGGCGTGGGTTTCCAGGTAAGCGCCATCCTTGTAATGCGTGTCATAAAATCCCGTATCAAGATGGTGAGCCTGTACAAAACCCGGCATCATGATGGTTGTTCGAATTCCGGGAAACTTTCCGTGCTTTTCATAAATGTAATTTGCCACTTCTGTTATACAGTCTACGAATTCCGGTTCATAGGGTTTAACGGTTGATTTCATCCCGGCAGAATCTTTCCATGGCCCCGGTTTGTCCGCATTGTAGGCACCCTCAGAGCCGAACTTTCGTTCCACAAACGTTTCCACTGCAGCACGCATATCGGCGTAATTGGGAGGACTAAGGGCCTCGTAAATTCCCGGCAAACCCAGTGAATTTGGCGTTATCCATTGGTCATTTCTCTCAAAGCGGAACCCAAGCCCTTTGTTACCGGTTTCAGCATTTGCCCCCATCGCGCTCATATCATCCACGCCGTTAAAGAATAGCCCGCCAAGCCCCATAGCCTGCAGCATCAGCACAATGTTATGGCCCATAAAAGCCAGCTCAAGACAAATGCACTCGCTTACCGTTGACTGAAGCTCCGACAGCGGATATTGTTTGGCGGGATCGAGCAGGCCCGAGCGAAAAAATGGATCCAGGTTTCCGGCGGGTTTTCCGGTTTCATGATCAATTACGGTAACTCCGTGGCGGATCATCAGGGCCATCAAACCAAGACACTCCTCGGCGGCGTCTGCCACGGGCATGAAGATCGTTGAACCGGGTTTATTGGCCCACCAGAGATTGGGAGGCAGCAGATGAGGCGGCTGTGAAGGGAGATCGAGACGCTTGTCGCTGATTTTGACCGTCTGTTTACGGCAAACGGAGAGAATTTGATCGAGCCCGGATTCACTTTCATTCATCTCCAAAAGAGATGCAGGCTGCAAATCGCGGGTATTGACGAAATAGCATCCGCTGTCGTCCGTAAAAAAGAGAGCGGTTGTACCCAGTCCGGCAGCCGTTGGCGCTGTTCTTCCCGTATAGCGCAGCGTAAACTCCGCGTGCGACTGTGGAGTTCTCGGTCCAAAAGGAACACCGAAATTCCATCCCGACACTCCCGTAGCCGCTGCCACAAGAATCATCTGCTCGCGCTCGCTTAAAGGCAGAGGATCCTTATCCGATTTATAGGCCAGCGGGCCTGAGGGGATTTCCATGCCCAAACCAAAACGGCGTGCACGGCGTCCAAACAGGGCCTGCAAAAGCGGAAAAGCAAGAAGAGACTCTTCAGCAGAAATTTTGCCTTGGCCCGTGTTTGTCTCTTGATCCGGATTCTTGTCTGATTTCATCGAAATTGACTTGGTTCTCGTTTGTCTTTCCTGATCAGTACTCATGCCTGATCTATTATAAAAGCCAAAAATCCGGAGAAACCCTATCACATTCGTTACCCGAAAATGACACAATACACATTATGACAAATCACGGTTACACACCACCGACAGTTTAGAATTTCAATCTGATTGTGTAATATTTTTGGATTCCGTGAGTTTTTCCCATCAATAACCTATTCTTATCGTGTGAAAATCTCTCCAGCCACATATCAACGGTTAACCAAAGCCACAGCTATTCTGCTGTTAATGGCGTTTCTGGTGCCCTCCGGCCTGCACGCCAAGCAGCTGGTAGAATTCTGCCTGATAACTCCGCTGGAAGCTGCAGAAATGGCAGCTGACCACAGCTGCTGCGAAGTAGAACAAAGTAGCAGTGATGCGGATACAGAAAATGATGCGAGTCACCACGATGATTGCGGTTGGAGTTTTATCTGCGCCTGCCATATCGGTGAAAGCGCACTCAGCGATTCCAACTGGATTCTCTCCTCAACGGATGTTGAAATCCAACTGACCGAAAAAGAGAATCTCACCCCGTTCATCAGCTCAGCCGAACGGGTACCCGCCACCCACAACAAACAACTCGCCCAACACGACCCGCCCCTCTGGCTCGTGTACGATACGTTTTTGACCTAATCTAATAGCTTTTATTGGGAATGGGTAAGAAACATCCCCTCTCGAGAGGGGACCGATTTGAAAAAGATCGCGAAGCGAAGCTTTCGAGAATCAGGGGTGTGTTGAAGGAGCGTTGATTTGGCTGGATGCCTTTTATTTCAGCTCCTACACTCCCCTCC
>PWWL01000097.1 GCA_003561515.1 Balneolaceae bacterium
GGCCATTTCCGGATATCTGACATTTCGCTGGATAGATTCAAGTCCACCAATTAGCTCAGGCATCTGCTCCACAATGATGTAGAAATCATAGAGATCCTCTTCAGTTTCTTCCTCCTCCTGGTGGTCTATCTGTACCTGCCGTGGCGGAGGCGGCAGAGGTGTGAAATCATCGAATCTGAGTTCGGCATCAATATCAATTTCCACTTCATCGAAGATCTCGTAGTTTGGCACAACTACCGGCACAGGCGGGCGTGGCGGTGGCGGAACCGCAGGCCGCTGCTGAGTTTTTACAATCTCTTCTATCTCTACAATCTCATGTACGTCAACAACATACTCGACATGCTCTGCCGGCCTTATTTCGATCCTGAACAGTACAATGAAAAGCAGCAGTGTTACGATCAATCCAATCTCAAAAAAGATAGTGTAGTACTTGTTCAGATGTCCGCGGTTTTCGTGGCCTCTTTCATATCTGTTTTCTGGGATTTCCTTTTTCATAATCAGCCTCTCATTTTAATTAACTGCATCACTTTGAATGCTACAGACTGAGCGCTGCAAATCCTTCTTTTATTATGCATATTACCTGAGAAGGCTAAGAATTGGAATCGGGGATTACCTGATGCTGTTGCGGAGGTATTATGTATTCTGAAGAGAATGAGTATCTGAGGTCCGCTATTCTTCACCCGTTGAAAGCAGGCAAAATGCTTTAAGTCCGCGGAACAGGAACACCGTAAATTGAGAAGAGACCCTGGCCTTATCCCGACACCTTTGGATCGTTCTTTTGCCCCACCGGGATCAATGTGGGATATCACGACAAAAGAACCTAACAAAATGCAGATAATGGAATAATCTCAATAGATAGCATGAGCTTTTTGAGATAATGAGATCTTGCACAAGATCTGTGAAATCAAATTTTAGAAACTATATAAGCTGTGGGGCAAGACCCAACCCCTCGATTCTTGATTAAAACAATATTCAAAAAGAAAAGCCCCGGGATTTCAGGGCTTTTCAGATTCAGTGATTTTATAACGTTGTAGCTGTGTGTATGAATGATTCGCCGGTCAGTTGCGCAGTACAAAAACTACCGGAACCGAATATTGAACTCTTACCGGCCTGCCGCGCTGATGTCCGGGCACAAACTTGGCCTGGCTAACAACACGAACGGCTTCTTCATCACAGCCGCCACCGATTCCGCGCACAACCTGCGGATTTTCGACTTCGCCTCTCTCATTTACCACAAATTGAACAATCACTCTTCCGCTGATCTGTGCTCTCATGGCCATTTCCGGATATCTGACGTTTCGCTGGATAGATTCCAATCCACCGATAAGCTCAGGCATCTGCTCCACGATTACGTAATAGTCAACCTGTTCGTCATCCTCTTCTTCATAATCGAGCGGTCTGGGCGGAGTAGGAAGCCTTGCAGATGCATCGAATCTGAGTTCAGCATCAATGTCTATTTCCACTTCATCTATGATCTCGTAATTGGGAACAGCCACCGGCACAGGAGGCCTTGGAGGCGGGGGCACCACAGGCCTTTGCTGCGTTTGTATGATTTCTTCCATCTCAACAATTTCCTGAACATCGATCACATATTCATGCTGAGCAGATGACTGAATTTGAATCCTAAATAACAGAATAAAAAATAACAGTGTTATGATGAGACCAATTTCAAAGAATATGGTGTGGTACCGATTTAAATGATCCCGATTTTCATGACCTCTTACATATCTGTTTTCACGGTTTTCTTTTTCCATATTTGGCCTCTCATTTAAATAAACAGTATTACAAAACATACCATCTCAGTAGGCATGCAAAATGTTCTATACATAGATGTTAACAGAGAGGCGAATTAATCGGAATCGGGGATTACCTGATGCTGATGCAGGGGTATTTTGCACCTTTATTGGATTTCTTCAGGAACTCAATTATAAACCGGAAAAAAGTGCCTATTCGCGGGCTTTCCCAATACACACCCATATTACTCTTTCTTACTATTGCCATGATGCCACACGGTGATCCCTACTATTGTGCCATATGGCACTAACTTGCGGGGCAGCCTTTTTTCGGCACGAATCCAGAGGGGGCATACTGTTATCTCAAAGCGTGAAATAAAAAAAGCGGACTGAAGAGCCCGCTTTTTTTTAAAACGTAAATGAAAAGAAAATGGGCTGAATGCCCGCGAAATTACTTCTTCTTGGGCTTCGACCCGAGGTGTACGCCTTCGCCGTAGGCTTCGGCAACGGCTTCCATCACCGCTTCACTCATGGTCGGGTGTGGGTGCACGGCGCTGATGATTTCATGACCTGTGGTTTCAAGATCGCGTGCAACAACGGCTTCCGCAATCAGCTCGGTTACGTGAGAGCCTATCATATGGCATCCGAGCCACTCGCCGTACTTGGAGTCGAACACCACCTTTACAAAGCCTTCCTCGTGGCCCAGGCCGGTAGCCTTGCCGCTGGCCGAGAACGGGAACTTGCCAACCATCACGTCGTATCCTTCCTCTTTGGCCTGCTTCTCCGTGAGACCCACGGAAGCCACCTGCGGCTCACAATAGGTACAGCCCGGGATGTTGTTGTAGTTGATCGGGTGCGGCTTCATTCCCGCAAGCTGCTCAACCAGCACAATAGCCTCATGCGACGCCTTGTGAGCAAGCCATGGGGCGCCAATTACGTCGCCAATGGCGTAGATGTTGTCGGCATCCGTCTTGTAAGTCTTCTTGTCTACCTTAATATCACCTTTCTCATGTTTTACACCTGCTTTATCCAGGCCCAGGTTTTCCACGTTTCCGGTTACACCCACCGCTGAGAGAACCACGTCGGCTTCAACAACTTCCTCGCCTTTCTTGGTTTTGATGGTCACTTTCACGCCTTTACCTTTCTTCTCCACCTTCTCGACGGTGCTTTCGGTCATGATGTTCATGCCTTTCTTCTTGTAGATCTTGCCGAGCTCCTTGCCAACATCTTCATCTTCAACAGGCACGAGGGTCTTCATCATTTCCACAATGGTCACTTCCGTACCGATGGAGTTGTAGAAGTAGGCAAACTCAACGCCGATGGCTCCGGCCCCGATAATCACCATTTTCTTGGGCTGCTTCTCGAGCTGCATCGCCTTTTCGGAGTCGATGATCATTTCGCCGTCGATTTTCAGGTTCGGAAGCTCGCGCGGACGGGCGCCGGTAGCGATGATAAAGTGCTTTGCCTTCACGGTTTCCACTTCCTTGCCTTTCTCATCGTTTACGGCCAGTTCCTTCGCTGACTTGAACACGCCGGTGCCGTTCAGCACTTCAATTTTGTTGGCCTTCATCAGGAACTGAACCCCTTTGCTCATCTTGTCGGCTACGCCTCGACTGCGTTTGATCATGCCCCCAAAGTTTGCTGAGAAATCTTTCACATCAATGCCGTAATCGCCTGCATGAGAAATCGATTCATACACTTCGGCTGAGCGGAGGAGGGCTTTTGTGGGTATACAGCCGATATTGAGGCACACGCCTCCTAAAAATCTTTTTTCAACAACTGCTGTCTTGAAACCGAGCTGGGATGCGCGGATGGCGGCAACATATCCGCCGGGGCCGGTTCCGATTACACAAACATCAAATTCTTTCGCCATGTCTTGTCAGGTTCTTTAGTATGTTAAATAGTTTCTTTTATCAATCGGGATGAAGACGATCTTTACCCGCAGGCCCGATCTTATTCAGGAGCCCAAAATAAGGAATCTTGAAGTGATTTATAAACCTGTTGGTATCGTTATTCGCGATTCGTTAATGGTGTAATCGTTATTTGTTAATGGGTGCGGATAGAAACACGATCATCTGCTGATTACAAATTATCCCGAGTTCAGTTAATACTTGAACTCAGGCACGAATAACCATTACACCATTAATGATTAACAACTTACCAGGATACTGCCTTCATATCCCTGAAAAACTTCCCGGTTTCGCTGAAACCCGGGTCTGTTGCCATCCAGACGGGCGTTTCGGCTCCTTTTTCGACGGAGCGTGTAGCGCCGGCGCCTCCCATGTCGGTGCGCACCCAGCCGGGGCAGACCGCATTCACCAGCACGCCTTTGGCCCTGAGGCCGTGGGCAAGCTGGCAGGTGATGGCATTGAGCGCGGTTTTGGAGGCGCTGTATACCGGCGAGTAGCTGCCCATACCGTTACAGATTTCACCCGCCCCGCTCGAGATGTTGATCACCCGGCTGCCACTTATTAGCAGCGATTCACAAGCCTGTGTAAGCCAAAGCGGGCCAATGCTGTTGATGCGGAATGTTTCTTCAAGCTTATCGGCGGGAACTGAAAGGATGTTGTCTGAGCCCTTCGGGTTTATGCCGGCGTTATTGATGAGAACATCCAGCCGGTTGATGTCGCCTTTCAGACTCTTCACTGCATTGGCGATGCTTTCGGTGTCAGATACATCCAGTTCCAGGAACCGGATGGAGCGGCCCTGATTTTTTAGCTCAAGCAGGGCTTCGGTTCCGCGCTTTTTGTTGCGGGCGGTAAGCCACACGGCAAAATCCCGGTCGGCAAGCTGCCTCACAATTTCAAACCCGATGCCGCGGTTGGCTCCTGTAACGAGTGCGGTTTTCATGGTATCTTAAAAGGTTTCAAGGAAAGCAGTGTACTTCTGTTTCAGATCATTCTCCAGCCAATACATGTCTTCCATCGCCGAAACCACACTCACCTGCGAGTATAACAGCCTCAGGGCCTGCTGGCTGATTTCATGATACGACTTCTGTGTGGAATAGATATCAGCCAGCAAAGACAGGGTATCAAAATCCATATGAATGAGGGCGTTTGAGGCATTTGCTGTAGTCCAGACTACATCGCTCAAAAAAGCTGGCCGCAGCTGGATATTGCCCGGACCGTATGCCACAAGATCATTCCCATCCAAATCAATTTTAACAGGATTGCCGAAGAAAGACATCCAATATCCGCCATCAGGAGCGGGATACAGTTCATTTCCGATCAGATCCACAATACCCTCTCTCAGAAACATTTCATCCATGAATTCGCTTAGAGCCTCCCTGTCTGAAAAACTGAAACTTACCATTTCAGAAAAATTTTCGATTCGCTGGATGACACGCTTGCCGGACCGGATTTCCCTCAACAGATCGCCCCTGTATTCTACCGTTTGTTCGATGATCTCAAGGTTATCCGAAATTTCCTGCCTTGCACTTTCCAGGATCTGGTCTACCAGCTTCTGGTTGTTGCGTTCATTGTTCCAGTCGTTCAGCCAGAGCGCCAGCAGAAGCGCCATCACAATGAAAAAGGATTCCAGCAGTATGGTGCGAAGGCTCCAGTCGGAGGATTGCTTTTTGGAGGCGGATCGTTTTCGGAGCATGGCCGGTAATTTTTAAATTACGTCGATTTTTCGGCGGATCTAAAGCGCCTAAGTTCAGGGGAGTATAAGAATATGTAACAATCAATTGAAGCATGCTTTGCTTTGGCAGGCTCCAGGCATCGCTTTCTGAGTGCCTGAAACAAGGCATCCGTTTAGATTTTATAGTTGAATCAAATGTTCTGTCATTATATATTATTGACAGAACATTTGATTCACATGAAAAAAATCGTCGAGTATATAAAAGAGAATGGTGGATATGCCAGGCAAATTGAGCTTAGGGAGCATGGTTTTCAATCGCGCGACATAACCAAACTCTTTCAGGATGGCATACTTGAAAAAGTGCAGCCAGGCCTGTATAAACTGGTTGAAAGTGACATCACTTCGAGTTTTGTAGACGTAAGTAAGGCGATACCTAATGGAATCATCGCTCTTGCTTCAGCGCTCGCATATTATGAGCTGACTACTTATAACCCATCAAAAGTCCATCTGGCAATTCCTAACGATGCCAAACCTCCCAGGCTTCATTTTCCTCCGGTAGAAATCTATTACTTTCGGGACAGACAGTACAGTGCCGGTATTCAGCAAATCACAATTCAGGGACATCCAATAAAAATGTACAGCCAAGAAAAAACGGTATGTGACATGTTTCGATATAGAAACAAACTTGGGGAGGATCTTGCATTCGAAGGACTGAGAACCTACTTGAAATTTCCCGACGCGAACCTGAATGAACTACAGAAATACATGAACATTTGCCGGGTCAAAACAGTAATGACACCTTATTTAAAGGCAATGGTGTCCGGATGAGCAGCAGGTTAGAACAATCCGTTAAAGCCCAGTTGAGGAATGTTGCTCACAAAACCGGCAAGGACTTTAACTTTGTAAGCATTCAATATATGCAGGAGCGATTTCTGGCTCGACTTGAAAAGTCCGACCATCGCAATCACTTTATATTGAAAGGAGCTTTGCTATTCATCGCGTATAACATTCCTTCCGTTCGCCCGAGTAAAGATATCGATTTTCTTGGTCAACAAATTTCCAATGGAGTCAATGAAATAAAAACAGCTATCGAGGAAATTGCCTCAATAGATCTGAAAGATGGAGTAACATTTAACCCAAAAGAGATAGATATACGGCAGATTAACGAAAATGCTGAATACGGTGGTCTTCGAATCAAAATTCCTGCGACAGTTGGCGGTGATCGTCATCGCCTGCAGCTTGATGTAGGTTTTGGGGATACAATTGTGTACGGTCCGGTAGATATGGACTATCCGGCAATTCTGGAATTTTCACCTCCCAACATCAAAGTGTATTCATTGGAATCAGCTATCGCTGAAAAACTTGAAGCTATTGTTCGCCTGGGCTATTTCGGAAGCCGAATGAAGGACTACTTTGATGTTTGGTTCATGATCAGGAACCATGAGCTTGATAAGGAGAGGCTAAAAAATGCGACCAAAACTACCTTCATGAGAAGAAATACACCAATAGATGATTTTATGTTCATCTTTGATGTTGATTTTAAATCTGATGAAGATAAACACATGCAATGGAAAGCATTTTTGAACCGGACAAATATTCAACTGAAGCAACCATTCGATCAGGTTATTGAGGATATTCAAAGGTTTTTAGAAACCTGAGCGTAAACGATTCCAAACGGAGCCAGCAGTCGAAAATGAAGCAGATTCGGAGGCTTTAGTACTTTTCAGTTGCAAATCTTTCATTTAATCGCCCTGGTTCAGTAAAGCTCTTTATTGCTCTATCGGTTTCCATAGCAAACTCACAACTCCAGCCCCGGCATAGCAAACCATCCCCAGCAGAATCACATTGCTGAACCCGATCGACATCGACAGTATTATGGCCAGCGGAGCCGCCGCAACGGAGGCAAAGCCGTCAACCCCCCACGCCCAGGGAATGAGGCTGTCGCTCTCTTTTTCGAGAATGTTCACTCCCGAGGGGAACATCCAGCCAAAGAAGAACGAAACGGGCATCAGCATGATAATGGTGACGGCAAAGCGCGCTGCCGTGCCAAACCCGATGAAGAAGCTGAGAAGCGGATCGGCCAGCATCAGATAGATCAGCATAATGGCAATAATGGCGCCGGAGGCAATCAGGATCCTTTTACGGGCATCCATACCCAGCTTTTTCTGTACGGCGCTTCCGGCCCCTGAAAAGACCAGAATGGATGAGAGAATGGCCGCGGCGCTGAAGATCGGGTCGCCCAGGAACCGGGTGAAGGTCTGAATGAGCGTAATCTCAATGAACATGAACCCCGTACCGATAAAGAAGAAGTAGAGGAATGTGGGCAGCTTGCCGGGAGATTTGGCGTAATGGCGCCACCGGAACGCAAGCGGCAGCAGTATGAGCAGGAATGCCGCCACCGAAAGCTGAATGAACGTAATGACCAAAATGACATAACCCAGTTCGAGCCGCTGAAACCACTGCTCACCGTAGGTGTCGAGAAATGCGCCGAGCGAGGCCCAGCGAAAGAAATCGTGGAAATACGGGGAGTTGTCGCTTGGCGGCTGCACATAGTAGGCCCAGTCATCAAAGAACGCATCGGCGTCACCAAACAGGATTTCATTGACAGTGTGATGAATGTAGGAGTAATGGGTGCCGTCGGGCCCTTCTATAATGTTGAGCTGGTCGATCTCATCCGTTACAATTCCGGGATAGTATTCCAGGTCGAGCTGCAGGCCGGCCGCTTCCGATTTGAACCGGTTTATCTTTTCATCAGAAAGCGGTGCACGGGATAAGGTTGTGTTGGCAGCAAGGTAATTCCGGCTTACCAGCAGGTGCTGCTCAGGATCATCTTCACTGAAATGGCTGACGGCCTTGGCGAACATGGCAATGATTTTCAAATTGTCGCGCGGCGGCGACTGGATGCCCCGGGTGATGGAGAGAAATCCGTCGGCGCTGAGCAGAGATCGTGCCCGGGCAATGGACTCGCTGGTGAGTAAAAAGTCTTCGCTGAGCCCCTGCAGTCCGCTTGTACCCGTAGCCATCGATTCGGCCGCGGCAAAATGGATCAGGTCGTATTCCGACTTCGATCGCTCCAGGTAGATGCGCGGGTCCTCGTTCACAACAGTGACCCGTTCATCCAGAAAAACGCTGCCGCCCATTTCCGCCAGGTCATCCTGCATCAGGCGTATGATCTGGGGATTGGTCTGTACCACTGTAACTCTTTCTGCCCCCATTCGCAGTGCCAGCCACACATTGACGCCGCTGTTTTCGCCGAGAATGAGCACATTCGGCGGTTCATCGAGCAGACGATAGGGCAGCGACTGCGGGGTAAAGTCCATGATGGCGGCCTTATCCGGATCGCTGATGGAGAAAATGGCTCCGGCCACCTCACCGTCGAGCAGCAGGGCGAGCTGCCGCGGCGGCATAGCGGTGGCCTGGGGTCCTGCAAAAAGCGTATAGTGAAAGGTTGGCGAGCGGTACACGTCGATCTGTCCGCGGGGGCCAAATCGCTCTTCAATCAGCTCGGCATCCTGCTGGAGTTCGAGCTGCTGGAATCGTGCCAGCTCCTTGTATGGATCCACATTGTAGGGCGGATCAATGAGGAGAGCTGCAAATGTGATCAAAAGCCCGGCACCCATCATGGAGTGGAGCGTGCGGCTTCTGCCTCCCCACACGGAGATATA
>PWWL01000133.1 GCA_003561515.1 Balneolaceae bacterium
ACATAGGACTGCGTCCTATGCTAATGCTCTAGTCCCTTCAGGACTTTTTTTGCAGAAAAGTTATTATGGCATCGAAATAATACAAAACAGCGCAATTCTCCTGGATTTATCGCCCTGAATATGCCGCATTCCAACCGAAATTTACTAATGCCATTCTCAATTGGAGTGTGACATTCATAGCAATCTCTAAATAACAATGAACCATTTAAATCCTATTTCACCAATTTTTATTGCGCGGCACTCCCCGACACTTTCTGCCTGAGCTGCATCTCTGTTTGATAGAGGGCCCCGTCTCTGATTAGCTCAACCTGCATTTCATCTCCCACCTCGTAATCGCGCAGCAGCGCCCAGGCGTGCATTTCGCTCACCACGCGCTCATCGCCGATTTTCACAATCACATCGCCCGGCATAATGCCGCATTCGAACGCAGGCCCGTTCTTGTTCACGCTCGTAACCAGCAGTCCCTGTACGTACGGCAGGCGATAGCGATAGATGAGCTGTTCGGTCATTGATGTGAACTCCATCCCGGGATCGTAGTCGAGCATCACCACGCCGCTGGTCATCAGCTGCGAAATAATCCTTTCAAGGCGATTACTTGGAATTGCAAAGCTGAGCCCAATAAATCCGGCACTGGTGCCGCCGGTGTAGATGAACGTGTTCATCCCGATCACTTCGCCGTTGCTGTTGAGAAGCGGCCCCCCGGAGTTGCCCAGGTTGATGGCCGCATCGGTCTGCAGCATATCGATATACACGCGCGGATTATTGGGATCGGGGCTGAAGTCGCGGTTCTTTGCACTGATTACGCCAACAGTCACGGTTGGCTTGCCATCCTCAAAAAGGCCGAATGGATTTCCGAGGGCGATAGCCCATTCACCCACAATCACATCGTCCGAATCACTCAGTTCGATATAGGGAAAGGTTTCATTGTTTTCCGATTCAATCCTGACCAGCGCAATGTCTGTGAGTTCGTCGATGCCGATCAGCCTGGCACTGTACGATGTGCCATCAATGGTTGAAACCATAATTTCTCTGGGATTTTTGCCAACCACATGCTGATTGGTAACTACAAGGCCGTCTTCACTGATTATGAAACCGGAGCCCATGCTGGTGTTTTCGCGCGGCAGCTCACCGCCAAAGAAGTATCGCAAAAACTCATCATGAAGTGTGTTAAGCCTGCGCACAGGTTCCGTTGCCATGATACTTACAACCGAAGGACTG
The DNA here is from genome assembly GCA_003561515.1 of Balneolaceae bacterium. GTDB lineage: Bacteria > Bacteroidota > Rhodothermia > Balneolales > Balneolaceae > Rhodohalobacter. Next base: position 1,219 of record PWWL01000133.1, read on the forward strand.
GCTTTTTCTACCGCAGTTGTAATTGCGTTGCGGCGGCTGATATCAACGGCTTCCGACGTTCCCTCAACTCTCCCGGATAAACCGGTATAATTTTTCGGATTGATATTCTCAATATTGACCGCCGAGAAAGGCATCTGCAGCGTGTCGCCGGTGTCCGGCTCTTCAGTTGAAGCTGTATCCGGATTTTCACTGCACCCGACAAACGCCAGAAGCATAATCAGTAGTAAACTATGTAGAAGCTGTTTTTTCAACCTTATTCAACTGTTTTCTTCCTATCTCTACGGTTTCGCGAATGGCTTTTTCGAGCGGACCCGGATGCCACGCACCGGCAGCTTTTTGATGGCCTCCGCCATCAAGCTCCCTCGCCCAAAGATTCACATTCACATCGCTGCGCGACCGCAGGCTCATTTTGATCCCATCGTCGGCAAGATCCTTGAAAATGATGGCGGCTTTTACGCCCTGAATACTGAGCGGGTAATTAACAAAACCTTCAGTATCCACATTTGTTGTGCCGGTTTCATCCATCATCTGCTGTGTAACGCTCATCACCGCCACTTGATTATTTTCGTACAGCTCAATTGTTGAAAGCGCCCTGCTCAACAGCCTGTACTGTTTCAAAGACTTATTTGAATAGATCTTTTCAATAATTTCGTTGGGCTTGAATTTGCCAATCCGGAGCAGGTCGGCTACAATCTCAACCGTTTCAGGGGTAACGCTGTCGAACTGCAGGGAACCGGTGTCGGTGATAATTCCCGTGTAAAGCGCCTTAGCCGCTTTTTCGCAAAGCTGACCGGGCTCATGCTCCACGTAGAGTTTGTAAATCAGTTCACAGGTAGAAGAGGCTTCCGGCACCGATATCATTACATCAAACTGGTTTTCCGGATCGGGATGATGGTCGATCATCATCAGTGGCAGCTTAAACTTGCGGTACCATTCATCAATCTTACCAAACCTGTGAGTGGCGTTACCGTCCACAAGTATGGCAAGGTCGCATTCAGTAACGTCTTCTTCAGAGGGCTTCGTAACCGGATAAAATTCTGGCAGCCAGACCAGATTCGGAGGAAGGTCGTCGTCGTTAAACGATCGCACGTCGAACCCATTTTTTTCAAGCCAGATGCACAGGGCAATCTGCGAGCCAATGCAGTCGCCATCGGGCCTTATGTGTGAGAAAACAGCGATCTGTTTGTAATTTTCGATCTTCTTTAGAAACTCTTCAAACATTCAGAAAATAGTTTTTTTGTATGCGCCGTATAAGAAACGGTTTATTGCTTTATAATTGAATTCAGTCTTTGATGAACTGTGAAGCTCTGATTTTTATTCTGATCAGCGTGACACTTTTCTTAGTTTTACACAAAATTTTCAGACCCAAAAATTAAGCTTCTGCCACCCGATAGCAAACAAAAAGCATCAGCCATGCTGCATTACTCAAGATAGTTAAAAATGAAAGCAGTTATACTTTGTGATGGTAATCCACCGCCTCCCGGCCTGTTCAGCGCCGAAGCCGTTCCCGGCGTGCTGCTGATAGCCGCCGATGGCGGTGCCCGTACCGCAGCCAGACTTGGGTTCGAGCCCGACGTCATTATCGGCGATCTCGACAGCTATGAGACTACTGGCAATGAAAAAGCGCGGATAATCCATGACCCCGACCAGGAGACCAACGATCTGGAGAAAGCGCTCAGTTTTGCCCTGACCGAATCCGTTCAGGAAGTTGTTATCTTTTCCGCCACGGGCAAACGGCTCGATCATACATTGAAAAACCTCTCCGTTCTGAAGCAGTTTCACGGCTCGTTTCGCAAGATTCTGATTCGCGATGGGTACGCGGACATCTTCCTCGCCGGGCATTTGTTTCGTACTGAGCTTCCGCTGAACACACCGGTCTCTCTGTTTCCGCTGTCGGGGCGCGTTGAAGGCATTACCACAAAGGGCTTGAAATTTCCTTTAAAGAACGGTTTTCTCGAAAATGGAGTACAGGACGGCAGCTCCAATCTGACAGTCGAAAAAACGGTCGAAATTGTGCATAAAAAGGGAGACCTTCTTCTCTTTATTCATCACCAAACTGAAACAGACGGGTAGTGGAATCACAATTCTCGGGACTTGACTGGCTGCTGGTGGCCGCCTATTTCTTTTTTCTTATCTGGATAAGCTGGAAGAAGGGTTGGGCTGCCGAATCGGAAGAGGATTTTCTGCTGAGCGGGCGTAAAGTCACGCTTCCGGCTTTCGTGGCCACGCTTGTATCTACCTGGTATGGAGGCATTTTGGGTGTTGGAGAATGGAGTTACCAGTTCGGCATTTCGCAGTGGCTGATTCTGGGTGCACCGTTCTATATCTTTTCTGCCCTGTTCGCCATTTTCCTGGCGGGCAAAATCAGGCTCAATAAAGCCCTTACCATTCCCGAGGCTATCGCCAACAAATACAACGACCGTGCCGGACGCCTCAGCGCGCTTCCCATTTTTATCCTGGTGAGCCCGGCACCCTACATCCTGATGCTGGGCCTGCTGTTTCAGTTCCTCGCCGGCGGAGATGCCCCGTTCCTACTCTATGCGTCGCTGGTGGCTCTCTTTTCGGTGCTCTACATTACCATTGGCGGTTTCGGAGCCGTTATCCGGACAGATATGCTGCAGGTGGTTCTGATGTTTTCGGGGTTCATCATTCTTCTGATTTACGCCGCTGCTGAGTTTGGCGGATTCGGACTTTTATGGGAATCCGTTCCGACAGGGCATCGCGATATTACCGGCGGCAATACCATTCAATACATCCTGGTTTGGTTTTTCATTGCATTGTGGACGTTCGTGGATCCAAGTTTTCATCAAAGGGCAGCGGCAGCCAAAACCCCTGAAACCGCCCGAAAGGGGATTTTTGTCTCTATCGGCTTTTGGATGGCGTTCGATTTTCTCACCGCTTTTGCGGGACTCTATGCGTTTGCAATTCTCGGCCCAGAGCTTGAGCAGCCGGTTCTGGCATACCCGATCCTTGCCGACCAGATACTGCCCATCGGCCTGAAGGGGCTGTTTTTCGTATCGCTGCTGGCCACCATCATGTCAACCCTCGACAGTTACCTGTTCATTTCCGGGCAGACCCTGGGGCGTGATTATCTTGTGCGGTATTTCCCGAAAGTCCGGCCCAACCTGCTGACCCGGCTCAGCATCCTGATTTCGGCACTGTTGGGAATTCTGCTCATCATCATCTACCCCAGCGTCATTGATCTGTGGTACGTGCTTGGCTCCGTGTTTATTCCGGGCCTGCTCATTCCGGTTCTGGGTGTGTACCTGAAGCCGTTTACCATGCGGCCGGGTTTTGTGTTCTATTCGATTATCATCTGCACGCTGGTGTCATTCACCTGGCTGGTGCTTGGAACCATCTATCCTACGGAAGCGGGAGGCTATGCATTCTACGGCATTGAGCCCTTCTATCCCGGTTTGTTCACGGCGATGTCGTTGTGGTTGTTTGGCAGGGAGGTGTAGGAGCAGGGAGCCCCGAAGGATCGGGACTGCGCAAAAGCGCGCAGCAGGGAGCAAGTTTCAAGCTGCAGGGTGCAGGGTGCAGGGTGCAGGGTGCAGGGTGCAGGGTGCAGGGTGCAGGGTGCAGGGTGCAGGGTGCAGGGAAAATATTGCTTCAGGAGTTGCATATTGTCAATTGCCTGATGCCAACTTTTTGCTATGAAGGGAAAGATTCCGGTTGCAACGATTTGCCTTTTCACTTTTGCCTTTTGACTCTTGCCTTAAACTGCCAACTCGCCACCCGGCAACCCGCAACTTTCAGCTTTAGAAAATTAGAACATTAGAGCTTAGAACTTTCCCTCACGTCGACTTCAGAATGTGCCCCAGATTCAATTTATGGATGGGAATCAAATACTTGTTCGAAAAAACATCCTTCTGGATGCCCAAAAGGCCGGTTCCCCGGAAATCGACCACGCAGTAGTTATCCTCAGCACTCACAACTTCTCCGATACCGTAGTATTCGGGTGAAGGGCCGTAGTAAACGAGATCTCCCATTTGAATAGCATTCACAGCTCTCCTGTGGTAAGGATAAATTACCGGCAAAAGGTCGAGTCGGTACGAGAGCCGTCGTTTTTTTGTATCCATAGCGTACTACCTGTGAATCGTAATCTCACGCTCGTCGGGTGCCATTGTTTTTATGATGATATTTACGGCGTTCTCCGGAATCAGGGGGTCAATCCTGTCGGGCCATTCGATTAAGCAAACGCCGGTTCCATATAAATATTCTTCCGTGCCAATTTCAAGTGCTTCTTCCATATTTTCAATTCTGTAGCAATCGAAATGATATATCGGCAGATTTCCTTCATACTCGTGAATAAGGGTAAAAGTGGGAGAAGAGACCTCATCCCTTTTAACCCCAAGGGCTTCGGCAAAGCCTTTTACAAAATGGGTTTTACCGGCTCCCAATTCACCGTGCAGGCAAAACACATCCCCCGGCCGGCACGTTTCGGCTACAGACGCCGCTATCAGGTACGTCTCCTCCACCCCCCGGCTCACCAGGGTTTCCGACTTTTCCGGAATCTCTGTTTTTTTATCTGCTGCGCTCGTCATCTCGGCTTCATTACGGATACGGGGAGAATCATCTCCTCCATCGAAGCACCTCCGTGCTGGAAGGTGTCTCTGTACCGGTTTTGAAATTTATTGTAGTTATTGGGATACACAAAGTAGTAATCCTCTTTGGCAAAAATGTAGCTGTTTGCAGGCGGATTCACCGGCAGCATATACTCTTCGGGCTTTTTGATAAATATCGCCGCATTCTCCTCCGCCTTCAGGTTTCGGCCGTATTTGTAGCGCAGGTTTGTAGCGGCATCGCGGTCGCCGAAAACTTTCGTATCCCTAAGCGCTCTCACGGAGCCATGATCGCTGGTAACCACGACAGTTACGTTCTCCGAAGCCAGTTCCCGGAATATCCTCAGCAGCGACGAGTGCTGGAACCACGTTTCTGTAAGCGATCGGAAAGCCGCTTCATCCGGTGCCAGTTGCTTCAGTACCTCAGAATCGGACCGGCTGTGAACCAGCGTATCCACGAAATTATAAACAATGGCAGAAAAGGGAGTCTGCGTATAGTTCGAGATTTTATCCGCTATGCGTCCGCCATCTTCAGGTTGGATAATTTTTTCGTACTTCACATTGTCGGGCAGGTGATGGCGCTGAAGGTATTTCTTGATCAGCTCTTCCTCGTGCCTGTTCAGCGAGGTTTCATCCTGGCCCATTTCCCAGAGATCGGGGTATTTCTCTTTGATCTCAAGCGGATATAGCCCAGAAAAAATCGCATTACGCGAATAGGGTGTAGCAGTTGGCAGAATTGAATAGTAAAAATCGGTACTGATGGAGTAATAGTCGGCCAGCGACCTTTGAAACAGCAGCCACTGATCGTAGCGCATACAGTCGATGAGCACAAAAACCACGGTTTCGCCGTTGCGCAAACGGGGAAACACTTTTTCCTCGAGCAGGTCGGGGCTGAGAATTGGTTTCTCCTCATGCCCGCTGATCCAGCTTTTATACTCCAGTTTTATAAACCGGCCAAACTCATGGTTTGCCTGCTGAAATTGATCCTGCAGCACCTGTTGCAGCGCTTCATCGCTCGACTCCAGGTTCATCTCCCAGTGGGTCAGCTTCTTGTAAATATCGATCCAGCCTTCCCACCCGGTCTGGTCGTTGAATTTTGCCGAAAGCTCGTTGAAGTTGCGCAGGTACGACTGAGCTGCCTTTTCGTTTTGAATGCGCTGCTTATCCAGAATCCGCTTGATGGTAAGCAAGATCTGATTCGGATTCACCGGCTTGATGAGATAGTCTGCGATTTTGTTGCCGATGGCATCCTCCATGATCTCTTCTTCTTCACTCTTGGTAATCATGACCACGGGCAGCGATGCTTCCAGATTCTGAATCTGTTCCAGGGTGGCCAGCCCGTCCATGCCCGGCATCTGTTCGTCAAGGAAGATGATGTCGAACGCCTGTTTGCGAATCAGCGAAATGGCATCCTCCCCGTTGGTGACGGGCACCACTTCAAAACCTTTCTTTTCCAGGAAGATGATATGGGCTTTCAGCTGATCGATCTCATCATCAGCCCAAAGTATTTTATTTGGCATGGATTCTTAAAATTTGGCTAAACTTTAAAATAGTGAATGTATTGGCGGATTTAAACAAGGATCTAAAGGTGGTTTGTGGTTTAAGGTTTGTGGTTTCAGACCTGACAGCGTTCCCGAATGCCTTCGGGATCCTGTCAGCGTCGATTCCCGGTTCAGGGTTTCCCGAGGGGTCCTGTCTTGTGAACACAAGTTACAATGTGAAATCTCTGCATCCCATATCTCATCAATGGTTTTCATAAGATCCCCCCACTTCATCCCGACGGAAAAGCCCGTCGGAATTTCGGTCGGGATGACAAGAGGTTGGTGTGTTCCCGCGGCCAACTGTGTCATCCCGACTAAGTGAGCACAGCGAACGCATGCCCCAACGGGATGCCTGTGGCAGAGGCATCTCCTGATTAAAGACGAAATGATATTAACAAGATTTGTCCACTCGATAGGATGGGTCGGGATCAACTGCCAACTGTCAACTTTTTGGATTTAGAACATTAGAACTTAGAACTTGGTCTCTCAAACCTAAACCCTGCTCCCTGCTGCGCTCCTTTGCGCAGTCCCGACCCTTCGGGGCTCCTTGTTCCCTAGACCCTGCAGCTTGTCGCTTGTCGCTTGTAGCCTGCAGCTTGTTCCTTGCAACACGAAAAATTTGATGGATGAATTGATTTTTTTTACCCTTACATTCCTGCTCGCAAGTTTCAGCATCCGGGGACACGCAAGGAGACGCATTGGTACAGTACAGTTAAATAACCTATCTGCCATGACAAAAATTTATACATCCGTTTCGGAGATTGATTTTTCTATCAAAGATCTTCCAAAAATGCCCTCACCAAAGCGTGTGCTTATGGTGAAGCCTACCTATTTTGATGTGGAGTATGTCATCAACCCGCACATGAAAGACCACGTGGGCCGGGTGGATAAAATGCAGGCTCAAAACGAATGGGAGCACCTTCTGGATGCTTATGATGAATTCGGATTTGACGTAAACGTAATGAACGGCGTGAAAGGCCAGCCCGATATGGTGTTCTGCGCAAACCAGAGCCTGCCCTTTATCGATGAGAACGAAAATCGCAAGGTGATCATGAGCATCATGCACACGCCACAGAGAAAAGGTGAGGTGGATGCAATTGAAGCGTGGTACAGAAAAGAGGGATACGAAATCCTGCATCTCGATCCCGAAAAGGTAACCGATTTCGAAGGAATGGGCGATGCCATCTGGCACTTCAAACGGCGCTTGCTTTGGGGAGGGTATGGCTTCCGCTCATCCATGAAGGCATATGAGCATGTATCAGCCCTGCTCGATACACCCGTGGTGGCACTGGAGCTGGTGGATGACAAATACTACCACCTCGACACCTGTTTCTGTTCACTCAACGAAAAGAACGTGCTCATCTTCCCCGATGCGTTCACCGACGAAGGGCTGGAAATGATCCACAAACTCTACGAAAACGTGATCGAAGCCACGCCTTACGAAGCTGAAAAACTATTTGCGGCAAACGCCACCTGTCCCGACGGCAAGAACGTTCTCATCCAGCAGGGCTGCACCGACGTAAACCAGAAACTGCGCGACGCCGGCTTTTCCGTGCATGAATTCAGCACCTACGAATTCATCAAAAGCGGCGGCAGTGTTTTTTGCATGAAGATGATGCTTTGGTAGGACAGGGTTCAGGGTTTCCCGAGGA
>PWWL01000196.1 GCA_003561515.1 Balneolaceae bacterium
CCTGGCGTTTCTTTCCCAAAGTCGTCAGACGAGCTCCCCTCGACTGACGAGTGGAACTGCTCACAATCTTTAGCCTGCCTGATAATACTCGTCTGTCGAATTCCTACGGGCTGGGAGTTTGGAACCGGGGAAACTCGTCAGACGAGCGCCCCTCAGAAGCTTCGGAGCCAAATAAATAATAGATCATCATTCATAAATCATACATCCAAACAGCTTGCACTCCACATCAAAATAGAATATCATGCATTACCACAGCTAAATCTCTGTTAAACAGTAGTTACGCTTATCTGACTACAGGCTGTGGTGATGTATGATCCATTGTGTGTTAAGACGTACAGTTCAATCATTCCAATAAAAAATAAAGAGGAGAATCATTATGGCTTCACAATTCAGGAACCTTGTATTTGAAGGAGGCGGTGTAAAGGGAATCGCCTATATCGGCGCCATGCAGGTGCTGGAGCAGCGCGGGCATCTCGAGCACATTTTGCGGGTTGGAGGCACCAGTGCAGGCGCCATCAACGCGCTGATTTTTTCGCTGGGCTTTACCATTAAAGAGCAACAGGATATTCTGAATTCCACAAACTTCAGAGAGTTCATGGACAACTCATTCGGTTTTGTGCGGAACTTCAGAAGGCTCTGGAGAGAATTCGGTTGGAACCGCGGCGATGTATTCTCTACCTGGGCCGGCGACCTGGTTAAGGAGAAACTTGGCAACAAGAACGCCACCTTCGGCGATCTGAAGAACGCGAAGCATCCGGATCTGTACGTGATCGGTACCAATCTCTCCACCGGGTTTTCCGAGACCTTTTCGCATGAGCGTCACGCCGACATGCCCCTGGTGGATGCGGTGCGTATCAGCATGTCGATCCCGCTCTTTTTTGCGGCACGGAGGCTTGGCAAGCGCGATGACGTGTACGTAGACGGAGGGGTGATGCTCAACTATCCCGTGAAACTGTTCGATCGTGAGAAGTATATCGACATGGGTAAAGAGAAAGAGGCGGCCCGCTACGTGGAATACTACAATCGTGAAAATGCGAAGTTTTTGCTGGAGCGGCCCGGCCGCAGTCCCTATGTGTATAACCGGCAGACCCTGGGCCTTCGGCTCGACACGCAGGAAGAGATCGGCCTGTTTCGTTACGATGAACCTCTGAAAGGCAAGCAGATCAACCGTTTTCCCGACTACGCCAAAGCCCTGATCGGTTCGCTGATGCAGGTGCAGGAAAACATTCACCTGAAGAGCGACGACTGGCAGCGAACGCTCTACATCAACACGCTGGATGTAGGAACCACAGATTTCGACATTACCGACGAGAAGAAAAAAGTGCTGGTGAATGAGGGAATCAACGGAGCGGAAACCTACTTCCGCTGGTTTGAAGATCCCGAAGCTACACCTGTGAACAAGGTGAATCTTGTCTGAACGGATTCAGATCCATCTCTTTCTGTGTTGAATGTTTATTTTTTTTAAAAAAAATATTTGTTCAGCATGCCGGATCTTTTAAAATATAGAGGGCTTTGTATGGAACGGTCATGCAAAGCTCTCATCCGTAATAGCTCAAACATCAACCTTCAACCCGGTGCAAATGAAACGGCCGCATCCATTCGTATTGCTGATTGGCGCACTCTCTGTTCTGCTTTTTATTCTCTCTGCCGGGCAGAAGCACGATCATGCGGATCCGCCGGAGGCCTGCTTCGAAAAGAACGAGAGGCCCGAAACGCTGCCAGAAATTCTCGATCCGGTCAGAGACAATCTGGCTGCTCTGGTAAACAGAATGTCGGTGCCGTCGGTTGCGGTAGGTGTGGCCCATAGAGGCACCATTGTTTGGGAAGAGGCCTTTGGCTGCTCCGACCTTGCACAAGCATTGCCTGCGGATGAGCGCACGCCGTTTTCGGTGGCTTCGGTTACAAAGCCGGTTACGGCACTGGGCATCATGATGCTCGCAGAACGGGGATTGATTGATATCGACAAACCCATCAACAGCTATCTTGGCGAACAAAAAATCAAGGCATTCAGAGGAGATGCCGACAGCGCTACAGTGCGCATGCTTATGAACCATACCAGCGGCCTCCCTCTACACCACAACTTTTTTTATGAAGATGATCCGTTTGGCAGGCCTGATTTTTCGGAATCCATCCGGCGATTCGGAATCCTGACATTTGAACCGGGTGAACGCTACAACTATTCCAACTTTGGTTACGGCCTTCTCGAATATCTTATCGAAAACATATCCGGAAAAAGCTACGGCGACTTTTTAGCGCAAGAGGTCTTTGAACCTCTCGGTATGAACAATTCTTATATCGGTGTACCTCCTGCCGGAGAAGAGGAACGGGCAGTACGATACGATGAACTTTTTGAACCCATACCTGACTACGACTACGATCACCGGGGTGGGTCGGCACTTTACAGCTCGGTACACGATCTGCTTCGTTTTGGGATGTATACCACCGGATCACTTGAGGGTGCAAAGCGGAATCCCGCCAGGGACAGCGTTCTTCGGCAAATGTGGGAATCTTACGTTTTGGAGTATGACGGCGCGTCGTCAGGGTATGGGTTGGGATGGAGTATCCGCTATCATGAAAGCGGCTTGAAAGAGGTATTTCATACCGGTGGAATGGCCGGGGTTCGAACCATTTTGCTAACCATCCCCGAAGAAGAGCTGGTGGTGTCTGTACTGGTCAATTCCAACAATGGCGTTGCCATTTTGATGGCACAAATGATTGCCCATCTGCTGCTCCCCCTCGAGTACAACAACCCGCTTATCTCCTCACATTCAGAGATAGACGGAAGCCTCGACAAAATCTCCGGCACATGGCAGGGGCAGCTGCACACATACAATGGCCAACAGGATATAAAGCTGCAGATTGACCCTGAAAACGGAAGCCTGGTGCAGCTTGGCACCCGGCCCGCAGTAACGCTGGTACAGGCTCGCATTGATATAAATGGCTACCTGCTCGGCATCTTCAGGGGTGAGATCGGTATCGAGGATACGGCAGGGCATCCCCATGTTCTGTACATGAACCTGAGGCCGAATGGTGACGAATTGTACGGATCCATTACCGCGATTGCCACAGGTACCGACCGCGTGCGATTTGCACTGTCGGGCTATGCGGAACTGCACAGAAAGGAGTAATAATTAACCGGGCAACTCCGAAAGACATTTTCCTCAGTCAGTAGTCAATTCAGCAGCACACCCCGGGTGTGCAGCACCCCGAAGCCGGTTTCGCGGTAAAGTATCGGGTAGTAGTGCAGGCGTCTAGTGCAAGACATTCCGTTTGGAGTGGAACCATGTGAAAGCATCCATTTTTGAATTCAAGGCCATAGCGGCTTATGGTCTCCTGCTGAAATTCGATCACCACTTCCGGATCCTCTCTTACAAATGCCATTCGGCATTAGATGGAAATTGGTATATTGAAAAGCATTTTACGGCTTATTGCCTTTTGAATTATTTGAGACTCTTATCATGAAAAATAGAAGATATTTAGCCGTTCTTATACCCATTGCACTCATTCTAAATGCGTGTGATACAACCAGCTCATCCAAGCCGGATCCATCTGCTTTTCTGGTATCCGAAAACTTCAACCGCACAATTACGCAACAACAAATCAGCGACTTTTGGAGCTTGATTGGAGCACCCGAAGCAGCCGATTATGCGCAATATGACGTCGATGTTTACCGGGTAGTATACAATACGAGGGGCGTGGATGGTAACCCAATAGAGGCTTCCGGAGCTATTCTGGTGCCATCAGGAATCGAAAATCCCGGATTACTATCTATTCAGCACGCTACGATCTTTAACAATGATGAGGCCCCTTCAGTTGACAGGAATAACATCTTGCAGGGCATTGTATCCGTCACCACCAGAAAAGCGGTATTTGCATCGGCAGGGTACGTTTCTTTTTTGCCGGATTACCTTGGTTACGGTATTACCGGCGATCAGCTGCATCCGTATCAGCAGGCCGAAACACTGGCCTCGGCGAGCTACGATATGTTATTTGCAGGCCTGGAATTTTTAGATCAGCGTGATATTCAGTTTGCCGGGGAAAATGTGAGTTTGATGGGTTACTCGGAAGGCGCATATGCTACGCTTGCCCTCGCTGAAAAAATTGAAAGCCGCAACAACGGCCTCGATTTAGGCCTGGTCTCCATGGGGGCACCTATTTTTGACCTGACTGCCACAATGGATTACATCATAGAAAATCTTGAAGAACCAATGGAATGTGTAGCCTGCTACGCCTATTTCCTCTATACCTACCACCAGCTCTATAATTTTACCCGTCCACTCAGCGACTATTTTCAATCCCCTTATGCGGGAAGGATAGCCGATGGACTCTTCAGCGGCGAAAATTCTTCAGGGTTTGTTCAGAGTCAAATGCCCGACGAAGCAGTGGATTTATTTAACCCATCGTTTATTGTGCGGTATTTAGATGGTGGAGAGTCAGAACTCAGAGCTGCGGTTGCGGAAAATGATCTCTTCTATGTACCGATAGCGGATGTGTTACTTGTACACGGCGACGAGGATGGCGTGGCGCCCGTGTTCAACAGTGATGATTTCGAGTCGAGAGCCCTGGCAGCAGGCAAAGCCAATTTCACTTATCTGAGGCCGGAGGGTGTGACGCACGGAACGGGTATTTTCCGATGGGGTGTAGAAACGCTCGAGGCGCTGGGTGTGCGTTCGAAAAGGGTTGCCGTAAATTAAAGACACTGCTCCTGCATCGGAATAAACATGGTATGTCTGCTCAATGTCGGTGGTGTATTCATTCCCTAATCCGTAATGGGAGGCGGCTTCAAAATTTAAGAGGAATAGACATACCATGTTTCCGTGTCGATTTCTAAACATGGTATGTCTGAACAACGTCGGTGGTGTGTTCACCTCCTAATGCGTAGTGGGAGGCGGCTTCAAAATGTGAGTGGAATAGACATACCATGTTTCCGTGCCGATTTCTAAACATGGTATGTCTGAACAATGTCGGTGCAGTGTTCACCTCCTAATCCGTAATGGGAAGCGGCTTCAAAATGTGAGTGGAATAGACATACCATGTTTCCGTGCCGATTTCTAAACATGGCATGTCTGAACAACGTCGGTGGTGTGTTCATCTCCTAATCCGTAATGGGAGACGGCTCGGGATTTAAGAGAAGTAGACATACCATGTTTCCGGGCCGATTTCTAAACATGGTATGTCTGAACAACGTCGGTGGTGTGTTCACCTCCTAATTCGTAATGGGAGGCGTCTCTGGAATTTGAGAGGAAAAGACATACCATGTTTTGATGAACGATTTTCCTGAATAAGTGTGCAGGATGAAGTAACTTGGAATAGGGAACAGTAATAAAGATCAATCTAACCCAAAATGATATGTCGAAAGTATTGGTCAGAGAGATTTTGTATTGGGGAGTTATCCTCATCTTCACTGTGTATATCGCAAACTATTTTTTTACGGGCGGTGATGAACAGGAGGTACTCTATCTCGTTTTCTTTTCGGGGATCTTACTTGTAAGTGTGGGTACAAAGCTAGTGGTGGACTCCAATCCCGATGAGCTTTCATTTCTGAAAGCCATCAGAAAGGCGAGGGAAAAGAGCCTTGTCTGGTGGATGCCTTTTTTGGGCATTTTTGTAATGTTCACCGGGGTGATCGGTGTATTTTACCTGGATGTGATTTCGACAGTACCAAAACTGATTATGATTTTTCTGGCAATCGTGATCGTAACACTTACTCTTGAAAGGCTGAACAGGGATTGAGTAGCGGGGATCGGATGAGAGACTCTATTCTTATAACTTAGAAACTGCCGGCTATCAATCCCCAAAAATCTTCTTCAAGATACGCATCGCTACATCCGTCTTGGTGCCTGAAAACTCGAATGCCTGATCTTTGCTGAGCAGGTGCACGGTATTTGTCTCTTTTGCAAATCCGGATCCTTTATCGGAAAGTGAATTGGCGCAAATCCAGTCCAGATTTTTCGATGTCAGTTTTCTTTTGGCATTTTCAACCAGATTTTCAGTCTCCATGGCAAAACCAATCAGAGCCTGGCCTTCCCGTTTATGTTGACCAAGCCATGCGAGGGAATCAGGGGTATTTTGCAGCTTTAGATTCAGGTCAGCATCTTTTTTCTTCGTTTTTTGTTCGCCCCGCTCAGCCGGCTTGAAATCGGAAACTGCTGCGGCTTTAATCACAACATCGGCATCGGAGTATTTTTGAACAAGCGAAAAGAGGTCGTCTGCCGAAGTAAATGGCTCCGTGCGTACTCGATCGGGCAGGGGAGAAGATCCCGGTCCGTACAGTAGTATCACGTCTCCGCCCAGAGCATGTGCAGCTTCCGCCATGGCAGCGCCCATTCGGCCGGAGCTTGGATTTGAAATAAAACGAACCGGATCGATAAATTCCCTGGTAGGTCCCGCGGTAACCAAAACTTTCTTCCCGGTTAAGGGACCTTGTATCCGGTGTTCTCTGATAATTTCTGACGATTTACTGAGAATGGTTTCCGCCTCCGGCAGCCGGCCGATTGCCTCAAGTCCACTGGCAAGGTATCCTGCTTCGGGTTCGAGTATGTAAAACCCAAGTTTTTGAGCTGCTTCAAGGTTGCGTACCACAGACGGGCTTTCATACATTTCGCCATCCATGGTAGGACAGATCAGCACCGGGCATCGGGCAGCGAGAACAGTCGAGGTAAGCATATTGTCGGATTGTCCATGCACAATTTTGGCAAGGGTGTTTGCCGTGCAGGGCGCAATCACAAATAGGTCGGCCCATTCGCCCCAGTGAATATGCTTGGTCCATGAATCACCGGGATCTTCGCTGTTAAACACCTCAACGGCGACTTCATGACGGCTAAGGGATGAGAAGGTCTCTGAACCAACAAAGCGGGTGGCAGATCGGGTCATGGCGACTCTGACATCAGCTCCCGCTTTTTGAAATTCACGCAGCAGATAAGCCGCTTTGTATGCGGCAATACCTCCGGTAACGCCAAGTATGATGCGTTTCCCGGCAAGCATTCTTACTGTTCTTTTTGCGGATATCGATAGGTGATTTTATCGTCCAGCATTTCGTTAACGGAGCGCTGGGTAGCGTGAGGCAGCTCTTCGAACGCTTTTGAAATTCTCTCCTGCTCTTCATTGAAGGTGAATTCATCTTCATCTTCGAAGCCCTCGAAATATTTGAGCTTTTCATCCAGCTCCATTTTTTCCTGGGCTGCAATTTGACGGGCTCTTTTCGACATCACAACAATTTTTTCATATTTGTTGCCTTTTTCGTCGCCCATTTTTTCAAGATCGAGAGTTTTGATTCCCATGGTACTATCTAAGAATTAATAAAATTTGATACAGTCTGTTTAATTTCATTGTAGGCGGTTTCAAGATCATCATTAACCACCACAGTGTCGAAGTGAGACGCGAAAGACATCTCTTTTTCAGCGCGTTCGAGCCTTATTTTCAGGGTTTCTTCCGTCTCGGTTCCGCGAGCTTCAAGGCGCTGCCTGAGAACCTCGAGTGAAGGTGGTTTAATAAATATCGCGAGTGCTTCCATGCCATACATTTCCTTCACATTCCTGGCTCCCAATACATCAACGTCAAGCAGAACAAAATAGCCTTTATTCAGATCACTTTCAACGACCTCTCGAAGGGTACCGTACATCGTGCCGTTGTAGAACTCCTCCCATTCCAAAAATTCATTCGCATCAATTTTTTTTTGAAATTCTTCTCTGTTTAAAAAAAAGTAGTGAACCCCGTGTTTTTCACCTTTGCGGGGATTCCGGGTGGTGGCACTCACCGAGAAATTGATCTCATCAAAATCATCGAGAAGCCGCTGCGCCATGGTCGATTTCCCTGCGCCGCTGGGAGCCGCCAGAATCAGTATTTTTCCGCGCTTCTTCATTTAGATTTAATTACAGGTTGTCGAGTTGCGGGTTGCCGGTTTCAGGTGCAGTTTACAGGGTGCAGGGAGCAGGGTGGATCTATCCCATGATCAGTTGCGTCTGCACCCATCTTTTGAATTTTGGATTTAGAATTTCGTGCTTTCAGCTTGTCGCTTGAACCTAGCTCCCTGTTCCCTGATCCTTGAACCCCCAGATCATCACTACTCAATATTCTGCACCTGTTCGCGAATTTGCTCCAGCTTTTCTTTTCCAAGCACAATATGGTGGGCAATCTTGGAGTCGTTCGCTTTTGAGCCGATCGTGTTTAGCTCACGGTTTATTTCCTGACAGAGAAAATTGAGCCGGCGCCCTACCGGTTCTTTTGCATCCAGGGCTTCAGAGAAAAACTTAAGGTGAGCCTGCAGGCGAATAACTTCCTCATTGATGTCCATCTTGTCCACCAGCAGCGCTATTTCCATTTCCATTCGTTCAGGGTCGAAGGTGTCTTCATTTACCATTTTACGGATGCGTTCATGGAGTTTGGCCCTTGTCTCTGGCAACCTTTTCTCCGATATCTCTACCACCGTATTCAATATTTCTGAAATACCGTTGATTTGATTCACCAGATCCAATTTCAGCTCGCTGCCTTCTTTTTGGCGCATCCGGTTCAGTGTTTGCAAAGCGTTTTCCAGAGCTTTAATTGTGCAGTCCCATATAACGCGGAGCTCTTCTTCATCTTCCTTTTTCGACTCGAAGAGGTTGTTGAAGTGGAGGATGTCGCTTACCTGCAGAGGAGTGTCGATTCCGGCGGCTTCACGCAGCTGACTGATTGCATCTGTGTATCCGCGCACAAGCTCCTTGTTCACACTGATTTCGGCGGTACGTGAACCTGTTTTTTCTATATTGATGTTCATCACTACCTTTCCTCTCGACAAGCTGCTCTGTATGTACTCCTTTATGGCAACTTCTTTATCCTGTATTGATTGCGGCATACGCACAGATATGTCCAGATAGCGGCTGTTGAGAGTTTTTAACTCAACGGTTACCTGAAAGCCCCCGGATGAGCATACACCTCGTCCAAAACCTGTCATGGATGTGATCATAAAGAAGTTTAGTTAGATGAAGTAATAAGTAAAAGAGGGCTTCTCAGAACCGGTCTTTTGCCCAATGGCTACGTTATCGGTCGGTTGAAATCCTCATCCCGAGGCGTCGGGTCTGCGGTTTCAACCTTCCTCTGGCCTTGCCCTTGAATAAAATCCCTGGTTCTGCAAAGACCTCTGAAAGAATAAGAGTTAGATTTCTAAAGACAAAGCGGAATATTAAACAGAGGGTGAAGCCGCTATGGTGCCTTTGGCAGAATTACGCTCATAACCTTATTTGCAAGTTCCCGGGCTTCGGCAGCAGTACCTGCTTCGCTGTATACCCGAACAATCGGTTCTGTATTCGATTTTCTGAAGTGAACCCAACCGTTGTCAAAATCAACCTTTACACCATCGATCGTATTCGGCTCACGATCACTGAACGTTTCAGCCACTTTGTTGAGCAGTTCATCGGCATCCACGCCAAGTGCACTGAGCTCCAGTTTCTGCTTGCTCATTTCGTAATTGGGAAGGGTGTTTCGATAATCAGACGCTTTTATGTTCCTTTCAGCCAAAAGCTGCAATACCATAGCCGTACCAACAAGTGCATCCCGTCCCGGATGTAAGTCGGGGTTGATCACACCGCCATTTCCTTCACCGCTGATTACGGCACCCTTCTCCTGCATCACTTTTACGACGTTGATTTCGCCAACCGCTGCACGATGACAGATCTTGCCGTATTTCTTTGAAATATCATCAGAAGCCCTTGATGAGCTCAGATTAGTAGCCGTATCGCCCGGTTTTTTACTTAGCATGAGATCAAAAGCCGCAACCTGCGTATACTCTTCACCGAAGAGTCTGCCGTTTTCGTCTACCAAAGCCAGTCGGTCGCCATCGGGATCCGTCACAACCCCAAGATCGCAGGAATTGTTTTTGACGAATGTGCAGATCTCGGTGAGGTGCTCAGGTAAAGGCTCCGGATTGTGCGGAAAGATTCCGTTCGGCTCACAATGCAGGCGATGCACGTTCACGCCCAATGCCTCCAGAAGTGCCGGAATGGCCTTAGATCCGGCTCCGTTTACGGCGTCGACGGCCACGGTAAAACCTTTTTTTCGGATGAGGTCGGCATCAATGTATGAAAGATTCAGCACGGCTTCGATATGCGAGCTAATGGCTCCTGCATCTTCGGAGATGCTGCCGATAGCGTCGTACAGTTTGTAGGCAAAGTCTCCCTTTTCCGCAATTGAAAGAACCTCGGCACCCTGTCCGGCATCCAGGAACTCGCTCTTGCTGTTCAGCAGCTTCAGGGCATTCCACTGCGCCGGATTGTGGCTGGCCGTCAAAATAATACCGCCGGCGGCGTTGTGTTTCAGTACACCCATGGCAACCGTGGGGGTTGGCACGATACCTGTTTTTATAACATCGCAGCCAACGCTTTGTAACGTGGCACAAACGATGTCTTCGCAAATCTGGCCGGTAACCCTCGAATCCCGGCCAACCACGACCGTGCCGCCTTTAAGCCATGTACCGTATGCTGCCGTGAACGTTACAAGGTTTTCCGGGGTAAGGTGTGATCCAAAAATTCCACGAATCCCCGAAACCGAGATCATTAAAGCCATAACGTAGTTTTTATTTTATTAATGGTTTTTTATGTATCAATTATTTTCTGGGAGACCATGGGATTTCCGGGGCGTCTGCCTTCATATTTTCGAATCGAGCCATCACAAACAGTAAATCGGAGAGCCTGTTCAGGTAAATCACGCATGCATCCGAAATAGGGTCATTTTGCTTCAGGGAAACCGTTTTGCGTTCGGCCCTGCGGCATACCGTGCGAGCCTGGTGCAGCGCTGCCCCGGCTTTCGATCCGCCCGGAAGAATAAAACTGGTGAGTGCCGGTAGCTGTTCTTCCAGCCTGTCGATCCACTGCTCAAGCTTTTCAATTTCCCTGTTTCCGATCCTTTCGATTTTCACTTTTTTTGATTCAATGGTTGCCAGGTCGGCGCCCAGCACAAAGAGCTGGTTTTGTATCTCAGAGAGAATTTCTCTTCCATCACTGCTGGTATCATGGGATAATACAACACCAAGTACGGAATTCAATTCATCAACCGTGCCGTAGGCTTCGATCCTTATGCTGTTCTTCTTAATGCTTTTGCCGCCAAACAGGGAGGTGTTGCCCTGGTCGCCTTTTTTCGTGTAGATTTTCATATCGGTTTTTGTTTTAAGGTAACAAGCTTGAGGGTGATTTTCAGCCCGTTATTGTTCAATGTGATAGGATGTACCTGTGTGCTCGAGATGCGTGAGTTTATGTTCAAACCCATTGAGTGCAGCCGAAAATTTCTGATTTATGTTTGCCGGACACGCAAACTCAATGGTGATGTCTTCCAGATAGGTCGATTCAAGCTCAATAATTGGAAAATCATTCCTGAGTTTGTTAACCAGTGTCTGTTCCGTGTATTCATACCTCAGTAACCACGTTTCGACTGGAATAATACGCTTGAGCACGGCATTTTTGATGCAGAGCTCAGAAGATTTGCCATAGGCTTCTATCAGCCCCGGTTTACCCAGTTTTGTGCCTCCAAAATACCGCACACTTACAAGAACAGCATTCATCAAATGTGCCGATCTCATGACGTTTAGTATCGGCAGTCCCGCAGTACCCCTGGGTTCACCGTCATCCTGATCAAATTCCAGTGGTTCCGACGGGTTAAGTCGCCATGCGTAACAGTGGTGAGAGGCTGAAGGATGCTCATTTCGAAGCCGGCCAAGAAAATTTTCTACGTCATCTTGATTGGCCGCAGGACCCAGGTACCCAAAAAATTTGGAACCCCGGATGCGGTAATCACTTGTATAGGTCTGCGTAACAGTTTGCAATGGATGCAATTATTTTGACGAATTAAAGGGTGGCAATTTAGACTTTTTCTGAATAAGCATTCAAGTAGGTTTAAAATGTATAAACCTTGCCTTTTTAAGCAAAAGGGGCGATTTTAAAATGATGCATTACAGTAAATGGAGATGCTCGTTTTCTGTTCTTAAAGCGAATATAATTTCTACAGTAAAATCAAAAAAAATCTAGCATGCCAACACTACTAAAAGCTGCAACCTCTCAGGTTGGGCGTAAAATTTTAACCGGTGTAACCGGTGTCTTGCTTGTCTTGTTTATATTTTTTCATCTCGGTGGCAACTTGGCAATATTTGGTGAAGCAGATGCAATGAATCGATACTCTTTACTGCTTCATGACCTAGGGCCTCTTCTTTGGGTTGCACGAATTGGGCTCCTTGCGGTGTTTTTAATTCACGCATGGATTGGGATATCCATCTGGATCAATAAAAGAAAAGCAAGGCCGCAAAATTATCAGGTGTATTCAAGCAAAGGCGGGCCCAGCAAACAGAGCCTGAGCTCCAGAAGTATGGCCTTCACAGGTGTGGTTCTTCTTATCTTTGTGGTATTCCATTTAAACACCTTCGCGTTTGGGGATATGGAAACGATTCTGATTGACGGACGCGAAACCCACGATGTTAAATCCCTTGTGATCGACACCTTTCAAAATCCACTCTACGCATTTGGATACGCTTTTGTGATGCTCCTTCTTGGAACCCACCTTGGACACGGCATCTGGAGTGCATTTATCTCGCTTGGCCTTACAAGCAAAAAAGCCTCCGCTGCGATGTACACTATCGGCGGAGTTGTTGCTGTTATTCTCGCCTTTGGGTTCATATTTATCCCTCTGTACATCTACTTTGGTGGAGGATGTGAGGCAACATTGATTGAGTGCAGATAACCTATATTAATTGACAAACAGAGCTATTATGAAATTAGATCCTAAAGTACCATCAGGTCCACTTGAAAGTAAATGGAGCAACTATCTGCGCGATGTAAAACTTGTGTCTCCAAACAATAAGAGGAAGTACAAAATCATCGTTGTAGGAACCGGCCTGGCAGGTGCCTCAGCAGCTGCCAGCCTTGCAGAGCTGGGCTATGAGGTCGAAACTTTTACCATATTAGATTCAGCACGCCGGGCTCACAGTATTGCGGCGCAGGGCGGCATCAATGCGGCAAAAAACTATCAGAACGACGGCGACAGCGTCTGGAGGCTTTTTTACGATACCATTAAAGGTGGCGACTACCGCAGCCGCGAAGCTAACGTGTACAGACTTGCTGAAAACTCCAACCGCATCATCGATCAGGCTGTTGCTCAGGGAGTACCTTTTGGAAGGGAATATGGCGGATTGCTGGACAATCGCTCATTTGGCGGCGCGCAGGTATCGCGCACGTTTTACTCGAGAGGTCAAACAGGACAGCAGCTGCTGTTGGGTGCGTATCAGGCAATGATGAGAATGGTGCATACCGGTAAGATAAAAAGCTATACCCGTCACGAAATGCTCGACCTTGTTGTTGTAGATGGTGTAGCTCGCGGTATTATTACCCGCGATCTGGTAAGCGGTGAGATTAAGCGCCACGAAGCCCATGCAGTTGTTCTCTGTACAGGGGGTTACGGAAACGTATTCTATCTTTCTACGAACGCCAAAAATTCGAATGTGACAGCCGCATGGAGATGTCACAAACGGGGTGCTACATTCGCTAACCCCTGTTTTGTTCAGATCCACCCGACCTGTATTCCGGTTTCGGGCGACTATCAGTCTAAACTGACGCTGATGAGTGAGAGTCTGAGGAACGACGGCCGCGTTTGGGTACCGCGCAAGAAAAACGACGACCGCCATCCCAATGATATTCCGGAAGACGAACGGTACTACTACCTGGAGGAGCGATACCCCAGCTTCGGTAACCTCGTGCCGCGTGATGTGGCTTCAAGAAATGCCAAGCTTGTAACTGATGAAGGGCTGGGTGTAGGTGATTCAGGATTGGCTGTATATCTCGATTTCAGGGATGCCATCAAGCGCGATGGTGAGGAGACAATCCGTGCCAGATACGGTAACCTGTTCGATATGTATGAGAACATCTCAGATGAAAATCCCTACAAGCAGCCGATGAGAATTTTCCCTGCGGTTCATTACACCATGGGTGGTTTGTGGGTTGATTATGATCTTATGAGCAACATCCCCGGACTTTTTGTTGCCGGTGAAGCGAACTTCTCGGATCACGGCGCTAATCGTCTTGGAGCCAGCGCATTGATGCAGGGACTCTCAGACGGTTATTTTATTATTCCTTACACCATGGGAAGTTATTTGGCGGATGCTGATCTTCCCAACGTTGATACGGATCACGATGCGTTTAAAGAAGCCGCTGATGACTCTAAGAATCAGCTCGACAGGCTCTTAAACATTAATGGCAATAAAACTGTTATCGAGTTCCATCGTGAGCTTGGCAAGATCATGTGGGACAAAGTTGGTATTTCACGAAGTAAGGAAGGGCTTGAAGAAGCCATTTCGGAGATAAGGGCGCTGCGAGAAGATTTCTGGCAAAACGTCCGGGTCCCCGGAGAAGCGAATTACTACAATAAATACCTGGAATTCGCTGCTCGAGTGGCCGATTACTTCGAGCTGGCAGAATTGATGGCCATTGATGCAATCGACAGAGGTGAGTCTTGTGGTTGTCACCTGCGTGATGAGTATCAGACGGAAGAAGGCGAAGCGATCAGAAACGATAAGGATTTTGCATTCGTTTCGGCCTACGAATACCTGGGAGTAAACGGAAAACTTGAAACCAAACTTCACAAGGAAGACTTAAACTTTGAATTCGTGGAATTGAAACAACGAAGTTATAAATAAGAAGACAGGATTGGATATGAGTACAATGACAATTAACCTGAAAGTCTGGCGGCAAAAAAATACGGCTGACTCCGGCGGTTTCCAGGATTATAAACTAAATGGTGTAAGCGAGCATATGTCTTTTTTGGAGATGCTTGATGTACTAAATGAGCAGCTCATCAAAGAAGGCAAAGATCCTGTTGAGTTCGACCATGATTGCCGGGAAGGCATTTGCGGATCGTGCAATATGGTGATTAACGGCCGTGCACACGGCCCGAAAAGGCTTACTGCCGCTTGCCAGCTTCACATGCGCGAGTATAGCGATGGCGACACAATCGTGATTGAACCACCAAGGGCCAAAGCCTTTCCGATAATCAGAGATCTGGTTGTAGATCGATCTGCATTCGATAGAATTATCGAAGCCGGTGGTTATGTTTCGGTGAAGACAGGTGCTGCCCCTGAAGCAAACCTGATTCCCGTAGAGCAAGACGTATCCAACACGGCATTCGACTATGCTACGTGTATCGGTTGTGGTGCCTGCGTAGCGGCTTGTCCGAATTCTTCGGCTTCGCTGTTTACCGGCGCGAAAGTTGCTCACCTGAACAGTCTGCCACAGGGAGAGCCTGAGCGTAAAAGACGGACTGTAGCCATGGTAGAACAAATGGAAAAAGAAGGTTTTGGCGATTGTTCAAATTACGCTGAATGTGAAGCTGTATGCCCGGTAGGTATCAGCATCTCCTCCATTGCAAAAATGCGCAAAGATTATGTGAAGGCGGTATTCAGCTAACCATAGCGATATGAAACTGAAAGGCGTGCCCGGTTTGCCGAGTGCGCCTTTTTTTTGCAAAAATATTTTTCAGAACCTGCATCTCAGCCTGCAATTTTGCGTATCGTTTCAGGAAATATTATCGAACTCAAAGTGGGAGAACAAATTCTTGAAAACACGACTCATCTCTTTATTTACGCTCATCATTCTATTTCTGTCAATCCAAAATCTGCAGGCCCAGTGGCAGGGTTCCATCGATTTCAATCTTGGTGCTCCCCAGGGGGCATTCAGTAATGAAGTTGAGAGACTGGGTGCCGGCCTTAATGTGTCAGGAGGTTATCAGTTCAGGGATTCTCCTTTTATGATTGGGCTGGATCTTGGGTTTCTGAATTTTGGCAGCGATTCGAGGGATGAACCACTCAGCAGCACCATTCCTGATTTGCGGGTAAGGGTTGATAACAGCTACAACCTGGCAACCGGAAATATCTTTGTGAGGGTGCTTGCTCCCGAGATGACGGTGAAGCCTTATCTGGACGGTCTGGTCGGGTTCAACTACTTCTACACGGAGACTACAATCAGTGAGCGAGGTTTTGGATCGGCCGAGCCGGCGCTGCGCGATACCAATTTTGAGGATGTTGCACTCAACTACGGATTTGGTTCAGGGATCATGATCAATGTGTTTAACAGGGACGGCCGGGGAAATGCAAACTACACGCATAATGTAAACTCAGCTTACGTGCATATCGGGGCCAGGTACCTCTTTGGCAACGAAGCCGAGTACCTGAAAAAGGGTTCTATAACGAGAGAGAACGGTGAGGTTTTCTTTGATGTGCAGAAGTCAAAAACCGATTTGCTCTACTTTAAGCTTGGTGTGGGGATCGTATTTTAACGGTTCATTTGAGGTTGGTTTATTAAAAAAACCCTCGCCGGGTATGAATGCGCAGGCCGACTGCACCTGGTTCCGTAAACAACCTCAGAAAAATGATTTCGTGATTTTTCGCGAACTCAGTTCGGAGGCATCCGCTGTTTTTTTAGCTAAGTTAACGTGAGTTTGATATAAGAATTTGTGAAAAGAGTCTCCCCTCCTTCGTAAGGAGGGGTCGGGGGTGGTTGCTACTCTTAGAGCAGAGCTACAAGTTGAAAAGTTAGCTCATTAGCCTTTTAAACCACCCCTAAATCCCGTCCTTGAAAAGGAGGGGACTTTACCGATTGCTAAATTCTAAGTTTTTGAATCGAACTGACGTTAAGTTAAAAAAACATCGCCGTATCACGGTTTTTGGCGCTGCCAATACGTTTTTGAAACCTTGACCAAAACCAACGCACTCAACTTCAATCACATCACAAAATAATGTCACATCAGACAGGAAACTTATCCTGAAAAAAGATAGGTTTGAGAGGAGCGATCCCGGTCCAACGTATGATGCCGGAACTGACAAACTCAATTCTTCCATTTTTCAACGATGAATAACTGATGCCGTCTCTTGAAGATGCCCGCAGGGCATTGAAAAAACATTGGGGATACGACGACTTCCGTCCCGGGCAGGACGAAGCGATCCGGTCTGTATTGGAGGGCAGGGAGACGATGGTTCTGTTCCCAACCGGCGGCGGCAAATCCCTCTGTTACCAGGTGCCGGCACTGCTTTTTGAAGGCCTTACCGTTGTGATTTCACCCCTGGTAGCGCTGATGCAGGACCAGGTAGACCAGCTGCGCAGTCGCGATATCCGCGCCACATTTATTAACAGCACTCTGCCTGGGTACGAAGTGGAACAGCGTCTGGTGAATGCTCGCAACGGCATGTATAAGCTGCTCTATATTGCTCCCGAGCGCCTTGCGTCGGAACGGTGGAAAGCAGAGTTACCCAATTTGAATATCGAATTGATAGCCGTTGATGAAGCCCACTGCATTTCGGAATGGGGACACGACTTCAGGCCATCGTATCGCAGCATCCGCAAAGAGCTGGAAACCCTGCCGGATAAGGTACGCTGGATGGCACTCACCGCAACAGCCACACCCGAAGTAAAGGCCGATCTTCTGAAATCGCTTCAGTTTGGCGATGCAGAAGTGATCACCGGCGGCTTCAGCCGTCCCAACCTGCACTGGTGGGTGAATGAAACCGTTAAGAAACGGGAGATCCTGGTCAAGGCTGTATCAAGGGGTGTGAAACGGGGTAGCGGTATCATCTACTCAAACAGACGAAGGGAGTGTGAAGAGCTCGCGGATCTGTTCACCGCGAAAGGAATTGAAAGTAGGGCGTATCATGCCGGTCTCGATAGCGCTGACCGTGAAAAGGTACAGACAGGATGGATTCGAGGAGACTTCCCTCTCGTAGTGGCAACAAATGCATTTGGCATGGGTATCGACAAACCCGACTGCAGGTTTGTGGTTCATCAATCTATGCCTTTTACGCTTGAGGCCTACTATCAGGAAGCCGGGCGAGCCGGGCGCGACGGGGCAGTAAGCTACCCGATCCTGATTTATAAAAACACAGATACGGCTAACCTTAAATCACGACTCCTTCGATCATACCCGCAGTATGAAACCCTGTGTAAGGTGTATGATGGACTTTGTGATGAACTCAACCTCGCAGTGGGAAGCGAACACGAAGTGCCCGAATCCATCAATTATGACGCCGTGGCAAAGCGAACCGGAGTAAAACCGGCTGAAGTGAAAGTGGCCATGCAGGTGCTTCAGCGAAACGAAGTACTTGAGCTAACAGAATATTACAGACATCAGACCGGAATTCATTTTATTGCAGACAGAGATATTATCGAAAATGTAATCCGCAGATCAGATCAAAGAAAAGCCGATTTCCTGGAAACACTTCTCAGGCAGTACGGGCCGCCTGCTTTTGCGGGATTCCACGATATAGATACAGGGTATATTCTTGAGCGCCTGAACGTAAATCAAAACAGCCTCAGGAAAGCGCTGAACGTATTTTCAGATCATGATAAACTTTTGATATATCGCGAGATCGGGGATAAACCCCTTGTGCGGATATCACTTCCCCGAATGAGAACGCTTCAAATCGACAAAAAAAAAGTTTTCCACTATCGGGATATCCTTCTCAAAAAGCTCGAGTATATGGAGGGATATGCAGTTACGAAGGGGTGTCGCGAGGTGTATCTCCGAAATTATTTCGGTGAAACCGACGCCAAACCCTGCGGGAACTGCGACAACTGCAGATCATCAAAAAACAAAGAGGAGATCATTGTTCAGCGTGAGGATGTTGAAAGAATCAGAAAGTTGCTCCGGGAAAGCCACATGAACAGCCGTCAGCTTCGAAGCGAGACCCGCTGGAACACGGAAAAGCTGAAACGTGTGGTCAGCTACATGGAAAGGGAACAGATAGTGAGCCGGGTAGAGAGCGATGGCAACGAGTACATGCTTACCGGCGAATAGCGAGATGGATCGCCAAAACGGCGGTAAACCCGGGGGTTAACCATCCCAGAAATATCTTTTAGAGCGGGGCCGGCGGTGCTTGTCTTAATGATAGCCGGCAGGTAAGAGATTTCCCCACTTTTTATACAGGTGTGATCTTACGCTGTGGATAACGTAAAAAGTATAAGTTGCACATAGCAACGAATAATGATGATTCAGGATGGAAGCACACCTCTACCTTGAAGCCAAGCTACCTATGGTGGGTTCGGTTACCGATTTCACGTACAAATGGTGTGTGAACATGGGGCTAGATGAAAATGAAGCGGCCAGAATGGCCCTTGCCGTTGATGAAATACTGACCGATGTGGTACTCTATGCTTTCAAAGAGGAGACTGGTTATGTTGAAATCTGGTATCAGTACACCTTCTCAGAGATTGAAATCATTATTCAGGAAAATGGTGAGCCTTTCGAGCCAGAATGCCACTCCTACAGTTCTGAACAGGCGATTTCGGAGGGTAACTTTGAGGGTGCATCTTTCGAGTGTGTCAGAAAAATGACAGATCATTTCCTGTTTTTGAATCATGGCATGCATGGGAAAGAATACAGACTGGTGAAGCAGTTCGACTCATTGGATATTCGCGAACGCATCGAAGCACAGGTAGATGATTATAAGAACGAAACGGATCTGGCTGAAGAGAACTACTATTTGCTTACACCGGCAACAACCGAAGATGCCGAGGATATTGCCAAACTGATTTACAGATCCTATGGATATACCTACCTGAAAGATGATCTATATTTTCCCAAAAGAATTGAGATGGCAATCAGGCACGAGTATAAATTTGGCATCATCGTTCGAACGATGTCTGGCGGACCGGCCGGTTATTTTGCAGTGGTAAAAAGTACCGATTCCAGAATTGGCGAAGTTGGTGAAGCCGTAGTTTCACCCCAACACCGCAATCGCGGCCTTATGAAGCGCATGCTCAATAAGCTGATTGAAATGAGCCGGCGAAGGGGGCTTTTGGGTTTGTTCGGTGAGGCTCTCACAGTACATACCTACAGCCAGAAGGTTAACGAAAAGTTTGGATTTAAAAGCACAGCAATGGTGATTGCAAAAACTCCGAAACGAACTTTTAAGGGAATGGATACGGAAAACACGGATATCATAAGCGTGGTGATCGATTTTCTGCCCCTGATCAGGCAATGGGAACGACCGGTTTTTATTCCTGAGAACTACAGGGACATTTTGACGGACATTTATGCGCAGTTTAAAATCCCGTTTATCCCGTCAGCCCGAAAACAGAAGCCGGCAAAGGAATTGAAGGATTCAGAGCTTAACCTGAAAATTTTTTACGAAAAGAGTTCAGCTTTGATCGTAGCAAATAACATAGGAAGTGCGTTTGAAGCAAGCTGTAACCGCCTGCTGCGCAGCGTAGAAGAACTGAACCTCACCTCGGTATACGTAGATCTGCCCCTTAACGGCCTGAGGATCGATTCTGCCATACAGTGGCTCAGAGAAAACAGGTTCATTTTTTCAGGAGTAATGCCGCTTTTTCACCGGGAATCTGACTATCTGAGATTGCAAAGAATTGAAGCCGAAATTGATTTTGAAAAAATTCAGACACATTCAAGTATTTCGCAAAAAATAAAGAAGCTGGTTGAATATGAATACAACGAAATTCAAAAAAAACAGCCATAAGCTTGAAGTTACTCTTTCTGGTGACTTTAATCTGAACGCGGTGAGTATGATTACGGAGGAATTGGCCGATCGCAAAGAGCTTTCCGTCGATCTTACTCATTCCCGGTTCGTGAACACGAAGGCAATTATTTTTTTACACAAGCTGATGACTTCGAATCCACCGACAAAAGTGAACCTGAAAAATGCGCCCCGGATTTTTTTTGAGCTGCTGAACGCGCTTGGGCTGCATAACGAATGGAATCTTAATGAAATTATTGAACCCTGACCGGAGCACACCATGGAAGCAGAAAAACCAATTCTTACACCTCTAAATCTCGAATTTCCTGTATGGGAACAGATTTTCACAGTGCATCCGCTTGTGATTATTGGCACCGTGAATGCAAAATCTGAAAAAAACTTTGCTCCCAAACACATGGCGTTTCCCCTTGGATGGGAGAACTACTTTGGCTTCGTCTGTACTCCAAACCATCAGACCTACCAGAACATCAAGAAAACCAAAGAATTTACGGTTACCTATCCAAAGCCCGACCAGGTGGTGGTTGCAAGTTTAACCGCAACACCCCGGAGCAGTGACGATACAAAACCGGGTCTGGAGGTGCTGGAGACGTTTCCTGCCTCTGACATTGAAGGGCATTTTATCCGTGATGGTTACGTGTTTCTTGAGTGCAAACTAATGAAGATCATCGACGGTTTTGGAGTAAACAGCTTGATATTGGCTGAGATTGTGGCTGCTCATGCATGGAGCGATGTCATCAAAAATCCATCTCATACCGACAATGAAACGATCTATTACCATCCTCAGATTGCTTATCTTTCGCCTGGCAGGTTTGCAATTATTGATGAAACGCAGGCATTTCCTTTTCCTGCTAATTTCAAAACCTAACGCATGATTGATTCTGCAGAAATATCAGACATACTGAATGAGTGCATGTCGCTTGAGAAGGATTTTCTGAAGCTTTTGCGTAAGCTTGTGGTTATTGAAACGCCTCCCGCTGATGCGAGGTCGCATCAGAAGCTATTCTCCGTGCTGGGAAAAGAATTTGAGGTGCTCGATTATAAAACGCAGCTGTTCCCCGGTTCAGCGAGCGGCGGCCAGCTCTATGCGAGGCCTGTGATCGAAAAGAACGCAACGTTTCAGCTTCTGCTTGGCCACGCCGATACGGTATGGCCGAAAGGCACACTCGACAAAATGCCGTATGAAAGGGATGATAATGTTCTAACAGGGCCGGGCATTTACGATATGAAAGCAGGCATTGTGATGATGATTATGGCACTGCGTATTATCAAACAGAATCGACTTGTACCGAAAGTGTCACCCGTGATTTTCATCAATTCGGACGAAGAGACGGGAAGCCGCGATTCGGAATACCGAATTAAAAATCTGGCAAGGGTCATGAACCGGGTTTACGTGCTGGAGCCTTCGCTCGATCCCGACGGTAAATTGAAAACCCGGAGAAAAGGTGTCGGGCATTTTGATGTAAAGATCAAAGGGGTTTCTTCTCATGCCGGTATAGAACCGGAAAAGGGCAGAAGTGCCATTGTAGAGCTTTCGTATCTGATTCAGAAACTGCATGCGCTTAACGATCCGGAAAACGGAATATCGGTGAATGTTGGAAAAATTGGTGGCGGAATCAGCACCAATGTGGTTGCACCCGAGAGCACTGCATCGGTCGATGTACGGGTTTTGACTAAAAAAGATGCCGACATGCTGTACAGGGAGATTACATCTATCGAAGCATCCACTCCGGGTGTTGAACTTGAAATCACAGGTGGATTTAAACGGCCGCCGCTGGTGCAAAATCAACGAAACAGAGCGCTCTGGAAAGCGGCCACAAGCATCGGTGATGAACTTGGAATTGAATTAACGGAAGGCATTTCGGGCGGAGGCTCGGATGGTAGTTTTACAAGCGAATATACGGCCACATTAGATGGCCTGGGAGCAGTTGGCGATGGAGCCCACAGCCCTACAGAAAAGGTTTTCCTGAAGGAAACTCTTGTACGTATAGCCCTGCTGGTGAATTTACTTCTGCTTCCTCCGTCAGTGACAAACGGGAGTCGATAACCTGCATGGTTGACCATGTCTGTTTGCAGGTGTTTCAAAGGAGGAATAATTTCGGAGTTTTGTGATTTGAATCCAATCATTCTTTAGTTTGTGAATCACTGTTCGAAGTCCATGAAAGAGAGCGCACCTTCTAAAACTTCGATTAGATGGGATGTGTCTAAAGTGATTGTGCACATGAATGCGTCCATCAAGCATTGTGATTGCAATGGTTGAATAGCTTTGGTGTCCGTCTCACGTTTTGTTAAGGAAGAATAAGAAGCGGTATTTTTCCAACGGCCGCCATTTTTTTGGCGGTATCTCTTCCTGCCAATGATTCCAGAATGGATTTTTGATATCTGTTGAGAACAATTACCGAGATAGCTTCGGATGATGCATACTCAGAGATTCCGCGTAAAATGCTTTTATGTTCCCGAAGCTCAAAAGTCAGGTTTTTAAGGCCGCTTGTCTCACTGATATGATCGATAAAGCCGCGATGCAGAATTTCAGTTCTGAAATCCAATTTTACCGCTACATGAAGCACAGTAACATTGCCGCTTAATTCGTCTGCTATACCTTTGGTAAGCACAAGATTTTGTGGATCTTTCTGTCGAAAATCGGTTGTGAAAAGAAATTTTTTAAAGTCTTGTTTTATCTCGGAGTCGGGGATAACCAATACGGGAATTGGAGCTTTTTGCAGCACTTCTGCAGCCGTACTGCCGAAAAGAACTTTTTTTAAACCGGTGGCACCTATACTGCCCATCAAAATTAGGTTCGCACCGGTGCTTTTTGCGGATTCAAGTATTGTTGATACAATATCTCCTTCCCTGATTGAATGACTCACTTTTAGCTCGCGAAATTTTGATCTTTCTCTCTTTGCCTTTAACTGGTCAAATCTTTCTTTTGCGCGTTTGATACGCATTTCTTTCATGTTTTCTGATTCTGCAGCGACGTCAAAAATAGGGTTCACTACATGAAGCATGGTAATTTTTGCACCTGTTTTTTTGGCAATTTCATAAGCATACAACCTTGCTCTTGCCGAGTGAACAGAGAAATCAGATGGCAATAGAATATGTTTTATGATATTTGGAGCCATAGTATGTTTCTGAGCTTTTGATGAACTTGATAGAAATACCTCTATAAGAACGGTACAAACTTACCCCTATAACTCATGTAAGGAGAGTATATCGCAAACTATGGGGAATTCCCTTAGCCGCAGAGAAGGCCTGATCCTATTCATAAAACCAAAACAAGCACTTACCTTATATATAGTACTACAAAGTTATTCGTTACTCAGAAACGTAGAAATCCAGGCCAGGTTATGTTATTTCCGAGTAAACATAGTACAGTGAACATTCTGGAGAATATTCTCCACGGGGTAATAGCTACGGATACCCGCGGCCATATTGTTTACTGGAACCGGGCATCTGAGAACATCTTTGGATATCTCACCTCAGAGGTGCAAAATAAGCCAGTCAGTATCCTTTTTGATGAAAATAGTGACCCATCTCTCAGAGAATTGATATCAGAATGCCTGAAAGGAAAACCGGTCATTGGCAGGTGGCAGGGCCTGCGTAAAAACGGAACTCTCGTTTGTTTGGAAGTAAGGGCACAGCGTATGACGGATGGAGAGAATAACCATTCGGGCTGCATCATTACGGTTACCGATGTGGAGCATCAAAAAGAGACTGAAGAACGGCTTCAGCAGAATAGAGCTATTGCAGAAGCAATACTCTGTGCAAGTTCGGATGCCATCATCAGAGCTGACGAAAACGGTATGATTCAAAGTGTAAACTCTTCGGCTTGCGCCATGTTCGGGTACAGCGAAGAAGAGTTTTACGGTAAAAGCCTCAAGATTTTGATGCCGTTTCCATATAGTATCGCGCACGACAGATACATGCGGGATTACCTGCTCACCAACGAGAAAATGATATCAGGTAAGGGCAGGGAAACAACCGGCCTTAGAAAAGATGGTACGGTATTTCCAATTGAGTACACGGTAAGTGAAATATGCAATGACGGCAAAAAAGTTTACGCAGGGATTATTCGGGACCTTACTGCCCGGCGTAAACTGGAGAGAAAGCTGATTGATATAAGCAACAAAGAACGAATGAGAATTGGCAGTGATCTGCATGATGGATTAGGGCAGATGTTAACCGGAATTCGAATGCTGGCAGAAAGCCTGGCCAGAAAACTGAATGCCAATGCGCTTCCCGGAGCTGAAGAGGTTCAGGAAATTGCTGATATGATCAGGGAGGCTGATGAAATGGCGAGAACCATTTCGCGAGATATGGTACAGGTTGATCTTGAAACACGCGGCTTACACGTTGCAATTGACGATTTCTGCAGCAAAATATCCAAAATCACAGGTGTTGAGTACGAGCTTCTAACGTCAGGTGCATTTGAAATTGAGGATCATTCAACGGCGCTTCATCTTTACAGGATCGTACAGGAAGCGGTAAACAATGCGATTAAACATGGAAAGCCGGGGAAAATCTGTGTCAGATTATCCCAGACAGACCATCATATCTCTGTGATCATTGATGATAACGGATCAGGTTTCGATCCTAAAACTGTAACCGGCAAGGGAGCCGGTTTGGAAATTATGAAGCACAGGGCGGGTATTATGGGAGGTATTTTGGAGTTTTGCCGCAGCGAAGAAGGAAATACCCGGGTAAGATGCCTTGTGCCTAAAAATTTAAATCACTTTGCATAGTGATTAAAAATTGCGGCAGTTTTTTAATCATGTAAACCCTTGAGAAAAATGGGACATCAATTTAAAAAAAACATCATAATCGTTGACGATCATCCAATGATGAGAAAGGGCCTTGCCAGCACGATTGAGACGGAGCCCGGTTATGAAATTGTGGGCCAGTTCGAAAAGGCGGAAGATGTTATGAATATGATCGATTCGCTCGAACCTGATCTCATTGTTGCGGATGTTTCACTACCCGGTATGAATGGGATTGAAATGGTAAAAAACCTCATTTTTCAATATCCGGATCTAAAAATTCTTATGGTTTCAAGGCATGAAGAATCGCTCTATGCAGAACGGGCCCTGCGGGCCGGAGCCAAAGGATATGTGATGAAATTTGAATCCAGCGATGTGTTAATGAAAGCTGTACGGAAGATTCTGAACGGTGGCATTTATGTGAGTGAAGAAATCAGTGAAAAGCTGCTGATGAACGCCATGTCGGGTAAATCTGCCGTATCGGAATCACCGGTTGAACTTTTGAGCGACCGGGAACTTGAAGTATTTGAATTAATCGGGCGCGGAAGAAGCAGCAATGAAATAGCCGAACAACTGCACCTTGCCGTAAAAACTATTGAAACTTACAGATCCAGGATTAAAGAGAAACTTAATTTCAAAAACTCAACGGAATTGGTATTTCATGCCGTAAAATGGGTAGAGAATGAAAACCAGTTGTAGAGTTTTCAGGCCCAGGGTGTAAAGCCGGACTAAGCGGCGATTCAATCAAATCACTCCCAAATTGCTGTAATGAATCCCCCGATAAAAGGCCTCGCAGTTGCATTACAAGCAACATCATACAGAGACTGCACACATTTTTTGGCCATCTTCATTTCTTACTAAAGCATCGGGAAGCAGATTCCGGTGCAGCACAAGCAACAAAAACCACTTAGAAAAAGAATTGCCAGAGGTACAGGTATGAAGTTAACCAAAAAAACACGCGAGCCCAGCACAATTGAAATGCTGAGAAGGGAAATGGACCATTTCTTTGATGACCTGGTGCCATTTTCGTGGAGCCGTGATAACGGCGGGAAATCATTGAGTACGTGGACACCCAATGCCGACATCACAGAAGATGAAAAGGAATATCAGATCAGGATGGATATTCCGGGAATGGAAAAAAATGATATTAAAGTAAACTTCCAGGATGGAAGGGTTACCATCACCGGTGAACGCAAGAGTGAGGAAAAAGAAGAGAAAAAAGATGTTATCCGTCAGGAGCGATACTACGGAAGCTTTTACAGGTCATTTACTCTGCCCGAAAAGGTGAAAGAAGACAATATTCAGGCAACATTTAAAAATGGTGTTCTGAAACTTGTTATTCCAAAAGCTGAAGTAGTAAAACCAAAAATGATTAAAGTCAATTGAGTATTACAGAGCTTAAACACCGGATTATGAAAAATCCGGTGTTGGTTTATGATTGCTGCAACGGCTTTTGCAACCTGTAAGTGATACTCACAATTTCTAAAAAATACTTGCCTATGAAAGCGACTCACACACCATACATTATTCGCTTTTCCGATATGGGTATTGATGACGTTCCTAAAGTGGGAGGGAAAAATGCCTCTTTGGGTGAAATGATAAGGCATTTACAACCTCTGGGAGTGAATATTCCTGATGGTTTTGCGACTACTTCTGTTGCCTATCAACTATTCATTGAATCAAACGCACTGGAGGATAAAATCCGTAAGTACTTAGACGACTATCAAGAAAAAAAGATCACTCTGGATAAAGCAGGGCGCTCTATCAGGCATCTCTTCCAACGCAGTACATTTCCCATTCCCATCGCAGAAAGCATCCAGAAGGCCTACAGGGAAATGAGTGCAAAATTTAGGCCTGAGCACTCCGACGACCCGAAAAACTATTTTGTAGACGTAGCGGTAAGAAGCAGTGCTACCGCAGAAGACCTGCCCCATGCAAGCTTTGCCGGTCAACAGGAAACCTATTTAAATGTGTGCGGTGTCGAAAACCTGATGAGTGCCTGTAAAAAGTGCTTTGCCTCTCTTTTCACAAACCGTGCAATTGCTTACCGCGAGAAAATGGGTTTCGACCACATGAAAGTGGCGCTGTCTGTTGGTGTACAGAAAATGGTGAAGGCAGACAAGAGTTCTTCCGGCGTGATGTTTACCG
This sequence comes from Balneolaceae bacterium, assembly GCA_003561515.1. GTDB lineage: Bacteria > Bacteroidota > Rhodothermia > Balneolales > Balneolaceae > Rhodohalobacter. The sequence goes on from PWWL01000196.1 coordinate 27,388, forward strand.
TAGATACAGAGACCGGATTTCCAAAAGCACTGATAATAAACGGTGCCTGGGGCCTAGGCGAAAATGTGGTTAAGGGTACTGTAAATCCTGATCAGTTTATCGTTTTCAAAGACCGGCTTGATGATGAGGCCTGCAACCCGATATTGGACCGCGTTCTTGGATCAAAAGAGGTGAAGATGATTTATGCATCAGACGAGGGTAACAGTACAGAAAATGTACCCACAACGCTTGAAGAGAGAAAGAGCTACGTGTTGAACGACCAGGAAGTGCTGAAACTTGCAAGGTGGGGAGTTATCATCGAAAAACACTATGATCGGGCAATGGATATTGAGTGGGTAAAAGATGACTA
>PWWL01000202.1 GCA_003561515.1 Balneolaceae bacterium
AGGTCGAGCGCTCCGTCACCGTTCAGGTCGGCCCAGGCCGCACCGCTCGAAAAACCCGGCTGCGCAAGGCCCCACGACTCCGTGCGGTCGGTGAAATCCAAAGCGCCATTATTGGCGAACAGGTAGTTCCGGATTGGATACGAACTCATCTGGTCCATCAGGTTCATGATCACATCCTGATCGCCCCTCCTGATCTGCTCCTGTATGATCCGGGGATTTGCAACCACATCGATATAGTCTTGGTCGAGCAAATCCTTGTAAATCCCGTTGGCTACAAAAATGTCGTTATGACCGTTTAGATCGAAATCGGCCATCAATACGGCCCAGCTCCAGTCGGTGGCATGAACGCTGCCCAGCCGTCCGATTTCTGAAAAGCTGCCGTCGCCATGGTTCAGCTGCAGCGTATTACGAGTGTATTTGTGGTGAAATCCCCTCTCCACATTTTGGCGGTACTCATCCCATGATTCAATCGTCATTTTCGACTTGAGCCGCCACTCTTCTTCCGGAAGCATGTCGGATACATATATGTCGGGCCAGCCGTCATTGTTGATGTCTGCAATATCGGAACCCATGGAGCTAAAACTGAGGCTGCGGATCATCCCCTCCAGCGACTCTGTAAAGGTACCATCGCCATTGTTGATGTAGAGGTAATCGCGCTCAAAAAAATCGTTGGCGATGTAGAGATCAGGGAGGCCGTTCCGGTTGATGTCGGATACGGTGGCGCTGAGGCCAAACCCAATAACACTGCTGAAGATACCGGCCTCTTCAGTTACGTCTGTAAAGCGGTCACCGTCGTTACGATAGAGCCTGCTGGCCCCGGGATGGGGATCCGGGTTTTTGCGTTCCTCACCGGTAACACCGGTAAAGGCATGAACAGAACGCAGCGAGTTGCTTACCAGGTACAGATCAGACAAGCCGTTTCCATTGTAATCAAAAAAGACGCCATGCGTGGATAATGCTTCATCTGCAATACCCCACTCCCTTGCGCTTTCGGTGAAGGTGCCGTCACCATTGTTAATGTAGAGCCTGTTATGGCGGTTCTCTCCTCCCGGCTCACCCGATAACGTAACAAAGATATCGAGCAAGCCGTTACCGTTTACATCGGCCATACTTGCACCCGTTGACCAGTACCCATCGGTATTGAGTCCGGCCCCGTCTGTGATATCCTCGAACCTGTAATCGCCAAGGTTTTTGTAAAGGCGGTTCGAAGTCATATTTCCTGTGAGAAAAATATCCGGCAACCCGTTCCCGGTTACATCCCCTACCGTCACACCTCCGCCGTTATAGAAGTTCCTGAAGATGTACATGTTAAACTCCTCTGTTGGAGTCAGCATGTTTAGAAAATCAACTCCTGTCTCTTCAGGATTGAGAAATTGAAACAGGGCATCCGGGTCTGCATCTTCGCGTGAGCAGCCTGAAAGAATCGATAAAATTAACAGTGTTATAAAACCGGAGCGTAGATGATGCATCGGTTTAAATCCGGTTCAGATTGAAGTTTGTACTATCTTTAATTTTATCCACTCAATACAACATTAATATTCTAAGTTTTTAGTCTCAATAAATATAAAGGAGAACTTTCATATCACATAAAAAAAGGGACAGGTTTTGAGGCCTGTCCCTTGAAATTAGTAGTGTTTTCAGCTGTTTACCAGCCCGGATTCTGAGAAAGATTCGGGTTGGCTGCAATTTGATCAGCCGGAATCGGGAAAACATTTCTGAATTCATCAGATGGGTCTTTCTCCCACCAGGACTCATTGAACTCGCCAAATCGTATCAGGTCGTTACGTCTCCAGGCTTCCATGTAAAGCTCTCTGCCTCTTTCCGCCAACAGGTTTTCGTCATTGATGGTGAGGGTGGGAGCGTTTGCTCTGTCAGTGATCATATCGAGATACATCTGACCGCCACCATTCTGTTGATACTGAGCTTCCGCTTTCATCAGGATTACATCCGAGTAACGGAAAACTGGGAAGTCGTTGTCAAGGTTAGGTGTTGACCCTATAGCGTACTCAAACTTTCCAAAACGTGCTCCGGCAATTCTGTACGTTTCGTCAGCCGGAGTCATACGGATAGATGGAATGTCTACAGTGAAAGCCAGGTCAAGCCCACCACCTTCCTGGTCTACCAATGGTGATCCATCAAGTGCAAACTGCTGACCAACGAAGAAACGGTCTTTTCTGACGTCTTCATCGTCAAACGAATTGTAGAACTCAGCAAGCGTTGTATAGCCGTTCCAGGGCTGATCCTGGAAGTTAAATTGAGCCTGCTGGTCGTAGTGAAGAGTCATATGGTGGATATTAAAACCTCCGAGGAATACTCTGTCGTATGGAATCGCAAAAATCGTTTCTGAAGAGTTTGAATTTTCAGTTGCGAAAATTGCCCCATAGTTTAACTCGAGGTCAAAGATGTTTGAGTCAATGATGATGTCCAGCTGTTCTTCAGCATCATCCCAACGCTCTTGTCCTGTGTAAACCTCAGCGTTCATATAAAGCTTAGCAAGCAGAAAATGTGCTGCATATTTATGCATTCTACCGTAACTAGCAGCTGGGTCGTCACTCAGGAAATCAACATTATTGAGAATGCTCGATTCAATGAAATTAAATACCTGGGTCCTGCCTGCCTGGAAGTCAGGATTGTTACCCGGATTACCTACAACTTCACGGAAGTCTTCAATAATGGGAACATTCCCAAAAACATCGATGAGCCAGTAGTAATAGAACGCTCTCATCACTTTCATTTCGGCAATAAAAGATGCTGCCAGCTCCGGATCTGCAGCGCCATCGTCTCGTAAATCCTCAAAGAGATTAATGAGACGGCTGGTTGCATTCACACCTGAGAAGAGGAAGTTCCAGGAGTTGTTTGTTGGTCCGTGGGATGGTGTGGTATTGTGGCGATGCGCGTCCACCCAGATACCACCATCATCCCAGTCCTGACCTTTTACGGGGATAGCAGCAACGTCTGATGAAACTTCGATCAGAGATACAAGGCTGTTGTGACTTCCCCAGCTAGATAATATGCCGTATGCTTCGCCAAGTGCCGAGATAAACTCTTCTTCAGTCTCGAGAACTGTAATCTGATCCGGCAAATTCTCTGTCAAATCAGTGCACGCAAATGTAAACAGCATTGCAAATACGCTGATCGGAAGAATTTTTGAAAATATTAGTTTTTTCATGATTCCTGAATTTTTCATTTATAAAGAGATATTAAAATCCAAGGCTTACGCCAAAGGTAAATGACGTTTGAGTAAACCATTGATTACGTCGTTCAATTCCCGGAGCGAGTGAATTACCACCACCGGCGCGACCAGCGTTATCGGTAGGACCTACGTCAGCGAATCTGACCTCGGGATCTACACCACCGTAGTTAGTGATCGTCCAAAGGTTGTTACCGGATGCAAAAACGCGAAGGTCTCGGATAGGCGCATCATCACTGATGTTGAAAGTGTACCCGATGGTAACATTTTCGAGCCTTACAAAGTCTGCGTTTTCAACCTGGAAGCTTGAAAAGAACGGGCTCTGTCGCAGTGGCAAATCCAATGCATCTTTAGACACATTAAATGCCGCAGCTACAGTTGGATTGTTGTAGAAGATGTCGTAAGTATTCACAAGATCATGTCCAAACGCACCTCTACAGAACATGTTGAAATCCCAATTGCGGTAACGTACGGTGTTGTCCCAGCCAAGTGTAAAGTCTGGCAGACCGTTTCCAACTACCTGTCCGTCTTCAATCACGTCAATGTCATCCCGGCCTACAATGTCTCCGTTGCGATTTTCGAACAGCCATTCACCGTTTGTGCTAAATCCAACGAATTTTGGAGCATAGATATCACCAATTGGCTGGCCTTCCTGCACACGAATCATAAAGAAGTCGTTCAGGCCCGGAGCGCCCACATTTGCAAAGAATCTTCTTTCACCAAAGTCGAACTCTTCGCTTGAGAGTGATTCAAGCACGGAATTGTATGTAGCGAAAGTCACACTTGTAGTCCATACCGCATCACGTGTTTGTATCGCATTATAGCTGAGTGCAGCTTCGATGCCCTCATTCGAAATTTCACCTATGTTAACCCAAGTGAAAGGGAACTGATTTGGAGGAACGGGCACACCAAATTCGAAGAGCGCATCCTGAGTGCGGCTATTGTAATAATCAATAGAACCGAAAAAACGCTCATCAAAAAATGCAAAGTCAATACCTGCGTTGATCTCTTTTTTGATTTCCCATCTCAGATTCGGATTCGGGTTACTTGCCGGGCCAATTGAAGGCTGGAAGTTACCATCAACCAGGAAGCTAGCACCTTGTCCGAATCTTTGAATAGAGATACCATCAAATGGAGCATTCTGTCCCGTTTCACCATAGCTCAAACGAACTTTCAGCTCATTTGCTTCCGGTATGTCAATGATATTGGTAAGTTCGGCACCACCACTTACAGCGAAGAAGTTACCCCACTTATTGTCAGCTCCAAAACGGGTAGAACCTTCTCTTCTGAATGTACCGGATAAGAAATAGGTATTGTCGAAGGTTAAGTTCACGCGTCCAAAAAATGCAATGAGCTTATTCTCATTGTTGAAACTTGCAACAGTTCCTTCACCATCATTGAAATCCCTGGCAAGGAAGAGGTTGTTGTACAGAAGCCTGTCGCTGGTAAAACCACCGCCTTCTGCGAATTGACCCTGATTAGAAAATTCCTGATAGGAATAACCGGCTACTGACTCCACCCGCACGAAATCAAACGTGTTGCGGTAGTTAGCAGTCGTTTCAAAGAGCTCATTCTGGTTGTTCACGGTTTCACGGATAGCGAGTCCGCCTCTACCCGCGCCTCTAAAGCGCAAGTCTCTGCTGTAGTACTCGCCTCTGAAGAAATCATTATTCTCACGAGAATATGATACAGTGGCACCTAATCCATCAACCAGATCAGAGAAGTCATACTCACCTTGGACCCTGAATGAGAAACGGTTCGATTCCTGATCCCAGGTTGTTAATTCATTAATCTGAAGCGGATTAAAGTTATCAAAGCCTGAACCGGGATTACCCAGTGGAGCCGTAGGATTGAATGTTGTTGCGTAACGGAAAACTTCTCCAAGTCCAATCTGCTCGGTTCTGTTATTTATACCGAGGTTACCTGTAAGGGTAAGCCTGTCATTTAAAGCCCGGTGCGTGATGTTCAATCGGGCGTTCAATCTTTGATTACCGCTTCCTTTCTGGATTCCCTGAACATCGCGGTAGTTTCCGGAAACACGATAGTTTGTTTGACGGTCTCCGCCGGATATTGCAAGGCTGTGAGATTGTGTGTAAGAATTTTGTGTTACTTCTTCCCACCAATCAGTTGACGCACCTAAATCGTTGATTGCAATTCCCTGGTTTGCTAGAGAACGATACTCTTCGGCGGTCAATGTTTCGTAGCGGTTCGCAACGATTGATGTAGAAACCTGGCCATTGTAGTTAACCGAAACACCAGCGTCTCCGGTATCACCGGTTTTAGTGGTAATCAGAATAACTCCGTTCGATCCACGTGTTCCATAAATAGCTGCTGCAGAAGCATCTTTGAGAACTTCAATGGACTGAATGTCGTTTGGATCAACATTTTGGAAACTCGCACCGGCAACACCATCCACTACAATGAGTGGCTCTGTGTTAGCACCGATGGTTGAGAGGCCTCTAAGTCGAATGGTAAAGCCTGCGTTAGGATCACCGCCTGGGCGTGTTATCTGCAGACCGGCAACTTTTCCTTGCAGCAGTTCTTCGGCATTGTTGATGTTGCCGCGGTTGAACTGATCGGCACTTACGCTGGCAACCGAGCTCGTTATCTCACGTCGGTCCTGAACACCATAACCAACAACAACAACGTCTGCGAGTTGCCGCACGTCAGGCGAAAGGGCAATATCTATTTCAGTACGCCCATCTATCTGTATCTCCTGGCGCACATATCCAATAAATGTGACAACCAGCGTATTTAGATTTTGAGGAACACGAATTGTGTAAGATCCGTCCATCCCTGAGGTCGTACCTATTGTTGATCCAGTAGCTTCTGCTGAACCCATTACTATAATGCTGGCGCCTGGCAATGGCTGGCCATCTGAGGCATCAGTTACAGTACCCGTAATTTCGACACGGTCCTGAGCAATAGCGCTTCCAAAACCTAATCCCAAAACCAGTACTGATGCCATAAAAAAGCTAGAGAAAGCTTTTAGGGCATGACTAGACGATACATTGCGCAGCAATGAACTCAGTATTTCAGAATTGGAAAAGTGGCTTTTCCGTAGCTTTATACCATTCATACTATTTCTTTTATGTTAATGATTAGAGTATCCTTTTTTCAGTGCTCATGTTCTTCACCCGTACTTCACTAAAAAAGGTCGTCTCATTATAAAAAAAGCCCTTCCATAATACAAAGATTTACACGCGTAAAATCTTTATTTAAAGACTATGAGAGCTGAATTTCTGAAGTTGTATAGACAATTGAATAAGATGGATATTTGGAAGCGCTTTTTTGTGAGTGAACACTACCGCATATAAGCATTATTCATGACGACAGGTATATCCCTATTTCCATATATTACAAAGGTTTAAAAATTTCTAAAAAGCATAATTTCCCCTGAAAAAAAATGCAGCTTCGATTTTTAAACTTTTTGGGCTTTCAAAATAGCTTTGGCCGAATCAAACGCGGTTTTAAACAACAATTAGGAATTAGAAGCTTCGATTTAAAAAAATTTTTTTACCATTTTCCTGACTGAATACGCTTTTCTGAGAGCGGATTTGCGTGCTCGTTTACACATATTAAAAGACGTGGTTTACTCAGACTAAAATATTTACCGAGAGATATTTTTGAACCCTTATCAAATAACTTTGTGCTTATTCTGAGGTTGTATCGGGTGAAGCCTCAAGGGCAGATTACCAAACGTCTTATCGAACCACCGATGCTGCGTCTTGTTTTCTCTCATTCCACCATTTTTCAAAAATCAGGGCTATAGGGCCAACTATAAAAAGGGCATAGAACGGAGCGTATACTGCTTCCCCCAGCCTAAAGAATAGTTCAACAAACGCAATTAAGAACGCAACCACATTTTGTCCCATTTTAGTTGAGAGCGTTGTTTTGGGATCGGTAATCATGAACAATACGAAAAGCTGATACATGGGTCCGGTAAGAGGGGCAGCCTCGGCCATAAATGAACCTCCTGTATAGATGCTCCTGATCCATGCAAAAAATAAAAACCCGGCCACATAGGTGGCGCAAATATTGAATCTGTTAACTTTCGAGATGGTTATTAAACCCACAATCCAAATGACCAACATCGCCCACATATTGTTGCCCCACTGTATGCTAAGCACGGCCATACTGTCGGAAGCAATGATAATCATCACAACAATTCCAAAGTTGGTAGGATTAAATATATGCGTTCCTTTGTATCTGAATACATACTTTGATGCAATCGAGATTGCCGCACACAGTGCAAAGGGCCAAATCATGGGCGAGCGTACCAAAATTCCTGCCGAAATCCCCGAAACGTATGCGCTTGAAATATCGCGCCACTTTCCTGTTACAAATCGGTGAAGCAAAAGTTCAGTTATAAATGCTGCACCAATTGCGGAGAATAGTTTTGTCCAGGTGTCGAGTATACCAAATGAAATATGAGCCGCGAATAGTATCCCACTGATCAATATTGGTCCAATGTAATTTTTGGGGATCGTAATTTGACTAAACGGCTCAGGTAATGATGTGCTAAAACTCATTCAGGTTATTCTGTAATTCTATTATTTGCCCTAATTACTTACCGTGGCCTGTGGTTCTATGATATGGTGAACCCGGTTGAGCTCGGGATTTTCAATCACCTGAATTTCCCCGGAAGGCCAGAATATTTCTGCTTTTTCGACGATGTCGGTCGTACCAATGCCAAAGTGTACCGGCCGCTGACTTTGAGATGCAAAAGCATCGCCACCGGAAACCATTTTTAGCGTTTGCTTGTCGTGCCAGTGCAACAAAACTTTAGCGCCGATGGCGCTTCGGTTAGCGGCCCGTCCTTCAAGCCTGAAGCTAACCCAATTGTGGTCGATAGTTACATGATTTCTATAAATCTTTACCGGTTGATGCTGGTTGGCGACTATTATGTCCATAGCTCCTGTTCCAAACAAATCGGCGTAGGCTACTGCTCTGCTGTCGAGATTGAGCGCTCCTCCCACTACGTTTGCCACTTCCCTGAAACGGCCGGCTCCATCATTCAGCCAGATCTTGTTGGTCTGGTAGCCTGAGAAATTCCTGCCATCCATTGCAGGCCAGTTCACAGCATCAATGATGATGTTGCGGTTGCCGCCAACCACACGCGAGTAGTCGTACCAGTAATCAGTGCCCGGTTCACCCGACACATACCCGTTTGCTACATATAGATCGAGGTTTCCATTGTTGTTCAGGTCAACGAACTGGCCACCATATCCCCACTCGCCGATCTCAACGCCCATATTACCGGCTGCGTTACGATAGCGAGGCACATCTCCTGATGAACGCCTGGCCGGCACCCAGAGATTATTGCCCTGCATCAGCACGCCGGCTTCGGAAATATTGGTGATGTAAATCGCGAACTGCCCGCGGTTCATAATGTCGCCAAAAGCCACGCTCATACCGCTCTTGGGTACAAATCCGAGCCCAGCCTCCTGGCTCACATTCCGAAACCTTCCGTTACCATCATTCAAAAACAGTTCATCAACGCCATAATCGTTGGCAAGTACAATGTCAGGAAATCCTGAATTGTTGATATCGGCCGCTGCCGCAGCAAGAGTCCAACGCCGGGTTTCCTGAAGCCCGGATGCTTCCGATACGTCCCGAAACGTACCATCACCCTGATTTTCAAGAAGGTAATTAAGCCCGCCATTTGTCGCATATTCATAGCTGTCGGGCATCATACGGGTATCAGACAGCTCAAACAGATTTACATCCTC
>PWWL01000228.1 GCA_003561515.1 Balneolaceae bacterium
GCGTGTATTTCACCCAGCCTGGCAAACTCACCCCCCGAAGATCGGTCGTACATGTTAACCGGCTTCTTGTATCCCTTCCAATATAAGCCGGCCCATTTGTCAAATTTTCGAGGCGTGGCCTTGAAGTAGTAGAGCCCCGCTCCCACACCCACAAATAACAGGCTGAACAGAATCACCATCACCCTGCCCCAAAATGGATCGGTGTCGGGGTCACTAACCCCTACAAAAAGCTCGAGAAAAATAAAGGTAGTACCCACCGCCACAAAAAGGCCACAAAACAGTTTGGCTCCGGTACTTGGCACGAATAACAGCTTGTGCTGATCTATCTCTTTCAGACTGTGTGTTTTGAAATTCGCACCTCCCCTCTTCAGCGGAGTCCAGGAGGTTTGCTCTGCTATGGGATCATTAAATACAGATGGATCAAATCTTCTGCTCTCCGCAAATTTCTCTGCGAATTTTTTCAGTTTTTCAAACATGGATTCCGTGGTTTGGCCGGTTAACGGAAATCAACTTCTCTTGAGACGGAATCTAAGCGGGTGGAGACTAAATAACTACAGGGAATTTTAAGATTAGTTGCTCATTCTTTGTTCATAATCATTAGCAATACAGAGAGATCCGCAATGTCTTTCGGAGACATTGAGGATCTGATCTTCATTAGGTTTTATGTCAGACATCCAATTCAAAACTCAGCACACTTAAAGTCTTTAAAGACTACAAAACCGACTGGCATTTGGTGTAAGATCCAGGGCAATAAAGAGATCAGCAATCTTTTACGGAGATTACAGTTACCGGTCGGATAAAGGCAACTGATGAGCGTTTTGAACCATCAAACGGTACCATAAAAATCGAACCATTCGAAAATTCGATTACCTTTCAGCAATACTTAAAACCACAATAAAGAACGCTTATACACAAGCTACTTGAATACTGCATTCAGTTTTTTTCCTGCCTCACAAACTATTCTCAAGCTGTTATCCAAAAGATAGTAAACAGCACACTTTACAGCTATTCTGTAGCATCCCACACCGGTTTATTCAAAAATCGGGAAAGCGTTTGAGCATCATCCTTTACGGCCCTCATGTTGCCATGGTCAATTACATTCAGCCTGTCACCGTTGTTCAGAACCAGATTCAATTCGTAGCTTGCATACGATCCGTTATTGTTGCTGATATGCTCTTCAATTATCTGAATGGCGTGTATTTCACCGAGCCTTGCAAATTGCCCGCCCGTAGATCGGTCGTACATATTTATCGGCTTCTTGTACCCTCTCCAGTATAAGCCGGACCATTTGTCAAATTTACGGGGCACTGCTTTAAAGTAGTACGAACCCACTCCCACACCCACAAATACCAGGCTGAACACAATCACCATTCCCCTGCTCCATAAGAAAGTGGCCTCGGGATCGCTGAACCCCACAAAAAACTCAAATAAAAGGAAGACCAGGCCAAACAGTACAAAAATGCCGCAAAAGAGCTTAGCTCCGATGGTTGGCACAAACAACAATTTATGGTGATCTTTCTGTACCAGCTTATGTGTTTTGAAATTGGAACCTCCCTTCTTCAGCGGAGACCACGAGGTTCGAATTGCAATAGGGTCATTGAACACAGCTGGATCAAATGTTCTGCTCTCTGAAAACTTCTCTACAAATCCTTTTAGTTTTTCAAACATGGATTCCGTGGTTTGGCCGGTTAACGGAAATCAACTTCTCTTGAGACGGAATCTAAGCGGATGGAGGCTAATTATCTACAGGGATTTTTAAGATTAGTTGCTCATTCTTTGTTATAGAATCGATAGCAAACAGAGAGATCCGCAATGTCTCCGAAAGACATTGCGGATCTCTCTGTTTGCTCATGTCAGACATTAAATTCAAAACTCAGTACACTTAAAGTCTTTAAAGCTCACAATATTGACTACTAGAGGGCTTTACAGAACCAGGAACTTTCTTAAAGGGGTGGGGCCAGAGGAAGGTTGAAAAGCAGCCCTGATGCCTCGGAATGAGGATTTCAACCAGCCAATAACGCAGCCATTGGGCAAAAGAACGGTTTTGCAAAGCCCTCTATTAATCTGGATGTTAAATTCAACTAAATCAATTCCCACATCCGGTTGCACATTCAATCGTTTTCTACGATGTGGAATTGGCCAAAGTTAACCTGCTACCTAAACCTGATCTTAAACTCGGTTCTGCGCCGTTGCTCCTGCTCCCAGTCGATAACCAGGGCATTCTCTTCTTCAGAATAATGCCAAAGCCCTTCTCCCCTGCCTTCATCAACCAAATCTCCGTTTGCCGTTACGGTGACGGGTCTTTCTGCAAACAGAAATCTCAGCTTGTACTTCCGGGTTTCAGTCTGACCCTCAAATCCGCGAACCATCGCGCCGATGTTGAAGGTGCCATAATCCTCATGCTCGAACCAGCGGAATGCCACCGTCGAGAATTCCCCGCGACGATAGTCCGTTGAAATTCCGTCATCCTCATACAGGCGAAAGGTGCCGGCATCTCCGGTGTAGATGTCCAGGATCAGCACTTCATTATTCCCGGCTTCAATTGGCACTGACTCCGGTCTGTACGGAATTATGGAACCCGCTTTCACAAACAGCGGAAACCTGTACTCCTGCTCTTCAACAATCCAGCTCTGCCCGCCCTCATACAATTCGTGAGTGTGATAGTTGTACCAAACGCCTTCAGGGAATCTTACTGACCGGCTTGCAGCCTCTCCGCTAACAAGCGGTGCCGCCCAAAAAGCCTCACCAAAGAGGTACTGTCCGGGATAGCCCCTCTTCCCAGTGATCATCTTTTCCCGGGTTGTTCGTGACCTCAGCGTGTAACTGTAGATATACGGGAAAAGCCTTCGGCGCAGGTCCGCATATTCCTCAACCAATTGAAGCAATTGACGTTCATCTTCCTGTTCCAACAACAATTCTTCGATCTGCTTGAGAGGAATAAACATGAAGTTGCTGAATGCCTGTAACTGCACCCATCGCAACAGCTCATCCTTCCCTGAACTTTCAGTGAATGCGAGATACGGAACTTCATAAAGCGGATGGCCTGGGTCTGCCAGACGCTTCACCTGTTGGCCTATGGTTGCTTCTCCGGGGCCACCGTCCGGAAACCAGAGCGCCGGATACTTTTTGAATAGTGGATCATCCAAACCCGGTGCGTGCGCCAACAAGAATCCTCTGCCGGATTCATTCCCCATTGAAGTTTTATGTGCTAGTCGTAACTCATCATGCCTCTTAGTATCGGAAACCAAATCAACCTTTCGGTTCTTGAACGAGTTACATGAACCAATAACGGTAGTGCAGCCGTCAGCTTTCAGCTCCCATGAATCATAATCAGTTCGGTCTGTCAAAAGCCCGAATGCCCAGCCCGGAGGAATTCTGACGGTATGCTCTCTTTTCTCAAGAACAGGATCAACTGCGGGGCTTCGCGTTTCCGGGTATCCCATGCCCACAGGTTCACGCAGATTATCAAGTGTGAGATGCAGCTTGTGAATAATAACCCCGGGCAATCCGCCGGTTTCGACGGTGACTGTGTAAAAACCGCGTCTCTCAAATTTTGCAAAAAGACTCTCGCCATTGTGATCCCTCGAGATCCATTGTGGAATGGTACTCTCATCCGGCATTAGCTGATATCTCTCAAGCAAAAAATTTTCTTCGTCGGTAATACGGATATTTACAGATGAAGTCTCCGAACCGGGATAAATCGACCCCATGACCCAGATTCCATAAACACCCGGATTACGGATATAGAAAGTGAAATCGAGTGTGCCCCTCTGATCTATTTGGTTTTGGGATATGAGTGAAGCGGTGAGGGGAATATCAACGGGTTCCCACCCTTTCTGTTTCTCAACAGAGAGTGCATTAGCGGATATAATTCCATCAACCTCATAAAACTCTGAGGTGGGCAATCGTTCACAAGCCGCCGTAAAAAGGATAAGCGCGAGGAAGAGAGTGGGTGATCCGGATGAATCTTTCATCCCGGAAAGCTATTGATTTCCTTTCAAAGTAGCATGTCACCCTTTCAACTCAATATTCCGGCCGTACCCTTAACCGGAAAAAACGGTAGCGTGAATTAGCTGTTGGATTTATTTACAACTTCTTTGAAGTCTTTGGATACTTTCAGCATTGGAACATATTGTTCCGGAACAATCACTTCTTCGTTGGTTTTCGGATTTCGAGCTACGCGCTGTGCACGCTTTACAACTTTAAAACTACCGAAACCTCTCAGTTCAATGGTTTCTCCGCGTTTCATGGCGTCGATTACCGTATCCATAAAACCTTTAACTACAGCTTCAGTTTCTACCTTTGTGATGCCGGTAGCAGATGAAATTACGTCAACAATGTCAGCTTTGGTCATGGTCCTGTTAAGTTGCTTTGGTTAAATGTGTTAAGCTTTTTCTGACAGACTAACCTGCTTGCCTGTACACTATCGATTCCAAAAAGAGAAAAAATCCAACAATCGTTCGTTTTTCATTCCATTTTAAATCAAAAATTTTGCCAAATCTTTTATACATTCGTTGCTGATAGAAATTTGAAAGCCTAAAAACTATATATGGAAGCCTTTGAACGATTTATTTTTGAGCTGGAAAGGATTGTCTGGAACTTTCCGGAGACGATTTTTGGCCAAGATTCTCTGCCTCTTTTGGTTATGGTCATTCTCGGATTTGGGATCTTTATCACAATCCGGCTGGGGTTAATTCAAATTTTTCAATTCAAAGAAGCTTTCAAGGTTCTATCTGGCAAGTATGATGATCCGGACGACAAAGGTGATATTAATCACTTCCAGGCTCTCAGTACCGCTCTCTCTGCTACCGTAGGCGTTGGTAATATTGCAGGAGTTGCCCTTGCCATTCATATTGGCGGTCCCGGTGCGCTGTTCTGGATGTGGGTAACGGCATTATTTGGTATGGCTGTAAAGTATACTGAATGTACCCTGGGTGCACATTACAGATCCGAGAATGAAGACGGCACCGTATCCGGCGGACCCATGTATTACATTGAGCGAGGTTTGGGCGCCAACTGGAAGTGGCTCGCCGTCCTGTTTGCCATATCCGGTTCTATTTGTGCACTTCTCACCGGAAACGCGATTCAGGCCAACACCCTGGCAGATGTAATGAACTCGGAATTTAATATTCCACTCTATGTAACCGGGTTGATAACTGCAACTCTTGTTGCAGCTGTTATTCTTGGTGGCATCAAACGAATTGGCGCGGTAACTGCACGCCTGGTTCCTTTAATGGCCATTCTCTATGTGCTCGGCGGTTTAATCATTTTATTGCTCAACTTCGACCAGATCATTCCCGGATTTGCCACAATTATCACGAATGCATTCCGGCCTGAGGCAGGTGTGTTGGGCGTAGGCTCTGGTGCATTTATTTTAACCCTCAGTTATGGTGTGCAGCGTGGCCTGTTCTCGAATGAAGCAGGGCAGGGATCTTCTCCGATTGCCATGGCGGCAACAAAAACCAAAGAACCGGTCCATGCTGGGCTCGTAGGCCTCATTGGCCCGTTCATCGATACACTTGTTGTTTGTACAATAACCGGACTCGTGATCGTGGTGACCGGTGCGTGGGATAGCTATCACAAAGGAACAGTGAACCCGTCTGAAGGAAATATTTCCTATACGATCGAGATAAACGATACAGAAATCGATCCCCTCGATCAGAATGTTCTCGTCTTTGAAAACGGATTGCCCGTTAATGGACAGATGTTACGCTTCGGCATTCCTGTCGACACAATGTTTGTGGATGAAAATTACTCCATTCCGTTTAATGGCGAGATACAACTGTTGAGTGTGCAAACCGATCTGGATGAGCTAAGTCCTGAGGCATTGGAGCTGGCATTTAGGAGTTCAGGCGCGGTAGTCACAGATGAGGACGGCAGCGTGCTTGACCGCCTGTACGGAGGAGTGGTGGAGAACGTTGCTTCGCTTACAGCTGTCGCATTTTCGATAGGCCTGAGTCCGCTGCTGCCGGGAGGACAGTACCTTGTAACCATTGCCGTGTTCTTTTTTGTGATCTCCACCTCCATCAGCTGGAGCTATTACGGGGAGAGGTCTATCCACTACCTGCTTGGACAAAAATCGGTATTTTCATACAGGATGGTCTTTGTGTTATTTCACTTCCTGGGCGCAATAGTATCGGTAAGCGTGGTGTGGTCGTTCGGTGATGTGATGCTCGGCATCATGGCACTGACCAACATCATCGGTCTCATCGTGCTGTCGAAAATTATATACAACATAACCCAGAAATACCGGAAAGAGCAGAAGGAAAATCAAGCATAGCGGAAACATGATCCAGAATAAGCAAGTAACCATCATCGATCATCCGGTAGTTGCCCGCGACATAACCATACTCCGCGATAAAAACACCAGAACAGATGAGTTCAGAATGGCACTGGGGCGGATCGCTATCATTCTGGCATACTTTGCACTCAGAGATCTTCCCCTTCGGCAAACTGCGATCGAAACTCCTATTACGAAGACCACGGGTTTTGAAATCGACACAGATATAGTGGTGATACCCATTCTTCGGGCGGGTTTAAGCCTCGTTGATGCCATCACCGATTTTGTGCCAGACGCTAAAGTGGGGCATCTGGGCATGTACAGAGACGAAACAACACATAAACCCGTTGATTACTACTCGAACCTGCCACCCGGCCTTGATACTGCAATGACGCTGGTTGTGGATCCAATGCTTGCAACGGGGGGCAGTGCAGACGATGCAATCACCTTCCTGAAAAAACAGGGAGCAAAAAACATTCGCTTTATATCCTTAATTTCCGCACCCGAAGGCCTCGAAAGAATCTCAATAAAATACCCCGATGTCACCATTATCACCGCAGCAGTGGATGAAAAACTCAACGACGATGCGTTCATCGTTCCCGGCCTCGGTGATGCGGGCGACCGCTATTTTGGCACCTCGTAACCTGCTGCCGGTGTTTCTTCTGGTTCTGCTTCTATCAGGTGCCTGTACCGGCCTCTCCGACTACGATAGCGAACAAGTAAGTTCCACACTTCGCGACTCGCTAATCGTTACTACCGAAAGCTGGGACGTGGACATGATGCTTATGCAGTTTGGAAATGCAAAAATCCGTCTGCAGGGAACTTATGCCGTAACCTATCAATCAAGAGCCCGGCAGGAAACACACATCGACGGGCCGGTTTATGTTCAACTTTTCGATAGCCTTGGCAACGTAGAAACCGAAGCATGGAGCAAGCGTGCCGTTTATCAGGAAGCCCGAAGCGAATTTGAACTCTTCGACTCTGTAAGTGTGCGTACCGTTTCAGATAGAGAACTATATTCTGAATATCTGCTATGGTCGCAAAACACAAACCGAATCAGTTCACCCCGGTTTGTTACCATTATTACGCCAACCGACAGTATTTCGGGACGCGGATTTGAAGGTATGACCGACCTTTCTGATTACAGTATCGATGAAATCAGCGGCAGGATGATTGTTGATTGATGGCATCAAAATCTACATATCTGAAGCTTTTGTTTCTGCTGTTGCTTGTGTACCAAAACCTGCAATCGAAGCACGTACATGCTCAAAGTGTAGTAACAATTCATCAGGCAGACCGTGCCGAAGGTGCTACCATTGATGGCCAGCAAATACGCAAGCTGCTCGGCAACGTCATTTTATCAACCGACCGAATGACGATGGAGTCTGACAGCGTTTACCAGTTTGTAGGACAAAACAGGCTGCAGGCGTTCAATATCCAGATTGAGACTGAAAAAGAGATGATATGGGCCGACACACTTTTCCACAATACTCTGATTGATTACAGTGAACTTCGCGGAAGGGTTATCGTTCAATCCGAAACCAACACAGTTTTTAGTGATGCCATCGATGTAGATATGATTATTGACCTTGCCATCTTCGATGTTCCCGTGCGCTTCGAAGACGAACGCGGCACACTGCTTGCCGAGTCGGGTTTATATTACCAGGCAGTTGACAGCGCCGTATTTCGCGGCAACGTGCAGCTGGCCGATTCCACCCAGTATCTTGAAGCCGATTCACTCTTCATGAACCGGAATGATGATCTCTACGAACTTTTTGGGCGGGTTTATGCAGAGGACTTTGAAGACAAGATAATTTTTACCGGCGACTATCTTTATGCCGACTCTGCCGGTTACAGACTGTTAACCGGCGATGACGCATGGATGATGGAAGTGAGCGAAAGCGAGGCAGATACTACGCACATGATTGCCAAAAAGATTGAAATCTTTGATACCGATACGCTCTCTTCCCTGGATGCGTACAGAGATGTCAGAATCTGGTCCACAAAATTCTCCGCCATCGCAGACACCGCCAAATACAGGGATGACCTCGACCAGTTTGTGCTTCGTTCGAACCCTATACTTTGGCAAAAAAACATTCAGCTGGCAGGGCCGGTAATTGAAGTCTTTCTTGAAGATGAGGATATCCGCTTTTTGTCATCCTACACCCGTCCGATTGCTGTACAGGAGGATACCATTACCGGCAGGCTGCATCAGATGACCGGCGACACACTTCATGCCTATTTCGAAAATGGCGTGGTTGAGCGAATAAGAGTATTCGATAACTCCGAAATTATCTTTCATGTAAAAGATGAAGATGATGAGCCCGATGGATTGATAGAGCTGATAGCTGCCGGAGCTTCCACTATGATTTTTGAAGATGGTGAATTTGATTTCTTTAAAGCCGAACGCACCCCCGACGGCTCCTGGCTGCCCGAAGATCCTGCCAATATCGATCGAAGGCTGAGTAACTTCAGATGGGATCCAGGACTGAAGCCTATGCGGCCCGTTATCCAGATTCCAAGACTGCCCGCCATTCCGCTCGAGCGCCCGTTCGAACTACCTTCGCGCTACCTGCACTATCTTGAAACGCTTCTTGATGAAGCCGAATTATCGAATGCAAGAGAATAGAATTGA
>PWWL01000108.1 GCA_003561515.1 Balneolaceae bacterium
CCCGCTCACAGTGAAATTTACCTTGTGGAGGGTGATTCGGCCGGCGGCTCTGCCAAAATGGGCAGAAACCGAAGTTTCCAGGCTATTCTTCCGCTTCGCGGTAAAATACTCAATGTGGAAAAGGCCAAGATCAACAAAATTCTTGAAAACAAGGAAATACAGGCGATGATAACCGCCCTCGGTACCGGTGTTGGGCATGAAGAGGAGTTTGAGATCGACAAACTGAGGTATCACAAAATTATTATCATGACAGACGCCGATGTGGATGGTTCACATATCCGCACGCTACTGCTAACATTCTTCTACAGGTACATGCATCCGCTGGTTGATCACGGACATATTTATATCGCAACACCCCCTCTTTACAGAATTACATCCACTCGGGGCGAAATTCAGTATGCATGGGATGATGAAACCCGCGATAAAATCATTAAAGACCTCAAAAAGTCAAAAAAGAAATTCGATGTTTCCCGGTACAAAGGGCTGGGCGAGATGAACCCGGATCAGTTATGGGAAACCACTATGGACCCCGAAACCAGAACGCTTCAGCAGGTGACCGTAGAAAATGCGGCCGCGGCTGATAAAATGTTCTCTACACTGATGGGTGATGATGTTGAACCCAGGCGGGAATTCATCGAACGTAATTCCAAGTACGCCACGCTCGACATCTAAAGTGGAAACCGAGATGGCTATCGCAAAAGAATATTCAGCTATAAACGGATTCCTTTTACACGATCATTTGCAACATACTATTCTGTAACCTCATCACTCAAGACATATCACTCAAAATTAAATAATGGCAAGCGAAAAGATTATCCCCATCACAATAGAAGACGAAATGCAATCGTCATACATCGATTATTCGATGTCGGTGATTGTTTCGAGAGCCCTACCCGATGTTCGTGACGGCCTGAAACCGGTTCACCGGCGTGTGCTTTACGGGATGAGTGATCTCGGAATGCTTCACAACCGCAATTATAAAAAGAGTGCACGTATTGTTGGTGAGGTTCTCGGTAAGTATCACCCGCATGGCGATTCGGCGGTTTATGATTCTATTGTGCGAATGGTGCAGGAATTTTCGCTCCGTTATCCGCTGGTTGACGGCCAGGGTAACTTTGGATCTGTTGACGGTGACTCAGCAGCGGCCATGCGTTACACAGAGGTTCGGATGCAGAGAATTGCCGAGGAGCTTCTAACGGATATCAACAAGGAAACCGTTGATTTCCAGACCAATTTTGATGATACGCTGACCGAGCCTACCGTTCTTCCGGCCATGCTTCCAAACCTGCTTCTGAACGGAGCTTCAGGTATTGCCGTGGGGATGGCTACCAATATGCCGCCGCATAACCTGCGCGAAGTTGTTGACGGTACGGTTGCAGTAATCGATAATCCGGAGATAGAAACTTCGGAGCTGATGAAGCTCATCACGGCTCCTGATTTTCCAACCGGAGGCATTATTTACGGTTATGAAGGCGTGAAGGAAGCCTACGAAACCGGCCGCGGTAAAATTACCATGCGCGCCCGCGCCAATACAGAGGAGCTCCGTAACGGTCGAGAGCAGATTGTAGTTACGGAAATCCCGTACCAGGTTAACAAAGCCACGCTCATTGAGAAAATTGCCGACCTTGTTCATAACGAAAAGATTACGGACATCTCTGAAATTCGCGATGAGTCGGACCGCGACGGAATGAGGATTGTAATTATTCTGAAGAGAAGTGCCAATGCGGGCATTGTTCTGAACCAGCTCTACAAGTACACGCAGATGCAGCAAACATTTGGCGTGATTAATCTGGCGCTCGTCAAAGGCCGACCTAAGGTTATGGCGATCAAAGAACTGATAGAACACTTTATCGAGCACCGTGTTGAAGTCATTATCAGGCGAACCATATATGATCTTGACCAGGCGGAAGCACGTGCACATATCCTGGAAGGGCTAAAGATAGCGCTCGATAATCTTGATGAAGTTATTAAAACTATTCGGGCTTCCAAGAATCCTCAGGAAGCTAACAGTCAACTTCGTAAAAAATTCGCACTCACCGACATACAGGCGAAAGCAATTCTCGACATGCGCCTGCAAAAACTTACAGGGCTTGAGCGTGAAAAGATCGACCAGGAATACCGCGACATTGTAGACCGAATTGCCGAGTATCGTGAGATCCTTTCTGACAGGGACAAGCAGAATGAAATCATCAAGCAGGAACTTACTGACCTGAAAGACCGCTACGGTGATGAGCGGCGAACACAGATT
Source organism: Balneolaceae bacterium (assembly GCA_003561515.1). Classification (GTDB taxonomy): domain Bacteria; phylum Bacteroidota; class Rhodothermia; order Balneolales; family Balneolaceae; genus Rhodohalobacter. Next base: position 2,249 of record PWWL01000108.1, read on the forward strand.
GTTTACTCTGCCGAAGACTTCAGCGTCGAAGACATGATTGCCGACGAAGACGTTGTGGTTACCATTTCAAATAAGGGCTTCATCAAGCGGATGCCCGTGAGCGGTTACCGGCGTCAGAGAAGGGGGGGCAAAGGAATGAAAGGTACCACAACGAAAGATGACGAGTACGTGGAGCATCTGTTTGTGGCAACCAATCATAACTACATCCTGTTCTTTACAGAAAAAGGAAACTGCTACTGGCTCAAGGTGTACGAAATTCCGGAAGGGTCGAGGCTGGCAAGGGGCCGCGCCATTGTGAATCTCATCGACATTGAGAAAGATGACAGCATCAAAACATTTGTACCGGTGAAAACACTGGATGATGAGGATTACATCCATTCTCACTCCATCATTATGGCAACCAAGCAGGGCCAGGTGAAGAAAACCACGCTCGAAGCCTACAGCCGTCCGCGGCGTGATGGAATTATCGCTATCAACATCAAAGATGGCGACAGCCTGCTGGGAGCAGCTTTGACCGATGGTGACAGCAACATCATTCTTGCTAACAAAAACGGGCGTGCCATCCGCTTTCATGAAAGTGATGCCCGCGAAATGGGACGCAACACCTCCGGAGTTCGAGGTATGACTCTCGGCAAAAATGATGAGCTGGTTGACATGGTTGTGATCAAAAATACTCACGAAGCCACGGTGCTCGCCATTTCGGAAAACGGCTATGGCAAACGCTCGCTTGTTGACGATTACCGTGAACAAAGCCGAGGTGGCAAGGGCGTGATAACATTGAAGATAACACCTAAAACCGGGAATCTGATCGCCCTTAAGGAAGTCTCAGATAAGGACGACCTGATGGTGATAACCAACAGCGGTAAAGTTATCCGTATGCAGTGCAAAGGCATTCGCACCATGGGACGAAATACGCAAGGCGTAAGAATTATGCGACTCGATGACGATGGCAAGATTGCCGCCGTAACAAGGGTTGTAAACGAGGATGATGATGAAGGGGATGCACCGGTTGTATCTTGATTTATAAACTCATCTTCAATCTTTAGAAAGGCTCCGTTTTTGGGAGCCTTTTTTTTGCTTCAGAGTTTTATTGAACGTGAGATCTGTGTAAGAATTTGAAAAAAGAGTCTGCCCTCCTTCGTAAGGAAGAGCCGGGCCTGTCCCGATTTTTCGGGAGGTGGTTAAAACTCTTTGAGCAAGACTTGTGTTAAAAAATTAGCTCATTGGCCTTTTTCACCAACAGGATCCCATTCGGGGCAACACACCCCTAAATCACTCCGTGGGAATCGTTTCATTTCGCTGTCGCTCCATGTTCAAAAGATGAGCGCTCGGAGCCCCTCTCGAGAGGCTGTGAGAAATCTAAATACAAGTAAATAATAAGTCTGGTTTTAATGGCCACGAAGTCACGAAAGCACAAAGATTTTACGTAGGCTATAGAACTGATTTTATTTTACTTCGTGTTCTCTCGTGGCTTAGCGTCTTCGTGCCTGTCCCGACCCTTCGAGGGTAAAAATTTTAGGCGAAGATCTTTGATTACATAATTTTTCACAGCCTCTCGAGAGGGGACTTCTTGATTGTCACTTTAACAATGCTGTTGCACTTATTTCTGAAGTCAGGATAGCGTAATTCATCGAATCCCGGAACAGCCGCTATTCATCAAATCCCGGCCTTACAAATTTGTGAACGTTAGGAAATGATTTTGCAATGCCTTTTTTGGTGTGTTCCAGCAATACCAAAATGTTCAGGATTTCATCCTCAAAATTGGGCAGATATTTAAACAGGCCATACCATGCGGCGATTGATCTGTTGGTTCCAAGAAGCGCAACCTTGGCTGACCCGTTGTTATCGTTTTGTACAGGGTCTTCCATATCATCACCTAACAGTGACGGTGAGAGTGCTCTGTTAATCTTGATATGGATCTGGAATTGATACCAGTGAATTACTTCGAGGTAATCATTAATCTCTTTTGCCTGTGCATGGGTTTGGCTTGGATTAATTTCCAGTTTAGCTTTTTGGTTCAATTCGGCCGCGATCGCGTCAATAGCGGCCCTGTTTTCCTCGAACCACGCTTTGCATGCTTCCACATATTTATATGATTGTTTACTGAGCGGGTGTTCATCGATCTCTTTTTTCGCATTTTCCCACTCAGCCATTTCCTCTTCTGCCGAAATCGACTCAAGATCAATTCCTTGTTCTTCAGCAAAATCACGGATCAGTTCCATTGCGATGGTCATCATGTTTCCAAGATGGTCCCATAGTTCTTTGTTGTCGGGATCCATTTCATCCAATGGTTCTGAAAGCTCTTCTTTTTCGATGGCATACAAACTGCACTTGTCTGCCATCGTGCAACGCTCGCACCATCTGTCACAATAGTTGAAAATTCCGGGAATATACTTTTCCCTGTTTTCATCAAAAAATTTCTGAAACTCTTCTTTGTTCATACTCACTCCGAATTATTTATAGTATGAACCAAAATATCAGGATCCCTTACAAAGATTTTGTCATCAAAGATTTGAGATAATCTTTTCAATAATTTTTTTTCTCTTGTTGATCAGCGTTTTCGGTGAAAGAACTTTCACCTTATCTCCGAATTGCAGCAGCCACTCGTTGAGGAAGTCAAGATTTTGAAATTTAAACTCAACCTTAATTTTTTTACCTGAAGCCATGGTTTGCTTTAAAATCTTTGTCGGCAGATTGGCTTTAAACGCGCGATCAGCTTCTGCATCGACCAATACCTCTACTTTTTGTCCAGATTCGTTAGGGCCAAAAATTAGGGCCTCAGCATTCAAATTCGGTTTATCGTCAAAATTTTCGGGCGTAATTTTGACGTCACTCATTCTATTTAGCACAAAATTCCGAATTGCTTTTCTTTTGTGTGAAAAACCAATCACGTTCCAATGATCCCTGTAAAAAACCAAAAGATAGGGATCAATTTTTCTTTCCGATATGCTGCCATCCGACTTACTTTGGTAGGTGAAGCTCACGGATTTTTTTTGAGAGATCGCGCTGCTAAGAAGGTACCAGTTTCCGCCATCTTTTTTCTCATGGCCAAAATGCAGAAACGGGTCTACAATGGTCCGGTTATCCAGAGAGTTCATGAACTGCTTTAAATCATTTGGCAGCGTGTTCTTTATTTTAACTTCAACACCTTTCGCATCTTCAACAAGCTTCTTGTCAACCTGGGATTTCACAAAGTTCAATCCAACCATGATCGTTGCAAGCTCATGGGATGTAAACATTAAGGGCGGAATTTTATACCCATCCATCACTCCATAACCGCTGTATTGATCCCATGTTACAGGCACATTAATTTCCGATAACACATTGAAATCTCTGAAGATAGTTCGCCTGCTTACTCCAAAGGTCTCGGCGAGTTCATCTACAGTAAGGCGCTTGTTCGATTCCTGCAGCATCAGGATCAGCTTCATCCGGCGCTCTGAACTTTTTAATCTCGACATAGATATGTATTGAATCTGTTTATTGTATGATACAAAAATGATGTGGCCGTTTTTAAGTAAAGTTGACTATCACCAGGTATAATCAGGTAACCCCTGTCAATTAGTGTATTGTACTGATTTCATTTCGGTAACACTTACGCCGTAATCATCTCTCTATTTTCACCAGCCCTTTACCTTCGTAAAATGGATAATCTTTGCCAAAAGAAAACCTGTAGATCGTCGCCTTAATCTTTTTCCGGGATGATTTTATCTCCTGAATGGCATCATCCGCTCCTTTCCACATAATGATTGTTTTCCATGGTTTGCTACCAAGAAGCCTTAAGAGGTCCTCAATCTTGAATGCGTGCTTGGTTACGATACCCGTGCCCTTTTCAAAGTCAAGCAATGAAATGCTTTTTGCTTCAATGTCACAATTTTTGAGTTTAAGCCTTTCTGTAAGATCTGCAACAGCGCGCATCTTCTTTTTTACGTTGTCATTCAAAATCCATCTTTTTGATTTCATGCAAATTGCAAGCGGCACTCCCGGGAGCCCTCCTCCGGTACCCGAATCGATCCATTCATTGCGAGTTTCAAGCATGTTCTGTCCAGCAGGAATTAAAGAATGGACCACATGATCACGTACTGTTTCACGTGAAACATTGCGGCTTACAAGGTTTATTTTTTCGTTCCACTCGAGAAGCAGGTCGATGTACTTTTCGAGCAATAGCTCATTCTGTTTGTACAATAATTCCGCCGTGCGAAGTGCGTCTGATGATAGTTCAACCTGACTAAGCGTATGTTTCACGTGAAACACCTACCCTTTCAAATAAACCATAAGAACGGCGACATCACTGGCAGAAACACCGCTTATCCTTGATGCCTGACCGATTGTCTCAGGTTTGATCTTTTCAAGCTTGCTTTTTCCCTCCGCTGAAAGGCTCTTGATTCTTTCGTAGTTAATCCTTTCGGGTATCGGAGTATTTTCCTGGCGGCTCAGTTCCTCAACCATATCAAATTCGCGCTGAATATATCCGTCGTACTTGATCTGAATCTCCACCTGTTCAATCACGTAGCGGTTGCTTGTAATCTCATCAACCTGTCTCTTCAGCTCAGAATCCGCTTTCAAGAGATCAGAAATATGAATTTCAGGCCTTGGCACCAGCGTTTTTGCCTTTACCGGTTGTGACAATACAGCGGTTCCCTTGCTCTTTAACATTACATCCATCTGTTCCGGCCTTACCGTGTAATCGCTAATCAGATCGTAAAGCCTGTCAATTTCAGATTTCTTTTGGGCAAAGCGCTCATAACGGTCATCCTGAACCAACCCTATTCTTTTGCCAAGCTCTGTTAAACGCAGATCTGCATTATCCTGCCGGAGCAAAATTCTGTGTTCTGCCCTTGAAGTAAACATCCGATATGGTTCTTCTGTGCCCTTATTGATCAGATCATCTATCAGAACGCCGATATATGCTTCAGATCTTCTTAAAACAAATGGTTCTTTCTTATTGATATATAATGCCGAGTTTATACCGGCCATCAGCCCCTGACAAGCTGCCTCCTCATAGCCGGTGGTTCCGTTGATTTGGCCGGCAAAGAAAAGACCGCTTACTCGTTTAGTCTCAAGGCTGCGTTTGATCTGATATGGCGGAAAATAGTCATATTCAATGGCATAGCCAGGTCTGAGCATTACTGCTTTCTCAAACCCCGGAATGGTTCTGAGAGCATGATACTGTACATCTTCGGGCAGCGAGGTGGAAAATCCATTCAAATACATCTCATAGGTATTCCACCCTTCAGGTTCGAGGAAAAGCTGATGGCGATCCTTGTCAGCAAACCGATTTATTTTATCTTCGATGCTTGGGCAGTATCTCGGCCCTACAGATTTTATTCGGCCGTTAAACATCGGGCTCCTGTCGAAACCCGTTTTCAGCATTTCATGGACGGCATTGTTCGTATATCCAATCCAGCATGTAAGTTGCTCATCCACGCCGCGAAGGGAATCTGTCATAAAAGAAAACGGACTTGGATCCTCGTCTCCGTACTGCACTTCCAGTTTACTGTAATCAATCGAACGGCCGTCTATTCTTGGTGGCGTTCCTGTTTTTAACCTGCCTATTTCAAAACCAAGCTTCTCTAGGGATGCGGATATCCCAATCGACGCCCTTTCTCCCGACCTGCCTCCACCATATTGACTTTCCCCGATGTGAATAATGCCGTTCAGGAACGTACCGCTTGTCAAAATCACAGATTCCGATTCAAAAACCTGGCCTGTTTGGGTTACCACTCCCTTTACTTTCTTTCCTTCGGCATCGGTAACAATATCAACAACATTATCCTGCCTGAAATAAAGATCCGGTATCTGCTCGAGCTGTTCTCTCATTTTCTGAGCATAAAGCATCCTGTCGCTCTGGCACCTGGGACTCCACATTGCCGGTCCTTTAGAAAGGTTCAGCATTCTGAACTGAACTCCGCTCTCATCACTTACAATACCGCTGAGCCCTCCAAGAGCATCTATCTCTCTTACAAGCTGGCCCTTGGCAACACCACCCATGGCAGGATTACACGACATTTTTGCAATCGCGTCCATATTCATGGTAATCATTAGTGTTTTGGCTCCCATTCTCGCAGCTGCACCGGCAGCCTCGCTTCCGGCATGGCCTCCTCCCACTACAATGACATCATATGTGGGATGTAAACTATTCATATACCGTTGTTTTTTATGTTTTTATAAACTTTGTTTGGAGTAGTTGTAACTTCATCAAAAATATCGCTTTATTTGGAATAACTAAAAGCTGATTTCCGTTCAGACACACAGCATCTAAACGAAAACCATTCTCAGATCATGTTCAATACGTTCAAAAGAAAACAAGATGAGCCAGCTACCATATTTTCCAAAAAATGGATAGATGATTGGAAAGCAGCCATTAATTCAAGTGATGAGTATAAAGCCCACGGGGCCGGATGGAATGCCCCATTGATACTGAAGGTAACGGACAGCCATAAGTTTTTAAACAATCCTGATGCCATCGGTTTCTACCTCGACCTGAAAGCCGGCGTTTGTGATGAGCTGAGATACGCCTCTGCAAAGGATGAACCTAATGCAGACGCTATTCTCTCTGCCGTTGCTGAGACATGGATCAAAATGATTGAATCGGGAAAGGATCCATTAATGATGCTGATGAAAGGAAAACTTAAGCTTGAAAAAGGAAGTATGGTGCTTCTATCAACACAAACGAAGGCTGCAAAAGCACTGTTAGATGCTGCTCCGGCTGTCGAAAAAATCAAGGAATCCGCAAACAATGCGTATACAGAGAAATCAAATGGCAGCAGTGGTTACACAGAGCACACTTCTTTTGTATCCACAACAAGAGGAATTGATTTTGATTCCTTTCCAATGAAGCTATTTCAAAAGGCCAAGGTGTTCGGTATTTGGAATCCGGCCGATATCTCTTTCGAAAAAGACAGGGAAGATTGGAAAAAACTGACCGCTGAAGAAAAAAAAATAATTATCCATCTTTCTGCACTTTTTATGGCGGGCGAAGAGGCAGTTACGCTTGATCTGCTTCCATTGATTCGTGTTATCGCAAATGAGAAAAGGATTGAAGAAGAAATATTTCTTACGTCTTTTCTGTGGGAAGAAGCAAAACACACGGAATTCTTTTCTCGATTTGTATACAAAGTAATGGAGCAAAAGCCTGACTTTGAGTCTTTTCACACTCATTTTTATAAAATTCTTTTTTACCAAAAACTTCCCTCAGCATTACAGGCGCTTGAAAATGACAGTTCTCCAGCATCTCAATTGAGAGCTTCAGGAACCTACAATATGATTGTTGAAGGCACTCTTGCAGAAACAGGATATGAAGCATATTACAGGATGCTTGCGGAAAACAACATACTCCCAGGAATGCAAGAGGGCATTATCAAGTTAAAGCAAGATGAATCAAGACACATTGCATACGGTATCTATCTGATTAACCGTTTACTCTCAGAAAACCCCGACCTTATAGAATTATTTGAATTAGAACTCGAAACTCTTTTAACGGATGCAACAAATATCATCCACGAAATCTTTGAGCCATATGAAGTTGTTCCTTTTGGATTGAAAAAAGAGTGGTTTCTTGATTTTGCTATAAAACAGTTTCAGAATAGATTGGAAAAATTAAATTTAAGGGTTTAAGTTTTACCAATATTTTTACACGATACGATTTAACCATAACGTATTCTATATGAAGTATAGCTACATACCACTACTCTTTGTATTTGCCTTAATCTTACCGCTTCAGGCTGAATCGAGGCAGGCAGAACACTTGCTATTTGAAAAAATTGGTGACCCCAGTACAGAGTGGGCAGCAAAAAGCCGGGCTGATCTCAAAAAGGTACCGGTTCACTTAAATGAATCTCTATTTCAAAATATTAGGAATAGAAATGTTCATGAATTTGAAATTGAAAACTTTGACGGCGAGATCTACAATATTACTGTCAGAAGAGTGATAGAACAGCTTGATGGTGACTGGTCGATAACGGGATTTATAAATGACGACTGGAGAAATTCGTTTACTCTTTCGTACTCGGATGGAATTGTATTATCAAGTATCCAAAATGTTGAAAGACACAGCTTTTACGATATCAAATATTCTACAGAAGAAACACAGCACTTTTTCCTCAAGGTGGATCCCCATGAGCGAGATGAGTTAAGCTGTGGCGTAGATCATGACATGAAAGTTGACGATGTATCGAGTCAAAAAATGCACCAAATGGATATTGATACAGCACAGGATGAGGGCAGAGCCGTAATTGACGTGATGGTTGTTTATACTCAACGGGCAAGGGCCTGGGCTCAATTAAATGCAGGTAGTATACAAAATACCATTAATCAATCTATGGCAGTAGCTCAGAACACAGTCGATAATGCGAATGTGAATCTAGAGTTTCGCCTGGTACACACAGCAGAAGTAGATTATGTTGAGAGCGGTAGCTCGTCTACTGATTTATGCAGATTAACCTCCACCACTACATATACACCAAATTCTTCGTTGTGCCAACCTTCATCCATATTGAGTGAAGTTCATGAGTGGAGGGATATACACCAAGCCGATCTTGTGGCAATGTTTACACTTGCAGATGATGTTGGTGGTATTGCCTGGCTTTTAACCAATCCGGAAGGTAATTCCAGAATCGGATTTTCACTCACGCGAGTGCAACAGGCAGCCGGAACTACACACGCTCACGAAATGGGCCATAATATGGGTATGTCACATAGCAGGCTTCAAAATACCAATGCAGCTGGTCCCCTGGGTGGAGTATTTCCGTACTCAACCGGCTGGAGATGGACCGGAGAGAATGCAATTTCATACGCATCCGTAATGACCTATAATGAAGGTTCACAGGGTGTACAAATTTTCTCTAATCCTGACGTTACATTTCAGGGTGTGCCAACCGGATCATACGAAGAGTTTGGAGCACCCGCAGATAACGCAAGAAGTGCAAGAGATATAAAACACGTAATTGCAAACTATCGATCTCTTGAAGGTGCACCTGAAGTAACCACCACCGAAGTCACCAATATTACTGCAGGCATTGCAGAAGGAGTAGGTACAATCGACGATCAGGGAGATTTTCCAGTTTCAAGAAGAGGATTTTGCTGGAGTACTTCACCCAATCCAAACCTGCTTGACAATTGCAGTGCCAGCGTACTATCAGAAAACCCTTTTAGAATTGTAATGAGAGGCCTTCAAGGCAACACTACCTATTATGCCAGAGCCTATGCTACCAATAGTGGAGGCACTGCATATGGAGATAATATTCAGTTCACAACAAATGACGTCAGTGATCAAAATTCTATTGTTTCTCTCGACAGAAATAGGGTATTAGCAACCGGTGAACAGGAAAGTATTTTAGATGTAGTTGTGAGATCCTCAGACGGAGATCCAATTCCCGACATAGATGTGGTAATTGAACAATCAGCCGGGTTTTCGACAGTGAGAGTCATTAATGACAGGACCGATACAGAAGGACGTGCACAATTTGCAATCTCAAGCCAAAATGAACAGACAGTAAACTATTCTGTATTTGCGGATGACTTTGAAATCGAATCAAATTTGGAGATAGAATTTCTCTTTTCAAATCCGGAGTTTATGCTTGGAAACAACTATCCTAATCCGTTTAACAATCAGACCGTAATTCCAATCGTAATACCGGAATCAGCTCCTGTTAGAATTGACATTTTTAATTCTATTGGCGCTAGAGTTCAAACCGTACTCGATCAGAATATGGACGTAGGCTATTTCGAAATACCTGTTGATGCCGGTTTGCTCTCTTCCGGAGTTTACTTTTACAGGCTGACCTCCGGCAACATTGTGAGATCTGAAAAAATGCTGCTTTTAAAGTAACATCTAAAATCAAGCTTTAGATTAATTTCAGCAACTCATCAGGTACGTCCAAATCCATTCTTAAGAGCGTAGAGGCATGTGTTTTCCCCTGTGCATCCAACTTCAGGGAAACCGTGCCTCCGCCTCCAAGACTTTCATTAAGGATAAAATTGAGAGCACCGATATTTTCCATTTCAAAGCGCTCAACTTTTCCTTTACAGATATGCTTCATATGCTCTTTAACTCTCTCTTCTGTAAGAACCTTTTTCAGAAACGGATAGATCTCCGGATGTCTTGCAATAATTCCAACATTGGATCCATTCCCTTTATCACCGCTTCTACCGTGTGCAATCTCAATGAGTTTAACTTTCTTCATTACTGATTCGGTTTTTTATTTAACAGTTCCAATTCGTATCGGTTCCTCACCTGATTCTGTCGCAGTTTTTTTAACTTCGTCAACCGCATCTTTCGAAACAACTGCTATCAAACCAATGCCAAGATTGAAAGATGCTCTCATATCTTCTTCGGGTACGTTTCCAATTTTCTGAATCAGGTTAAAAATCTGAGGCCGTTCCCAGCTGGTCCAATCAATGGAAAGGCTGAGATCATTTGGTAAAATACGCTTCGTATTTCCAACAATACCGCCTCCGGTAATATGGGAAAACCCATTTACGCCATCTATACTTTTCAGCTCACTGATAATAGGCAAATAGGACTTGTGAACCTTCATAAGCTCCTCACCTACGGTACCGTCAAGTCCTTCGGCTTTGTCATGAACATCATATTTGCTGAACAATACGTTACGTGCGAGCGAGTAACCATTGGTATGAAGGCCTGTACTTGAAAAACCTAAAAGCACATCTCCTCTATTAATTTTCTCCCCGGTAATCAATTGGTCCTTGTCTACAACACCTACAATGGTTCCTGCCAAATCAAATTCACCTTTCTTATATATATCAGGCATTTCAGCCGTTTCTCCACCAATTAATGCAACCCCATTCTCCTTGCACGCTTTGGCAAATCCCTTGATCACATCATACCCTACATTTTGCTCAAGTTTCCCTGTCGAAAAATAGTCGAGAAAGAAAAGCGGTAGAGCACCGCATACAGCAATGTCGTTCACACAATGATTTACAAGATCCTGGCCAACGGTATCATATTGGTTCATTTTAAAGGCTACAATCAGTTTTGTGCCTACCCCATCAACACTGCTTACCAATATGGGTTCTTTATACTCTCTGAAATTTGCAGTAAAGAGAGCACCGAATCCGCCAATATTGGAAACAACATTGGCGTTGTGGGTTTCCCTCACTACATTTTTGATTGAGTCGACAAGTTCTTCACCGGCTTTAATATCAACACCGGAATCTTTGTAGGTGAATCTTTTTTCTGACACGTTGTTTATGTTACTGCATTATATGGTTGAAACAGTTCCTGTTTCTAAGAAAGAGATTAAATATATAAAGAAAGAATCACCTGATTTTGAATTATTCCAGAAGGTTTTCCACAGGTATAAACGAAAAAAATTGGAATTAAAATTTTGTTGTATAGTAGTAGAGTACTGTGGATATGTTGATAAAAAAGTTATTCTTATTTATCCAGCCAGGCTTACTGCTATGTTCAAAACTTTGTGAATAACTAAAATAGTATTATCAATTAGTTAGGTTGTATTTATTGACACTATTCACATCGGTTTATAAATCACACATAACTATGTATTCACTTTGATTCACACCAAAAGTTATTCTTTGAACCTGTTGGAAACTTTCTTTTGTTGTGAGTTAATGTGGAGAAGATGGCTAAATATTTCTGATATCTTGTTCTCCACAAGGAAAGTGTACATTATCCACAATTATATTAACACATGAGAATTGTAGTTCAGCGCGTGAAAAGAGCATCGGTCACGGTTAAAGGATCTGTTTCCGGTCAGATCAGCAAGGGTTTGCTGCTGCTTGTGGGAATTCATGAAAATGACGAAGATGATCAGATGAGGTGGTGCTGTGATAAAATATCGAAGCTCAGAATCTTCGAGGACGATGATGGTAAAATGAATAAATCGGTTATGGATGTAAATGGGGAGATTCTGGTTGTATCGCAGTTCACGCTTTATGGGAATTCAAAAAAAGGAACACGACCCAGCTTTATTGAAGCTGCGCGGCCCGAAAAAGCGGAGCCGATGTACCAGAGAATGATTGAGAGGTTTAAAGATATGAGCGGGCTGAAGGTGGAATCCGGAGAATTTGGTGCGATGATGGATGTGGAACTGGTAAATGATGGTCCCGTAACACTGATTGTGGAGAAGTAATGGCGCTGTTTTTTTTGTTTGTGGATGGTATTGGAATAGGGAAGAAAACAGAAAAAAATCCCCTTGCTTCAGAGAAATGGAAAGCTTTTTCATGGTTTACAGGCTGTGAAGGCCTGCATTCAGGTTGTGAAGAGGTGATCAAAGAACAGCGTCTGTTTAAAAAACTGGATGCCAATCTCGGCGTGGTTGGACTTCCCCAAAGCGGAACGGGTCAGGTTGCGCTTTTTTCGGGAGAAAACGCATCCAAACTGGTAGGTAAACATTTTGGTCCTTTTCCTTATTCGACAACAAAACCGATTCTGCGCAAACGAAGCCTTTTTCATAAAGTTATAGAAATGGGATTGAAGCCGCATTTTTTGAATGCCTATCCGGAGATATTTTTTCAACGATCGGAGATGCGCGACCGATGGACCTCAACCACATTAATGGCAAAATCTGCTGGTCTTAAACTTAACTCTCTTCAGGACATTCTGGAAGAAAGAGCCGTTACTGCCGAAATCATACAGTCGGCATGGCGGAATATGCTCGGTCTTGATGTGCCTGAGATAACGCCCGAGGACGCAGGAACTAGAGTGATTAATGCTCTAAAGAAATACGATCTGATTCTGTATGAGTACTATCTCACAGACAAGTCGGGTCATGAAATGGATAAAGATAAATCAGAAGAAGTACTGACTATTTTGAATCGGTTTATGATTCATATTCTGGAAAATATGGACCCGAACGACACCTTTGTGATGACAAGTGATCACGGAAATATGGAAAATTTAAACTTGAAAACGCATACCAGAAATCCAGTGCCGCTATTTGTGAAAGGCAATACTGCACCTTTTAAGAATGCATCCAGCATCCTTGATGTTACTCCGGCAATACTTGAGGTTCTTGGAATGCCTCACCCTTCAAAGGGATAGTGCGATAGCTTTCATTCTTATCTCAAACCCAGGTTCTTAAAACCTGCTTCAGGAAACTCTATTCTTCACTTTTCCTGAAGAAAGGCCTCGAGGCCAGTTTAAACGGTGCCGATCCCATATATCTCACCAGCTTTTTACTTCCCTTATAAACAATACCGGCCAGCATTTTTGCTGCTTCAGAAGTAGCTGAATTTCGAATGGTTTGTCTCTCATGCCTTACTAGTGATCCGCAATACTTTTGCGTTACTTTACCCACCCGCAGGGTTAAAAAAGCATTCGAGCTCCCGGTTATGGTAGAATTTACGATAAGAGCCGTTCCGGGAAGTATGGATACTACAGAACCGATACCCTGCGACATGGACGACTCAATTATTTCAAAGTACTCAGCCTCGTCGATGGTGCTGGCTATAAATGCGGTTACAAGAACATTACTGTACAGAAAACTTAAATCCTTAAATGTTGGCCTCTGCGAGTAGATGTGAGCGATATCCCAGATGAGCCGGAATTGAAGGCCAAGAATAAAAAGTGCATCGAGCGCGCCGTTTTGAGAAATTGCTGTTGTGATAAACGCCCGGTTCGCCGTACGCTTGATTGAATGGTCAGACTTATCCTTCAGTTCTGCAATTGCGGTCTGAACATCTTCAAGGCTCTCTACATTGTTCGAAGTTACCACCGGATTTGAAGAAAGCCGCTTTGAGAGTTTCCGAATATATCTATCATACTTAGGCCCGTGATCAGCTTTTGGAGGAATTAACGGACTGGGCAGCTTTATAAACAGGTACACAGGTGTAAGAAGAGCAACAAGAATTACCAGTAAAAAAAGTATCAATGATATTTTACCCAGCATCGGATTCAGCTGACCCAACGCTGCAGCAAACTGTATAGCCTGGTTTAATATTACTATCAGAACAAGGAATGTTATTACTCCCGATATAACAGCCAATGGCTTTTTAAATTCTTGTCTCATCATGGACCAATTTGAGGGTTCTTGGTTAAGATTGAAAAATAGTAACCAAAATCAGCAGGTAAAATAGAATATTGAATATGCTCGTTTTGAGCTATTTCATTATTGCTGCCAAAAGAGGAATTTTTAACCCAGGTTCAATGTAAACAAAAAAAGTCCCAGGCATTTCTGCCGGGGACTTGATGATACTTTTACGAAATAGATTTTGGAGAGTTATCCCAGGGTATCCTTTATCCTGCCAAAAATCTCCTCGATGGAGCCAACACCGTTAATTTCTTTCACTGCGCCTTGGGCTTTGTAGTGGTTCATTACCGGCTCGGTTTCATTTCTGTACACCTGAAGCCTGGTTTTTACTTTCTCGGGCGTATCGTCACTTCGTCCCTCACCACGGCTTAAAATGCGATTTACCAGCTCTTCCTCAGGCACACTCAGGGTGATAAAAAAGTCAATTTTTTTTCCGTTCTCTTCGAGGTAATCGTCGAGTGACTCGGCCTGGGCAACCGTTCGCGGAAAACCGTCGAGAATAACACCTTCGTTATACTCGCTTTTATAAAGCTCACTTGCCACGAGATCTACAACGGTTTCATCCGGTACAAGGTTGCCTGCATCCAGTATGGCTTTAACCTTTTTACCGAGAGAAGTTTCATTCTTGATGCTTTCTCTGAAGATGTTACCGGTAGATAGATGCGGCAAATTATAGTGATTAGCTATTTTTTCTGCCTGAGTTCCTTTTCCGGCGCCCGGGGGGCCAAACAGTATAATATTCATTTGTAATCTGACAATCTTGGTTGTTGGTATACGTAACCGGCGGCTTTTAGCGGAGTGATTTTACCCTATCGGTTCTGCTTACAAGCTGCCGGCACAAAAAAAGCGGTGTATTTATCTACACCGCTTTTAATCCTTGAAAACTACTTGTCGTTCTTCTTCTGGCGCTGAGTGTCCTTTTCCCGGATTCTTGCTGCCTTTCCACGTCTGTCACGTAGGTAAAAGAGTTTGGAACGTCGAACACGTCCTCTCTTTTTCACTTCAATCTTTGCGATAAAGGGTGAGTAAAGAGGAAAAATTCTTTCAACGCCCACACTACCAGACATTTTACGCACGATAAATGTTTTGTTGGCACCACTTCCGCGTTCATTAATCACAACGCCTTCGTACTGCTGAATTCGCTCTTTTTCCCCTTCACGAACACGGTAATGAACGTTCACGGTATCACCGGCTGTAAATTCCGGGATGTCGTCGCGTACAACGGTCTGTTCTACAAGTTTCAGTTTGTCCATGGTTTTGTCCTCGTTACTGGGCTTTAGTTTTTCTTTTTAAAATTTTCGTATAAATCGGGTCTTCTTTGTCTGGTGCGTTCAACAGCTTGTTGTGAACGCCACTCTTCAATTTTTTTATGATCGCCTGATGTAAGCACTTCCGGAACCTTAAGGCCCCTGAATTCTGCCGGACGCGTGTACACCGGTGGTTCCAGTAAGTCATCCTGGAACGAGTCGGTCAGTGCGCTTTCGGCATCACCGATAGCGCCGGGTATGAGCCGGGTTACCGCATCGGTTATTACCAGAGCGGGCAGTTCACCACCAGAGAGTACAAAATCACCGACTGAGTACTCACGTGTAATCAGTTCATCCCTCACTCTTTGGTCAACGCCTTTATAATGTCCGCAAAGAATGATGATACTTTGCTTCACCGACAGTTCGTTGGCATCTTTCTGCTCGAAACGCTTGCCATCTGCCGCCGTAAAGATAATTTCATCGTAGCTACGGGCAGCTGTCAGGTTTTCAATACAGTCGAATATCGGCTGCGGCGAGAGAACCATTCCGGCGCCCCCTCCATAGGGGTAATCATCAATTTTACGGTGCTTATCTGTTGAGTAGTCACGAAGATCGTGAGTGTGAATTTCTATAAGCCTTTTTTCACGTGCACGACCAACGATGCTGTGTTCAAGCGGACTTTTCAACAGATCGGGTACACCGGAGATGATATCTATCCTAAGGGATGCCATCAGATCAGCTGATCTAAATTTCTGCAGTTGACAACTGCCTTTTCATGATCTGTTCCGGCGATAAACTCATCCACAAATGGAATGAGCAGCGATCCGGGTTTGTAACTGACTTCAAGAATCGGGTGTGCGGGATTGTCGAGAACCTCAAGCACCGTACCGATTTCTTTTCCTTCATAATGCACGTGATAGCCGGTAATGTCGTGGCGGGTTTCCTCCGTTTCAGCAATCTTTTCAAGGTCGCTTCTATCGGCGAAAACTGCCCGGTTCATGGCATCATCAGCATCCCTGCGGCTGGCGATCGAATCAAATTTTACAAAGAACGACTGCCTGCTCCGTTTGCTTTCGGCTTTAAACTCTTCGAGCCTTGAGGGCACGAAATCTCCTCTTCGGTTTTTCATATAGAAGAGAGAAGCTTCGTCAAACAGATCAGCAGTAAAATTTTCGTTTGGCATAAAACGTGCATGACCCTCAAGCCCGCGCGCTTTACCAATCCGGCCGATTTCAACAAACCGGTTGTTCACGGAATTTTCCATAACCGGCCGGGTTTATATTATTCAGCTTGCTTGGATTCCCACGCCCGCTGTACGGTAACACGATCCTCATCGTCAGGTACAAAACCTTTCAGTTCTTCGAGGGGTGTGTTTTTAATATGGTCGATAGCCTCGTTGGCAGTCATATCGGTCGATACCGTTCCGGCAGCTTCAGCTTTCGGTTCATCTTTGGTTTCTTCTTCAACGACTTCGGCTTCAGCTTTAGGCTCTTCCTTCTTTTCCTCAGCTTCTACAGTTTTGGCCTCGGTTTTTTCTTCTGCCTGCGGAACTTCCTCCGCTTTGGCCTCTTCCTTAACCTCTTCTTCAGCGGGAGCTTCCGCTTCAGCGGTTTCAGCCTTCACTTCTTCTTTTACTTCATCGGCGCTTTCAGCTTCTGCTTTGGTTTCCTCCTCAGGCTGCTCTTCGGCTTTAACCTCTTCTTCAACTTCAGCTTCTTCCTTCGCTTCTTCTTTTGCTTCCTCAGCAGTTTCAGCTTCTGCCTTGGTTTCTTCTTCGGGTTGTTCTTCAGCTTTAACCTGAGCTTCAACTTCTATTTCGGATGCAGCAGCAGTAGTCTCTTCGGCCTCTTCAGCTGTTTCTTCTTCAGCTGTGGCTTCAGTTTCTTCTGCGGCTTTTGCAGCGGCTTCTTCTGCAGCTTTTTTCTTCTCAAGCTGTTTGGCGGCTGCAGCTGCCTGTTCCTCAAGCTGCTTTTTGTACTCTTTTTCTTCAGCTTTCAGCAGTTCTTTCTGCTGTGTTTTTCGGCTTACATCTTTTTCACGCGATGCTTGCCTTGCTTCGCGAGCTTCTTTCCACTCAGAAATGGCAGCTTCGATCTCCTCATCACTCTTGCCCCACCGAATCAGGTGCATTTTGTACATGATTCCTTCTCTCTGAAGGATGTTACGCACGGTGTCGCTCGGCTGGGCACCGATTTTGAGCCAGTGAATAACTCGTTCTTCGTCGTAAACAAGCTGCTTGTTTTCGCTTACATTGTCGTAGCGGCCCAGTTTTTCAATAATGCGACCATCTCGCGGTGAACGGCTGTCTGCAACCACGATATGGTAAAAAGGCCTCTTTTTTCGTCCTTTTCGCTGTAATCTTAACTTAATCAATGATGTACTCCTTATAAGGTTTGTTTATGTATAAATTCATTACCGGCCAAAGGGCAGGTTTTTGAGGCCCTGCATGGCACGGCCAACTTTGTTCATTTTGGTCATCGTCTTCATCATCTTCTTCATTTGCTCGAATTGTTTCATCAGCTCATTGATCTCACGAACTGTGGTACCGGAACCTTTGGCAATTCTGCGCCGACGACTTCCATTTAGAAGGGTTGGATCTTCACGCTCTTCAGGAGTCATTGAGTTGATAATCGCCTCAATGGGTTTGAAAGAGTCCTCATCAAAATCCGCATCCTTTAAAGCTTTGCTTGCGCCGGGAATCATTCCGACCAGATCGGTTACGCTTCCCATTTTTTTGATCTTTTGAATCTGCTCGTAAAAATCATTCAGATCAAATTTGTCTGACTTGATCTTCTTTTGAAGCTTTTCTGCCTGGTCTTCATCAAACTCTTTTTGAGCTTTTTCAACCAGCGAAACCACATCGCCCATTCCCAGAATGCGCTGAGCAAGGCGATCAGGATAAAAAGGAGAGAGAGCATCCAATTTCTCTCCGGTACTCATAAATTTGATTGGCTTATCCACAACCGTTCTGATGGAAAGTGCAGCACCTCCACGGGTATCTCCATCCATCTTCGTAAGCACCACCCCATCAAAGTTGATGGTTTCATTAAATGCTTTGGCAGTGTTTACGGCATCCTGGCCGGTCATGGCGTCAACCACAAACAGAATTTCATCAGGGTTCACCGCTTTCTTGATTTCGGCGACCTCGTTCATCATCTGCTCATCCACGTGCAGCCGGCCGGCTGTGTCGATGATTACGGTGTCGAGAGCCAGGCTCTTGGCCATCGATACGGCTTCTTTTGCAACCCGAACGGCATCCTTCTGTTCGATGGAGTAAACCGGAACCTCGATCTCTTTGGCAAGCGTTTTGAGCTGGTTGATGGCAGCCGGCCTGTAAACATCGGCTGCAGCCAAAATCGGGTTTCTCTTGTTCTCGTTTTTAAGATAACGTGCGAGCTTGCCAGCAAATGTAGTTTTACCTGAGCCCTGAAGTCCGGCAATGAGAATAACGGTTGGAGGAGTGTTGGCAACGGCAATATCGGTCCGGGTTTCGCCGAGCATTTTCACCATTTCATCATAAACGATTTTGGTAAACTGCTGACCGGGGTTTACGCTGGTCAATACATCCGACCCCATAACCCTATCTTTGATTTCGTTCGTGAACTGGCGTGCCACTTCAAGGTTCACGTCTGCATCGAGAAGAGCTCTCCGAATTTCCCTTACGGTTTCGGCAATATTAACATCAGTAATCCTGGACTGACCCTTCAGGGTCTGAACGGCTGATTCTATTTTAGAAGACAAATCTTCAAACATTACACAGTCGTTTAAAAAGTAAATAAGTAAATGTTATTGCATGGTGCAGAGTCTAATAAGGTACGGACACCCAAAACAATTATCAACAATTCATCAACACATTTATCTGCCACCATTTGGGAACAAACCAGTATAGAATTTCTATAATCCTGAATTACATCTCTCTTTGTTCTCAAACTTAAAAAATACGGATGTCATGAATGCGCTGAAAACACTCATCAGTTGTTCTACGGGCTTACTGTTGTTTGCAGCCTGCGGTACCACGAACCCCCCAACTCAGCAGCTAACGCAAACCGAAACCGTAATCAGTCAGGCAGCTCAAATCGGTGCCGGCGACTATGCCCCGCTTGAACTGCGTGAGGCCCGCCGCAAACTGGATGAAGCAAGACGCGCCTACGACAGAAAAGATTATGAACAGGCTGCAAGGCTCGCGGAACAGGCCCAGGTAGATGCTGAGCTTGCCCAGATTAAAACACTATCGGGTAAGGCAGAAAAGGCCGTAACCGAACTTCGCGAAAGCATTAGGCTGCTGAAGGAAGAAATCGAATTGAACAGAAACCGAAACGAAAGGTGACCTGTATGCACAGATCGATACTTTATATATCTACAGTCATACTCGTTGCATTCACTGTTGCGTGCGGCGGCCCGCCGGCCAATAATCCCCTGCTCGAAACGGCTCGAGGTGAGTTTGAAGCAGCCGAACGCGATTCATCCATTGTGGTTTTTGCACCGGTAGCATTAAAGGAAGCAGAAGAAGAGCTGCTAAAGGGAATCAGCCTTTGGGAAGCCAAAGAAGACAAGGTGCTGGTTGACCATCACGCCTATCTTGCAAAACAGAAAACAAAAATTGCCAGGGAAACCGCCAGGCTGAATATGGCACAAATCGAAATTGAACGTGCCGAGCCTGAACGACAGCGGGTATTGATTGACATCCGCAGAAACGATGCCCTGAGGGCAGAACAAAGGGCCAGGGAGGCTCTTGAACTGGCTCAGGCTGAACGCCGCGAAGCCGAAAGGGCACGCGAACGAGCCGAAGAACTGGCACGAAGGGTTGAAGAGCTGGAAGCGGAACGAACCGAGCGCGGACTTGTACTGACCCTGGGCGATGTTCTGTTTGATTTTGACCAGGCAACCCTCAGGCCCGGCGCCAGGCGAACCGTTGACAATCTTGCAGATTTCATGCGCGAATATCCCGAAAGAAATATTCTGATTGAAGGATTTACCGACAGCATAGGATCCGACTGGTACAACGAAGAACTTTCGAGGCGAAGGGCGGCATCGGTGCGCGAAGCACTGCTGAGTCGCGGTATCACCAGTAGCCGGATAGGTATTATCGGATATGGCAAGCGATATCCCGTTGCCGACAATAGTACGGAAACGGGGCGTCAGCAGAACCGGCGGGTGGAGGTCATTATCTCAGACAGGGACGGTAACATTCCCGACAGGAGAAATTAAAGCGGGTCTTGAACTCCCCTTTTCTTTTTCACGGTTCAGAATTGTTATCTTCTTCGGGTAAGAACTCCTATCAACCCAAAGAAATGACGATATGAATGAAACCGGATATGGATTATTAAAAGGAAAAAAGGGGATTATTTTCGGTGCCCTTGATGATCGAAGCATCGCCTGGAGAATAGCGCTGGCCTGTAAGCGTGAAGGCGCTGATTTTGTATTATCAAACGCACCCATCGCCCTGAGGCTTGGTGCCCTGAACGCCCTTTCCGAAGAAACAAATGCCCCGATTTTTCCCTGCGATGTTAGCAGTGAAGAAGATGTAGAGCAGCTGATGGTTAAAACCAGGGAGCATTTTGGAGGAGGAGTCGACTTCATTCTCCATGCTATCGGGATGTCGCCCAATATCCGGAAGAAAAAAGAGTATAACGATCTCAACTACAGCTGGCTGAACCAAACCCTCGACATCTCCGCAATTTCGCTTCATAAAATTCTCAACTATGCGGAGAAAAAGGATGTACTGAACGATGGCGGCAGTGTGGTTGCACTGTCATACATCGGAGCACAGCGGATCTTCTCTAAATACTCCGACATGAACGACGCCAAGGCTCTGCTCGAAAGCATTGCCAGAAATTACGGCAGCAGGCTGGCCAAGCGCGGCATTCGCGTAAATACGGTTTCGCAGGCACCAACCAAAACTTCAGCCGGAACAGGCATTAAGGGTTTTGACGGCATGTATACCTTCGCTGAAAAAATTGCACCGCTTGGCAATCCCGACGCGGACGAATGTGCCGACTACTGTGTGACCCTCTTTTCTGATCTGACACGAAAAGTTACCATGCAAAATCTCTACCACGACGGTGGCTTCGTAACGTCCGGAATTTCGGAGGAGATGATTGAGGGGCTGCTTAAGCTTTACGCAGACGAAGAATAAAGCCTCATAAATTCAAAGCACAAAATTCTAAATCCAAAAAAATGGACAATTAGGATTCAGAGATTTGAACTTTGTGCTTAATCAAAAATCCATTTGCAAATGCCCCTTAAAATTTTCGGAATTGACCCCGGCTCGAGAACCACCGGCTACGCCCTGCTGGTTGAAGAGAATGGCCGTTTCCGGGCAGAGGTGTGTGATGTACTGCGGATGGAAAAAATGAATGACCACAACGAGCGGCTGCAGTTTATTTTTGATGAGGTGACCCGTTTGGTGAAGGAGCACCGGCCCGATCAGTGTGCTGTTGAAACACCGGTTTACGGAGTGGATCCGCTGGCCATGCTCAAACTTGGCAGGGCCCAGGCTGCAGCCATTCTGGCTATCACAAACCAGGGCATTCCCGTTGCCGAGTACTATCCAAAAGCCGTGAAAAAAGCGATCACAGGCAATGGAAACGCCAGCAAGAAGCAGGTGGCATTCATGCTCGAAAAGCTGATGAAAGTGGAGGCAGAAAAGCTGAAAGCCGATGCAACGGATGCACTGGCTGTGGCATGGTGCCATCACACCAATTCAAATAAGATAGCTGCAGCCGGAAGCTCCAGGAAGATGCATCAGAACAACAGCAAGGGCGACTGGGCAAGTTTTGTTCAGAACAATCCGGGAAGAATAAAAGAACATTAACCTGCATTTCTTACATATAATTATTTGTGTGAAATACAGGTTAAAAGCTTTTACCCGGCTCCAAATAACAAATTAAAAATTTGACTGATGATTGCATTTCTGAACGGTATTCTAAGCAGTAAAACTCAGGATGGACTTATTATTGATGTTGGCGGTGTAGGATACAATGTTGAGATCTCCAGCCAAACATTCGGCACGCTTCCTGAACCGGGAAAGGAGCTGAAGATTTTGATTTATCATCATTTCACGGATAGCGATCAGCGCCTTTTTGGATTTGCATCCGCGAAAGAGAAAAACCTTTTCGAAAGGCTGATTACGGTGAAAGGAATTGGTCCCAAGCTGGGACTCACCATTCTTTCGGGCATGCCCGCTGCAAACCTGATGGAGGCGATTGTAACTCAGGATACCTCTGCCCTCTCCGGAATTTCAGGTATCGGCAAGAAAACAGCCGAACGTATGGTGCTTGAACTGAAAGACAAGCTGTTTGATGAGTCGCAGCCTTCGGTTGCAACCGGATCTACCGAAAGCAGAAGCCGAAGGGAAGAGGCGGTCTCTGCCCTCGAAGCGCTCGGCTTCAGGAAAAAGGATGCCGAACAGGCGGTGAACCAGATTACCGCCTCAAACCCTGAGGCATCTGTTTCTGATGTTGTTAAGCAAGCATTGAGCCTGATGAAGAGATAATAGTTTCTTAACAACAGCTTCTTATTATGATTGCCAGAAACCATAGGTCAATTTCCAGTACCTGCCCGGCGGTTGTATAGAGCAACCTGCCGTTTTTTATAATTAAATATTCGTTTGATTTGTCAAAAAAAACCATTCTTGTAGTCGATGACGAGCAGGATCTGCTCGACCTGATCGAATACAATTTAATAAAAGAGGGTTACAATGTTCTGAAAGCCGAAAATGGACTTGAGGGCATTCAAGCAGCTAAAGATCACCGTCCAAATCTGGTACTGCTCGATATTATGATGCCAAAAATGGACGGAATTGAAACTTGTGAACAGATGCGGGCAGATCCGGAACTGAGACAAATTCCGATCATTTTTCTCACCGCCCGCAGTGATGAGAAAACAGAGATTGAAGGACTCAACAAGGGAGCCGACGATTTTATCACAAAACCAATCAGCACTACAAAACTTGTTTCACGTATAAAAGCCGTGCTACGGCGATTTGATGAAACTGAAGAAGAGGTACAAAGGCTGGTGGTTCATGATCTTGAAATCGATAAAGACCGCTACATTGTGGTTCGCGGTGATGAAGAATTCCAGCTTCCTCGAAAAGAGTTTGAACTGCTGTATTATCTCGCCAGTCGTAAAGGAAAAGTTAGAGATCGCCAAACGCTACTGAATAAAGTTTGGGGCGATAATATTTACGTAGTTGACAGAACCGTAGACGTTCATGTGCGAAAGATCAGAGAAAAGCTTGGAGACCATTATATTGAAACAGTGAAAGGTGTAGGTTACCGTTTCAAAGATTAAGATTCACCATTGAAAACACGACTTTTATCTGCGATTTCGATCCGCACTGCCGGGATCTCGGCTTTGCTATTTATGGCTGCCGCCCTCGCACTTCTTGTCCTGATCGGTGGCTTTTCCAGGCTTCAGCTCATTACCATATCGGTCATCAACCTTCTTCTCTCCTTTAGCATCATCTATATCGTTTCTTCCGTAATTCACAACAGGCGCCTGAGAGAAATAAAGCGGGTAATAAAAAATATCGCGAATAAAAAGTTCGGTGAGTATGAGACAGTGAGCGATTTTCAAAGAGATGAATTGGACCAGATTCTGTTGCAGTCAATCAGGGCGAGCAACTTAATAGAAAAAGAAATCAAACGGTTGAACAAGATTGAAAACTACAGAAAAGAATTTATTGGTGATATCTCTCACGAGCTCAAGACACCGATATTTGCCATTCAGGGGTTTATTGAGACGTTACTGAATGGAGCCGTTCATGACGAGGAAGTGAATGAGGTTTTTCTGAAGAAGGCAATGCGAAATGTTAACCGCCTCATTTATCTCACTAAAGATTTAATGGAGATTTCAAAACTTGAAACCGGAGAGATGAAATCGAACGTGCAGGAAATGTACCTGAGAGATGTGATACTGGATGTGGTTGAGAGCCTTCAGTACAAAGCCCAGAAAGAGCACGTCGAGATTGTGGTGAAAAGTTTTGATAAAAACATGCAGGTGCGGGCCGACCGAAATCAGATTAAACAGGTACTGGTGAATCTTATTGAAAACGCCATCAAATACAATCGAGAAGGCGGAGTGGTTGAAATTGGCGTCAATCAGTCCAGAAAAAAAGATAAAGTTTGGCTTTACATTAAAGACACCGGAATCGGAATTGAAAAAAATGATCTGACCAGGGTAACAGAACGCTTTTTTAGGGTTGATAAATCACGCTCAAGGGAGAAGGGCGGCACCGGCCTGGGGCTGTCTATCGTTAAACACATCATAGAAGCCCACGGAGAGGCTCTCAAGATTGAAAGTGAACCGGAGCAGGGCTCAACGTTCAGTTTTACGCTAACCAAGGTAAGTCACGTTTCGGTTTAGAGTTCAAATTGATAACTTAATAGTTAATTGTTATTGGTATAATCGTGTAATCGTACTACAACCAAAACGCTTGAGTAGCTCCTCCGATTAACCATTAAATAAGATGTAAGAATATTTTACAGATTAAATAGACTAATTACTTAAAACCTGGGAACTGGAAGTCCTAATATTTTAAGAAGACATTGGCCTTGAATTGATTGGCGGGTACAGGGTGGCTGGCGGAGGACGATTTGAAAAATTTCATCAGCCGCTTGTAAATCTTCTATTGTCTTTGAATTATATCGGCCTTGAAATTTTTCCGTCCTTCGCCAGCACCCGCCGCCAAGCAATTTATCGCCTTGATTTTTTCGTTCTTTTGTATCAAGACAAAAGGATATAACAAAATACAGTTGAGGAGATGATGTCTATAATTGGCAGGTTTTTTGTGCAATAAGGTCTTGAGTAAGGTTTTCGCAATACATCTTCAGTATCTACATAAATATCAACCGAATAACTAAATAAAAATACAGATGACCTATGCCATAATAATGGCCGGAGGTTCGGGCACCCGGTTCTGGCCAAAGAGCACCCGTTCGCTTCCCAAGCAGTTTTTAAATCTGTTTGGTGAAAAAACAATGATTCAGGAGACGGTGCATCGCCTTGAGGGATTTATAAAACCTGCCGATGTGATTGTGGTTACAAACGACA
>PWWL01000243.1 GCA_003561515.1 Balneolaceae bacterium
AGTACAAGGCCTTTACCACCGATACCAGTTATACCGCCGAACTGCTTTCCAAAGACAACTACCTGTTCGGGGTCCGTGCCGTGAGCGAAGGAGGTCATGTGAGCAGTGCGGTGTATCCGTTTCCCTTCAGGGAGTAACGGGCGAAGAGCAACCTGTCAGCGTCCGCAGGTCCTGACAGCGTTGTCCCAAGGCTTTGGATCAGTTGAAAACTACTTTTCCCAACCCCTGCTCCCCGACGCTTCAATGAGCCCGGAAAAACGCCGGGCACGATTGAAGGTCTAATTCCAGCCTGCCTCTCTCACTCTGTATCGTCCGACGCTGACATCCCGAAGCGTCGGGACGGAAAAGCTTCGGGATGCTGTCAGGTCGCTGATTTCCATCTTCTCACTTTTGCCTTTTCACTTTTCACTCCAAAATTTGCTTTTCCCCCCGCATCTGCTAACTTCGCTCTGATAATAAACTAATCAAACGCTCTGCCAATGCCCTTTAACTGGCTCGATTTCACCGTCATCGCAGGCTATGTGGTGCTGATGGTGGTTGTTGGCTATTACGCCCAAAAGCGGGGACAGGAAACCCTCGAAGACTATTTTACCGGAAGCAAGAACCTGCCGTGGTGGCTGATCGGAATCTCGATGGTAGCCACAACGTTTGCGGCCGATACACCACTGGCCGTTACCGGCATCATCGCCAGTGAAGGAGTTGCCGGGAACTGGATCTGGTGGAATTTCATGTTCTCAGGGCTCATCACCGTGTTTCTCTACGCCAAGCTCTGGAAGCGCGCCGATGTAATCACCGACGTGGAGTTCATCAACATCCGCTACTCTGGGAAGCCGGCGCGGATCCTGCGCGGGTTCCGTTCACTCTATCTCGCCTTCCCGATCAACTGTATCATCCTCGGCTGGGTAACCGTGGGGATGGCCAAAATCATCACCGTGCTGTTCGATGCGCAGAACCTGCTCTTCGAAATTGGTCCCTTTACCCTTGCCGGCGAATGGGTCATCATCCTGGTGATGTACCTGATGATCGGTATCTACATCGCCTTTTCCGGTCTTTGGGGGGTGATCATCACCGATTTCATCCAGTTCATCATCGCCATGGGCGGTTCCATACTTCTGGCGTGGTTTGCGGTAGATCACATTGGCGGCCTGGGTAACCTGAAGGCGGAGCTGACCGGCGTATTCGGGGAGGGGCATCACATGCTCTCCATCAATCCGCTAACGAGTCCCGACATTGCCATTGCCACGGCCCTTGTATGGGTGGGGATGATGTGGTGGGCATCGTGGTATCCCGGTTCGGAGCCGGGCGGCGGCGGTTACATCGCACAGCGGATGTTCTCGGCCAAAGATGAGAAAAACGCCGTAGGCGGAACCCTGCTCTTTAACGTGGCCCATTTTGCACTTCGGCCCTGGCCATGGATCCTGGTTGCGCTCGTGGCGCTGGTGGTCTATCCCAATCTCGATGATCCCGAAACCGGCTATCCGCTGCTGATGCTGAAATTGCTGCCGGCAGGGCTCCTCGGACTCCTTGCCGTGGCTTTTCTTGCGGCGTTTATCTCCACGGTTTCTACCCACCTGAACTGGGGCGCTTCGTACGTGGTAAACGATTTTTATAAGCCGTTCATCAAGCAGGAGTACAAGTTCGAGTCGAAGGAAAAGGCGCAGCTCCACTATGTGCGCGTGTCGCGCTGGGTTACCCTTCTGATGATGGTTGCCGCAGCGCTGGTTTCTCTGATGTTCGACACGGTTCGCGGCGGATGGGAGGCCATTCTATCGATCGGTGCCGGTACCGGGCTGGTGTATATGCTGCGGTGGTTCTGGTGGCGCATTAATGCATGGAGCGAGATTGCGGCAATGGCGGCAGCGGCCACAGGCTTCGTCCTCAGTAAAATCCTCGGGTATGACGACTTTGCACACCAGATGATCTTCACCACCATTTTTGCAACCATCGTTTGGGTGGCAGCTACCTATTTCACTCAGCCCACCGACGAGAAGACCCTGCAGTCATTCTTCGACCGCGTGAAACCGGGCGGCCCCGGCTGGAAACGCTTTACGGCCACAGGCGTACAGACCTACTCCCTGGTCCCCGGTGCAATCAACGCCGCCATCAGCGCCGCATCCATCATTGCCATTCTGTTCGGTATGGGTGAGATGTTCTTCGGTTCGGGCTGGCTGGGCACCGGAACCTTCATTTCGGGTATGGGTGGTTTGTGGTACGTGGTGAGGAAGATTTAGTCAGGGATTGATTATTTATTATTGATGATTGTTGATTTGAGAGTGGTTGCACAACCTGTCAGCACCCACCGGATCTGACAGCGTTGTGAGTAAGGTTTTTGAGTGTTGGTGTAGGACGGTAAAATGGTCAGAGGTTAGTCCGACTCTGATCCCGACGCTGACAGAACCCGAAAAAGAACCGGGATGCTGTCAGGTCGTTGGAACATTCTGTCAGCACCCACCATACCCCAAATGATCAGGACAAGTCTGACAGCGTTGTTTAAGAAAACCCAAAATCCGAATGTTCTAAATTCTAAATGACCGTAGTTTTGGGACAAAATGAGTAAGACCACAAGCGGGTATAGCTGAGGGGTGTTATAAATCGATTCGTGTTCTGTAAATAATAGCTGAACCTGGGCTGCTTAAATAAATCTGTCCGTTTGTATAATCTACAGCCATGTTTCTGAAAGGGGTATCAGGGATAGGAATTTCGTATACAGAGATTGCCTCGCCCTCGGAGTTCATCTTAACCAATAAAGCAGGACCATCATCCTCAGGTCTTGTCCAGTTAAGAAAGATATTACCGTTAGCAATATGCATTGAAATTATATAGCTCAGCGAAGGGACACCGGCCGGTGATTGATTGTTTCCGGCCCGCTCAACAACCTGAGCAAATATTTCCCGGTTTTCAGGCATATTGATTGATTTTTCCCATTGCAGATCACCATCCTGATTATATTTCTGCAATTTGCTAAGAGAATTATGAAATACGTACAGGTATCTATCATCACTTTGCATGGTCAGGATATGATAGAAAATGGATGGTATTTCGCCCCTGGAAAGTGTTCTGTTATACTCATCCAAATTACCCACCATCAAGGGATCGGCATCGGTTTGACCGATATAGCTGACAGCTTCATTGCGAAAATCGGTTTTGATAATCAAGGCACCTTCTTCACCGTTTGCTGCGGTATAATAAGCCTCCTGGCACAAGGAAGCGTGAAATATATCAAACAACATACCTGTGCTGAAAGAATAGATGTTGCCAATCTCACCCAGCTCGTTAAACATGGTTACCTTCTTTTGAGAAAAATCCGTAACGCCGATCGTTTCTCCACACTGGTCCAGCATTCTCGCTCGTTCAAATTCACCGGGCCCCTGACCTTCTGAGCCAATTGTTCTTAACAGTTGGCCATCCTTGTCAAAAATCAATATCTCGTTGAGCTGGTTGTCTAACACTGCCAGATTACCGCTTTCAAGTAATTCTATAGCCCAGGGAACACCTTTCAGCAGTTCGCCAAAATCAACGAAGATTTCCGGTTCATCAAGAGTGATTCGTTCAATATTACTGAGGGAGTCTGACTCAGACGGATCATCTGATTTGGTGCAAGCGGTTGCCAGGAAAACCAACAGAAGAAACCCAATGGCTGTTTTCATTAGTTTGATTTTAGATCGTTTAAGCAGAATCTATCAGTTATTATATATTTAAACAACCTGTCAGTCGAAGGTGCCGACCCATCGATACACTCACCGGACGCCGAAGGATCGGTACAGGTCTGACAGCGTTGTTTAACAAAACCCAAAATCCGAATGTTCTAAATTCTAAACATATACACGCGAGGATGCTTCTGGGGATGTGAAAAATTTGTGTAGTCAACCAAACCTTAATCCCAGTATCTCACAGGTTCAATGCGCTGTCTGTCGGGCCTGGACCGAATGGCAAAGCCAACCCCGGCACTGAAGAGCATGGAGCTGTAGGCGCCACTATAGCCGGCGTGCAGGTGAAAACGCATCCTTCCGGAGCCGGCGAAATCTGGGAGCTGTCCGGAAATTCTGCCTCCATACCACTCCATCCTGAATGTCGACGGAAAGAGTCCGGCAAAACTCACTCCGCTTTCTTCATCGCTGAAGAATGAAAGACGCTCATAGCGGTAAAATAGTCCGGCTGTAATACCGCCATTCTCAGTTCTGAATACGGGACGGTGGAACACGATTTCAGTATCGGCATAGGCACCCAGTGGAAACTGGAAGGTTGCCGTAAGCCAGTTGTCGGAAAAAAGATGTACGGTGGTATCGAACCCCGGAATAAGGGGAAACATGCTGACGCCAAGAGCAGCTCGCCGGGCAAGAGGAATTGCTGCCGTTGGCAGGCCGGGTGAAATTAGATAAAACTCCCTGAATTCGATGCCGTCGTCACCGAATCGGCGGTCTTCATAATTGCTGCGTACGCTACTACGAAGGGGCTGTGGCAGGAAAACTGCGGACAGCGTTACCCCGCTCTGTCCCACAGGCACGATGAGCCTGGTATTGTTACCAAAGGGTACTTCATCCTGATCGTGATAGATGATGGCTTCGCTTGCAGGGTGATACACAGCGCATGCTGATATGTAAACAGGAATCAGAAAAAGTATGAGCAGGCGTACAGGCATACGATCATTCTAATAAAAGTGATGATTTGAGTCAAGGTGACGTTAAGAGCCTGTTTGTTTTGAATTGTTTTTACTACTTTTCCGGCCCTTAACTTACCTCGTAACTTGATATATACATACCAAACATGAGAATAGCTGTGCTATTGACCGCATTACTGCTTCCGATCATCTCCTGTACGTCAGAACATGATGCAACAAACTATCTTGATCCGGATTCACTGCCGGTTGTTGAGGCTGCCAAATTAATGGAGGCAGACCAGGCCGGTGATATTTATTTCGCTCACCTGAATTATACATCTGCCGCGCTCAGCAGCGGTAATGTGATCATCAGCGACCGGCAGGAGGCAGTTATATTGGAAATATCACCCGATGGAGAACTGGTCAGACAGATTGCGGGGAAAGGCCGGGGACCTGGGGAGGTTCAGGATACGGGCGACCTGAGTCTGGATTTGGACCAGAACCTCGTTACATACGACCAGATGAATCAAAAGATCATTATCTATCCTTCAGAAGGTTCAAACCCGGTTGAATTACAGCCGTTCCAGCCCGACGAATTCAGGGTGCGTTCAGTTCATGCACTTCAGAATGATGAGAAGCTCCTGGTGAGAAAGTGGCTGCCATCCGCGCTTCAGGATGAAAGTAAAAGCTTTGTGAATCGCATGATTGTATATGACCGGGCAGAGGATGAAATTTTAAGCGATCAACAATACCCCGACCGGATATTTGCGAGGCAAATTGTAAATGGCAGCGTGGTTGGCGGTAGGATTGTTCCATATACTTCTGATTTTCTCTTTTCCGTTTCAGCCGACCGTGAGAGTATCTATGTGAGTTGGTCAGAATCGAACGAAATAGCTCAGGTGGACTTCAGCTTTGATACGCTCAGAACCATTCAGGTAAACCTGGAGCGGGAACGTCTGGAACGCATTGAAATGGAATCACTTGAACAGGACATTGGCGGCCGAAGCCCTGATATGTGGCGGGCTGTAGCAGAAAAACTTCCTGAATATAAAGTCAGTATTGAAGGCATGATTACAGATCACCTGGACCAAATCTGGCTCAAGCTCACCCGGAAATCTGAATGGCAGGAGTGGCTGGTTCTTTCAAATGATGGTGATCCGTTAAAGATCGTTCGACTTCCGAAAGCGGGGATGCTCACGCATGTTTCAGGGCACCATATCGGGTTCCGTGAGGATGACCATATCTTTGCGCTGTACGAACCGGTGGATTGAGAAGGGAACTGCCGGAATGAGGTTAAATTCTGTTTAACAGGTCTTGATATGCTGTCAGGTCATGTATGAACAACCTGTCAGCACCCACCGGATCTGACAGCGTTGTGCGTAAGGGTTTTGAGTGTTGGCCTAGGACGGATCATTATTCAGAGGTTAAACCGACGCTGTCAGAAACACGGGAAAAGCACCGCGTAATGCTGTCAGGTCGTTTGAACAACCCGACAGGTCTTATTCTGAACTCAAAAGCGGCACAAGCTCCTCTTCGAGGTATTGGAAAAACGCCCGCTGATGCCCGCGACCCTGGGTGCGGTTCAGGTTGGATGTGACCGCAATGGCGGTATCCAGTTCGGGGATCATCATGATGTACTGCCCGCCATGGCCCCAGGCAAAAATGGCCTCATACCCGTTAACTGGCCTTCGCCACCACATATAGCCCATATCGTAGGGATTGAAGTTGCTTCGTGTGTAGGTTTTCACCGAATCAAGAATCCATTCGGCCGGTACAAGCTGTTCACCGTTCCATTCGCCGAGCTGCATCATCAGCCGGCCGATTTTTAGCATATCGGCAGGACGCATGGCCATATTGTTGCCTCCGAAGTAATAACCCTGCGGGTCGCGATCCCAGCCGCCAATGCGAATGTCCATCGGCCTGAACAGATACCGGTTCCCAAATGCAAGGGTGCTCATTCCGGTTGCCCTGGTCAGGATCACGGAAAGCAGGTGTGACGAACCGGTACTGTAAATCATGCGTCCGCCGGGTTCGGCTACAAGGTCGCGGCTGAGTACATATCGTGTCCAGTTGCTGCTCACCACCCAGCGGCCGTAATTGCGGATGCTTGTCGACTCAAGGCCGCCGCGCATGGTCAGCAGGTCTTCGATGGTAATGGCCTCTTTGGCCGGATCGGGATTGTCATCAAAGTAGTCCCGGAAAAAATCCCCGATGGGTTGATCCACTTCCTCAATGTAGCCCTCATGGATGGCGATGCCCACCAGCAGCGACAGTACGCTTTTCGATGCCGATTTGATGTTGGTGGTGCGGTTCGCATTCATTCGTCCTGCAAACTGCTGGGCTATGATTTCTCCGTTCAGCTCAACCATAATGCTCTCCACGGAGCCAATGGAAAATGCAGATTGAAGAACTTCATTAAGGCCATTACCACCATTATACGGCTGAGCAGACAGGGGGGTTAATGCGATAAAAAAGAGCACTGCGAGATGAAAGCAGCTTCTGCATGCAAATCTGACTTTCATGATAGCAATAGGATTTCGAAGCAACTTAAATTCATAAAATTAATGTGAGTTCGGAATTAGATTTTAAGTTTTACAGTCCCCCTTTAAAGGGGGCAGAGTCCCGATGGTTCGGGACGAGGAGAATGACCCTCTGAGCATTGTTTTGACTCATGTATTCTATTTTGAGTAAGAAATACATTATATATCATTCTCCATTACCCAATGGAAGGGGCATTCCAAAACAAATTTTAAGTCAACCTCACAATATTTACCCGTAAACTCCTGAGCGGGAATCTTCATTCCGCTGCGGCCGTTACGGGCAGGAACAACATAAACAAGCACAATGTGAAAATGAACGAATTCAGAGCCAATGTTTCATTTGCGTTTACAATAATTATCATCCTGGCGCTGTATGGTTGCGCCATGCCCGAGGGACCCGTTCCCCTGAGCGGAGATGCACCGGATGCAGAGGGCTGGGTCAGCGAAACCGTGATTGAAGGGCTCGAACAGCCGTGGGCAATCACCTGGCTGCCCAATGGCGACATGCTCATCACCGAGCGGCCCGGTCGCATCCAGCTTGTGGATCATGAAACACTGATGATGAGAGAACTTCAGGGCGTTCCGCCCGTTTACGCAGACGGGCAGGGCGGCCTGATGGATATCTCGCTTCACCCGGATTTTGAAGAGAACAGGATGGTTTACATTACCTATGCTTCGGGCAATGAGGATGTCAATCGTACCACGGTGGGACGCGGCGTGCTTGATGGTCATCTGCTCACTGAGTTTGAAGAGATTTTCAGGGTATTACCCGATAAAGATGGTAATCAGCATTTCGGATCAAGAATCCTTTGGATCAGTGATTCGTCCTTTCTGCTGGCGGTGGGTGATGGAGGCAATCGTCCGCAGCGAACCGAGGGTATCCTGAGCCGCGAGCATGCCCAGCTGCTCGATTCACATCTCGGCAAGGTTCTGCATCTGAACGACGACGGTACGGCTGCCGCAGGCAATCCGTTCGCCGACGACCCCGATGCCTATCCCGAGATCTGGAGCTACGGCCACCGGAATATCCAGGGCATGGCGCTCGACCCGGAGTCGGGTCGGGTTTGGGCCAATGAGCATGGCTCCCGCGGGGGCGATGAGCTGAACCTGATTGAGCCCGGCGAGAATTACGGCTGGCCGGAAGTAACCTACAGCCGTGAGTACTGGTACACGCGCATTACGGACGAGACATCGAAGCCGGGAATGGTGGACCCCAAGGTGGTGTGGACACCTGCACAGGCACCCAGCGGGCTGCTCTTTTATACAGGAGATGCATTTCCTGAATGGCAGGGTGACCTTTTCAGCGGCGGCCTTCAGGGTGAGCAGGTGAGAAGAATCATGCTGGATGGTGAATCCGTAACCGGTGAGGAGAAAATCACAATCGGCCGAAGGGTTCGCGATGTACGCCAGGGGCCCGACGGTTTCATTTACGTACTGACCGGCCACGACAGCGGCGAGCTGATCCGGATTGTGCCAGGCTGAGACATGGTATGTCTATTCTATCCAGAACCCGGTACGATCTCGAAAATGAGATTAGGGTGAGTGCGCAGTTCGATATAGAACAGACATACCATGTCTTGGATTTACCCCTGAGCTGAGATTAGACATGGTATGTCTATTCTATCCAGAACCTGATGTGATCTCGAAAGCTGGATTAGGTGTGGTGCGCAGTTCGATGTTGAACAGACATACCATGTCTTGGGATTTGCCC
>PWWL01000192.1 GCA_003561515.1 Balneolaceae bacterium
ACATCTGTAGAGATCATTTTGAACCTGATTGAAGAAGGCGTAATCACGGAAGAGAGAATTGATGAGTCCTATCAAAGAATCATGGCAGCCAAGAAAGATCTTGGCATGATGTAACTTGAGTTAGATATAAGAATTAATTTATGAGTGCCGACCCTTCGGTAGGGGCAATGGGGCCTGCCTGGCTAAACGCTTTCGCAGACAGGGATGATAAATTATGATTTAAAGCTTAAATATCGAATATCTAAGTCAAATCAACGCTCAGAGGGTCATCCCCCTCAGCTCTTACGAGCTTCTGCCCCCTTCAAAGGGGGACTTATGAAACCCTTATTGTTATCTCGAATTCGCGTTAATGTAATCTGTCAAAGAATAATTTGAATAGAGACAATCAAAGCGGATTCGAAACTTTGTTGATCAGCTCATAGAAAAGCCGCCGCATCTCATCCGTGACCTTAGGATTGATTTCGTAGAGTGAACTCAATCCCTCTTTTTCAAATCGAACCATGCCGGCCTTACGCAGCTTGCCAAGGTGTTGTGAAACGGTTGGCTGAGCCAGTGGCAGCAGGCCCGTAAGTTCACTGCACGACAGTCTGCCGTTTTCTGCCAGTAGCTCAAGAATGGCAGCCCGTGCCGGATGCGACATGGCATCACAATAAACAGCAATTTGCTGACGATCCTCCGAAAAGATATGTGATTTGTTTTCTGCCATTTAATACATCGTATATATACAATATACAATTTATCTTTCAATTAGTTCCGCATGGCTGACAGACAAAATTTTTGCATACATTCATTCAATTCCAATGACAAGTCGCCTTTTATGAAAAAACAATATACCTACAGCGATTTCCGTCAGATGTACGCAGCTGCAGAAGAAACCGTGCAGCAATTCCGGAACATTGATGAAATAAAATTCCATACCAAACCGGCACCATCGGCGTGGAGCGCCGCCGAAATCTGCAGCCACATCACTCAATTCAACCGGCTCTACCTCGAAGCGATGCAATCAGACCTGGATGAAAATGAAGTAGGATCTTCGGATGACAAACCCTTCAGTCCCGGCTTTCTTGTGAGGAAATATGCCGCCTGGATGGAGCCTCCCTACAAAATAAAGCTTAAAACGCTGAAGTCCTTTTACCCTGAAAAAGACAGTGATTCTGATTCAAAGGAGATTATACTGAGCAGTCTGATCGATGTGCTCTCAGCAACCATCGATTTTATTGATTCTTGCGAAGCCAGTAATGTAGATGCCGAAAAGACGAAGGGGCGTAATCCCCTGCTTCGATTCCTGCCGATGTCGCTGACTGAATTTCTCGTGTTGATGGATGCACACCAGCGCCGGCATTTCTGGCAGGTTGAGATTACGATCGGAAAGGTTTCGGCGCCGGAGAGTTAGCAGAGACTGAGTTTGGTGTGAGATTTTATAAATCCCGATGCTTCGCAACCCTTTTGAGAGATATTCAGAAAAAATTACTGCACTTATAATCAGTATTAACTCGAGTTCGATTAATAATCTGTTTTATGTGATGCATAAAAGTCCCATCCTTTCCAAGGAGGGGATTTTAGGGTGGTTAAAAACAGGCTGAGAGTTAACTTCAAACTCACAAACATAAAAAAAGATAAATGAACCACCCCCGGCCCCTCCTTGGAAAGGAGGGGAGATACTTTTGCCATATTTTTAACTCGAACTCAGGTTATTAGTAAAGTTTGTCACGAGGTCACGAGGTCACGAAGGCTCGAAGTTTTACGAAGAGTATGTTTTTGATATTGTGAAACTTCGTGCACCTTTGTGTCATCGTGACTTCGTGGCAAAAATGAAGGTCCAGTGTATTTGTTCGTGCAATTCCTCACAGCTTATTGTGTTTTGAAAAGGGCTTGTGAATTAACTTTGTGACTTTTGTTAAATCACGAATGTGTTCATGGATGGTACGTGTCGGACAGGCTGTCCGACCTACATTGTTACGTACTTCAGGATTGCGATCACCTGAGCGGGTTCGCGGACAACGGCGAGGGCTGCGGCATCTACTTCTTTCAGTGCATGGGTGTGCTCTTCGGGATGCATCACGATCAGCTTCTTGCCAAGGGCTGCGGCATAACCGGCGTCAAAAGCGGCATTCCACTGGCGGTACTTGTCGCCGAACTTCACCACCACGATATCGGCTTGTTCAATCAGGGTCCTGGTGCGGATCGCATTCACCTTGGCGCCCTTGTGATCTTTCCAGAAGGCCCGGTCTTCCTCACCCATAATATCAACGCCCACATTGTCGGATGCGGGGTGATCGGTGACCGGCGCACTCACCTCCACGGGCAGATTCTCTGTCTCAATTTCTTTTTTGATCTCTTCTCTCCAGTCAGAATGGATTTCGCCGGAGAGATACAGCTGCCATGTTTTCATTGATCGATTGTGGTTTTTGGTTAAAGGTGATGTTTAAGCTTAACAGGTTATGGTTGCGGAGAATTTCATTTTGAGGATGTGGACAGTGGATACTGAATTTTTGGACATAGGTTGATTTACCTTGGGAGGTAGAATTAAGGCCCAAAAAACTCCCCCCTAAAAAGGGTGGACCTAGGGGGGTGTTGAAGCCCTGGTTAAATCTAAATACACGATATCAAGGATTTTAAAGCCTTAATGACGCTCATTGGCATGTTTAGAACAGTACATTTTTAGAATCAGTACATGCCGGGCAGGCTGCCCGGCGTACTATCAAGGCTACCCGGTGTACATTACATTTAGTCCCCTAAATATGGAACGCCGTCGGTGATCCAGGCCGGGGCCGGCTCGCCTTTCAGGTAGTGATCCATGTACTCCTTCATTTTGATTGCATAGTCGAGCCGGTTGGCAAATTGTCGCAGATGGTGCGGCTCGTCGTAGTAGTGAAGGAATACGGACTCTTTCCCGTTTCGCCTCAGCGCAAGGTAGAGCTCGATGGACTGATACCACGGCACCGCCTCATCCACATCTCCGTGCTGAATCATCAGCGGTGTGTTGATGCGGTCGGCAAAGAAGACCGGGGAATTTTCAATGTATGGTGCCAGGTTTTCCCACATGCTTACGCCAAGCCGGCTTTGGGTCTGCTCGTACTGGAACTGCCTTGCCAGTCCCGTTCCCCATCGGATGCCGCTGTAGGCGCTGGTCATGTTACCCACGGGCGCCCCGGCTACGGCCGCCGCAAAAATGTCAGTCTGTGTTACAACCTGGGCCGTCAGGTAGCCGCTCCAGGAGTGGCCGTGCAGGCCAATCGCATTCGGATCGGCAACGCCCATCTCAATCAGTTTATGCACTCCCGGAACCAGGTCTTTGGTGGCCGAATATCCCGGAATGGGTATATCAAACCATATATCGGGCAGAAATACGGCATATCCGTCGCTGGTGTACTGGGCAATATTCGGGCGGTGATTGGTAACCGGCGTATTAAAATCGTACAGCCTCTGTGAGAACCGTTCATAGTAATAGATGAAGACAGGATATCTCTTGTCGGGATCGTAATCGCCAGGATAATAGAGAATCCCCTGCACCTTCTTGCCGTCGAGGTTGTACCAGTCGATCAGTTCGGCATGCCCCCAGGCAAACCGATCGATCAGGTCTTCGTGCAGGCGTGAAACCTGGACCGGGCTCCGGAACCTGCGATCCGATGCCACCCAAAGATTGGGATATTCGGTATAGGCCTCCCGTGTAAAGAGGATTGCGTCATCCTGTTCGGCAAGCCTCACGATGTTGAACCGCTTATCGTCCTCCATCACCCGGCTCACGCTGCTCCGGCCGACTCTCCCCTCATAGAATCCATAGTTCTTGTACCAGTCGTGATACATGGTAAACAGAAGGCGCTCATTTCTTGAAAAAGTCTCCTTGTCCGGGTTCAGATCATAGATCCTGAAAATGCGCTGCTCCTCACGCCCCTGTCCGCCGGTGAGTATATTTGCATGGCCGCTTCGTGTATCGAACTGCCAGACGTCGAACTTGTCGTTTATCAGAACAGCGGCATCGTTATCCGTCCAGCCGGCAATGCCATACGACCATGAGGGCTGCGGACGGTCGTTATCCTCGTTATAGAAGGGTGTGGCAATATCTTCCGTTAGATTGCGCCTTGCCCCACTTTCGGTGTGCAGCAGGTGCCAGTCGTCACCGTCGAACCACGATGCATATGTGCCGTTTGGCGACAGGGAAGCTCCGAATCTCTGCATTTCAAGGAACTGTTCTGCCTCTCCTGTTTCCAGGTCAACAATGTAGAAATCCCGATATCGGCCGTCCCAGGTAATCAGCTTCAGGTAAGGGATGTCTGATGATC
Organism: Balneolaceae bacterium; assembly: GCA_003561515.1. Taxonomy (GTDB): domain Bacteria; phylum Bacteroidota; class Rhodothermia; order Balneolales; family Balneolaceae; genus Rhodohalobacter. The sequence continues at coordinate 4,284 of PWWL01000192.1, forward strand.
CCAGTGCCTTCCCGGTGTGATGAACCGGTGAGAGATACGGCATCTCTTTGGTGCCAAGCTGAACGATTCGCCCTTCATCGAGGTGAAGTACGGCCGTGTAAAGATGGTTCTTACGGCTGTCGAACGTCTGCTTTTCGTGCGTTTTGATGAGTGGATCATCCCAGTGCCATACCTTGCCTTCAACATCTCCAAGGATGCGATCGATATCAAAAAGATTGTCTGCGGTCAGAGAATCGCTCTTCTCTTCTCTATCATCCAGCGCTACCATATCAGCATCTTTCACGCCAAAAAAGAGTCGCTCACCATCACGGGTCCAGGTGAGGCTGTTCCGGGCACGCAGACGGTACCCATCTTCAACCTGATCCGGCGTAACCACCACCTCGGGTTCGCCGCCGGGCAGCTGCCATGTTACAACGGAAGCATCGTACGGACGATAACCTGCCGATGTATCCAGCTGCGTAACGGTCATGGCCATACGGGCTCGCTTGTGATCCCAGGTCAGATTGGTATAAAGGCCGTGATCGGCACCAAGCACCTTGCGCATCTCCCTGGCATCTTCCTTAAGCTCAATCAGGTAGAGGCCGTTGTCGCTGCCCGATGTATCCACCGTGGCATACACAATATAGCTTGAAGTGCTGTCCACGGACGCCTCGTTCACAAACGGGATGTAGTGCTTTTCCTCGCTTCCCAGCCTGTGCAGAGTAACCGGGCTCCCGAGATGACGGTTCTCGCGCGCGGCATTGCGCAGTTCATCCTGCTGATGATGATGAATCACCGCCCAGCGTCCGTCGTTCGAGAACGAAAAATTGCGAACACGCTCAAAATCCACGGTTGCACCGGAGGAGGTGTTCAGCAGCGTGAGGCCGGGTCTTGGCGCATCATTTCCTGCATTCTGCGCTTCAATATATGGAGGCGGAACCAGTGCGCCGGCCCATCGTCCGTTGTGGGTTAGCTGCGGACGTTCGCCCCTATCAATGATGTGCTGAACGCGTCCGTTCACCGACTTGATTCGCGCTTCACCGTCGCCCACCTCGGGCCATACGCCAAAGGCCACCCACTCTCCGTTGGCTGAAATCTGCGGTGTTTTGATGTCTTCGAACTGCATCACATCCTCGAACGTGAACTGCTCCTGCGAAAAAACAATCGCCGGCAGAAATAGCACAACTATAAGGGATGCAAAGGATCTTGGTATCGTCAATTTGATTTGATTCATCTGTATTTGATTGATTACCGGTTGCTCACGGTAAAGTATGAATCACAGATGTAAAAATTTTGAGGAAAGAGGCAACAGGCTGCTGACACTAAACACTATGCGCAATTAATTAAACTATTCCAGATTATAGATCTTTCACACCTCCAAATCGGTTCATCGGCCTTTCGTCATTCGGTCTATCAGATCATCCTTTCACCTCCATCAGTTCATTCCAGCGTGTGGTGCAGCGGCGGCTCAGGTACTGCTGTTTCATCTGCCAAGGCTGCTCAATGCCGGTGGAAGCAGGTATCAGCGTTCGCCGGCCGTACTTTGCATTGATGTGATCAAGGCTCTCCATCAGCCGGTGATCCCTGCCCGAATAAATCTCTGCATCGAACAGGTGAGACTGTATTTCGCTTTGTGGAATCAGCCCTGTCAGCATCACCCACGCTTTTCTGTATTTCTCTCCTGCCCTAAACAGCTCTTCGGCGCAGCTAACCGCGACGGCCGTGAGCTGCGGGGTTGCCGCCGTTGGATTGGCAAGCGGTATGGTTTTGCCAAACTTGTAGGGTTCCCCGGGAGATGCATATTTGTCGGTGACCAGTACCACGGTGAGGTTTCCGGCTGCGTGCTGCTGAGCCCTGAGCTTTTCTGCAGCCCTGGCCGTAAACGTGGCAACGGCCTCCTTCAGCGATTCAAGATCGTAAACCGCAGTGCCGAACGAGCGTGAACTCAGGATTCCTTTGCGCTTGTCGGTTGAATCTTCAATGGTCAGGCACGGCTTCCCTCTCAGCTCCCAGACCGTTCGCAGTCCCGTCACCTTCATTTTCGACCGCACCCATGTGTCGGGCATTCGGCTCAGCTGCCAAGCATTGCAAATCCCCTGACGCTCCAGCATGTTTGCATAATTGCGGCCCACTCCCCAGATATCCCTTACACCTGTTTGCTTCAGGAGTGATTCCGTCCGTGTCCCGGCACCGAGATAGAGCACGCCGTTCAGACTATCATATTCCTTGGCAGCTTCATTGGCGATCTTTGCCAGCGTTTTGGTCTGGGCAATTCCCACCGAAACCGGAATACCTGTCCACTGAAGCACCCTTCGGCGGATTTTATGACCTGTCTCAACCAGCTCTTCCGCGCTGCCGGCATATAGTTCGGCAAACACTTCATCAATACTGTAAACCTCCAGATCGGGCGCAATGGACTGAATTGTCTCGACTACCCTGCTGCTCATGTCGCCATAGAGAGCGTAGTTGGATGAACGCACGGCCACGTTGTGCCGGCGAATCAGCGGACGAACTTTAAACTCGGGTATGCCCATGGCAATGTCGAGTGCTTTGGCTTCTTTCGACCGGGCAATCACGCAGCCGTCGTTGTTCGACAGGATAACCACCGGGCGGTTGTTCAATGCAGGATCAAAAACCCGCTCACACGAGGCGTAAAAGTTGTTGCAGTCGATAAGTGCAAACGCGGAAGGCATCTCTCTCAGAATAGACTATTTCAGGCCGGGAATGCTTGTTTCAGACCTCTTTCACTACATGCGTTACGCGTCCCCAGATAGGAGATTGGAGTCCTGCACCGGCCGATACGGAATACCGGCTGCCATCACCGGTTTCAAAATACCAGGAGTGGTCGAGCTGAAGCAGCCTGCAAACCCGGTGTTCGCCTTCAATTTCGGCCAGCACCAGCGAATTGTGCTTTGGCGCCATCGAGCGGTCAATCACGAGAATGTCGCCGTCCCGGAGGCCAAGCGACCTGCCCTCATCGCCCGTCACTCTCGAAAAGAATGTGGATGCCGGATGGCGAACCACGTGCTCCTGCAGATTCAGCCTCTCTTCCAGATGATCTGTTGCGGGTGAGGGAAATCCCGTCTCAACGCTTCTTTTACGTTTTAGCGCAGCTGTGTTTACTGTTTCAGCATAGTACGTTTCCATGGCAATACTCTTTAATTTAAATGCATGTATAATATATGTGCAATTATCTAAGATCCAAACATCCTGATCATTTTTTCTGTTCCCGTAACTGGATGAGCAGAACAGATTTCTCTCTCGGATTGGATACCGGACTGATTTTTTCTCACACTGAGCTTGGATTTTGGTGCGTGATAGTCTCATTTTCCATCAAACTTTTAACTTAACCTGTCTCTTCTGCCTTGTCGCTGCTGCTTGTTGCCCAAAACCGGGATATGAAACCATTCAGGGATGAAATCCTTGAGATTGATTCCAATATTGATGTGGAGATCTGGCCCGCCGTATCAAAGCCGGAACGAGTGCAGTTTGCCGTGGCGTGGAATCATCCCAAACAGGTTTTCCGGCAGTATCCGAATCTGAAGGCTATTTCCTCACTCGGTGCCGGGGTGGATCATTTGATCCCCGACGAATCGATACCGCAGCAAGTGCGGTTGACCAGGGTGGTTGTTCCATCCCTGAAGGAGCAGATGTGCGATTTTGTCCTCACATCGGCCCTGAACCTGATCCGGAACACGCAGGCCTATCACACACAACAGCAGCGGGCTGATTGGATACCCCATCAACATCTTCCGAAAGAAGAGATGACCGTTGGTATCATGGGAATGGGCGAACTTGGAAGTGCCGTTGCGTCAAGGTTACAGGTGAACGGATTCCGGGTTTGCGGGTGGTCACGCTCGAAAAAGGAGATAGACGGGATAGACACCTATGATAACGGCCAGCTGGATGATTTTCTGAACAAGACCCATATTCTTGTCTGCCTGCTCCCCCTTACTTCCCAAACGGATGGAATCCTGGACCTGGATCTCTTCAAAAAACTGGGGAAACCGGCCTTTCTGATCAATGCTGCCCGCGGCGAGCACCTTGTGGAAGAAGATCTGATCTACGCGCTCGATACCGGCCTGATCAATCACGCCGTGCTTGATGTATTCACCGAAGAACCGCTGCCCGGCTCTCATCCTTTCTGGGGCAGGAAGAAGATCACCATCACCCCTCACATTGCATCGCTCACCGATCCCAAAGAAGCCGCCTCACTCATCGTTGAAAACTACAAGCGCCTGCTTTCGGGAATGGAATTGCTGCATGAGGTGGATCGGGAGAGGGGGTATTGACATACTTACAGATCTTAGGATTCAAACCTCCCGGAAAATAATTGCGCCCATAATGCGAGAAAATACTATTTGAACGCGTTTAGTGGTTAAAAGACCTTAAAGCGTCCGTAGGTCCTTTAAGCGTCTATTTGCCAACGAACTCGTAACGATTGAAGGACTTTCGCTTCGCTACAGACGCTTCAATGTTACTTA
>PWWL01000289.1 GCA_003561515.1 Balneolaceae bacterium
TCGGTTTTGTCCGGCTTGGTGAAGAGGCGTCCAAGCATGAAAATGCCAAGCAGGCCTCCGTAGGTGTAGGAGGCAATGCCAAGTCCCAGCTCCACAATGGCCGGCTGGTCGTCGCCCGACAGCTGCAGCCAGGTAAAGAGGAAGGCCGATCCGGTAAGCACCACACCCCAGAAAATGGTGGTGAGCCGTGAGACCAGGAGCTCCTTCTTTTGATCCCAATCCTGACCGAACACCGGTTTGATAAGATCGTAAGTGGTGGAAGAAGCCAGGGCATTCAGTGACGAGCTGAGACTGCTCATGGCCGCAGCAAACAGCGAGGCGATAATGAGTCCGGCAACGCCCACAGGCATGTGGTCGACAATAAACTTGGCGAAAATCTCGTCGGTGGTGCGCAGGCCGAGTTCAGCCAGGTCTGCCCCGGCGTAAAAGATGTAGAGCATCAGCCCGATAAAGAGGAAAAAGGCAAACTGTGCACTGGCAACAAAACCGCTCCAGATCAGGGCTTTCTGGCTCGATTTCAGGTTGCCCGTAGCCAACAGGCGCTGTACGATGAGCTGATCGGTACCGTGTGATGCAATCGAAAAAACGGCGCCTCCGAAAACCGCCACCCAGAACACGTACGGATCGGCCATGAACTCCTGGAAGCTGAGTCCGCCCCCCCAGTTAATGAGCCTGAGTTTGCCCTCGGAGCCAAGGGTGGATAAGATCTCACCGAAGCCGACCGGAATCTTGCCGAGCATCAGCAGAAGTGCAAAGAGTGCCCCGCCGATGTACACCACCATCTGTACAACGTCCATCCAGATCACCGCCTTGATTCCGCCAAGGAAGGTGTAGATCAGGGTAATGACGGCGATGACTGAGATTGCCAGCAGGTATATGGCGCCGTCGCCCCAGTTGTCGAACAGGCCTGCAAAGCGGAAGAGGATGGCCAGGGGAATGGCGGTTGCAAAAAGGCGCACGCCATCGGCCAGAAGGCGCGTGATAATGAATGTGGAGCTGGCGGCTTTGCGCATGCCGGACCCGAATCGCACCTCCAGAAACTGGTAGGCGGTGGTCATCTCACCCTTTACGTAGGCAGGGAGGAACCAGATCGCTACGATGATTCTCCCGAGAATGTAGCCAAAGGTAAGCTGCAGGAACATCAGGTTGCCGCCATAGGCCACGGCCGGAATGCTGATGAAGGTGAGGGTGCTGGTTTCAGTGGCCACCACGGAGAAAAGGATAGCCCACCACGGCATTTCGCGCCCGCCCAGAAAGTAGTCGGTGGAGGATTTCTGCGTACCGGCCGACCAGATGCCGAATACGGCTACCGCAATAAGATAAACAACGATGATGATACCGTCGAGTAACGTAAAACCCATCCGCAATACAAGGTTAGTTCATGAACCCGTGAAAGAAAACGAATTCGGGAATTGAATCAAAGAAGGGTTCACCGCGGAGTCACTGAGAACGCTGAGATTTTTGTAAGGGTTTTAAAGAATTTGGTTTGAAAAGAGTAATTAACAGGCCGGATGATTCATTGAATATCAGACCTTTACTAAACAATTTTGAGAATAAAACGATTTGGACTCTCGCAGGCTTTCAGCCTGCCCGGATAGATTCTTCTTAATTCTTGGGGCGCTGCCCCAAGCTGCGTTGTCACAGGCCTACAGCCTGTATTTTTTGAAAATTTCAACAGGCTGAAGGCCTGAAAGAACACAGCCCAGGGCATCGCCCTGGGTTAGAGAGTTGAGTTTATCAGAGCAGGCTGAAAGCCTGCGAGAGTCGGGATTCGTTCAGGCAGGGGTATTTAATGCACGTGTAATAGCTATGCATCGACACCCCCCCTTTGTCCCCCCTTGTTAGGGGGGATTTTTCGTGCTTCGCTCTATGATTCTACCCATACCAAATACTCCCCCTGCGCACTCAGCGCCGGAGCCTGTCCCGATCATTTCCGGGCGGTGAACCTCCCTTCACGAACTCGAGGAACTTTTGTACGGCCCTGCCCCTGTGACTGATTCTGTTCTTCTCTTCGGATGAGAGCTCGGCAAATGTGAGGGAGTGGCCTTCCGACACAAAAACGGGATCGTATCCGAATCCCTTGTCGCCTCTCTTTTCAGAAATGATGACTCCTTCACAAACGCCTTCAAACAGGAATTCGTCCCCCTCATCTTCACCCGTCACAAAAGCAATCACCGTTCGGAAGCGGGCGGTGCGGCTGGATTTCCCCTCCAGCTCACTCAGCAGCTTGTTCACATTGTCATCGTAGGTTGCGTTCTCCCCGGCGTATCGGGCTGAATAGACCCCCGGCGCTCCGTTCAGGGCATCCACCTCGAGGCCGGTGTCATCGGCCAGGGCCGGCAGGCCGGTAAACCGGTGCCAATACCGGGCTTTTTTGAGGGCGTTGCCCTCCAGATCGGGCCGATCTTCCTCAACCTCTTTCGCACCCGGAAAGTCGAGGGTTGATTTCAGTTCAATTCCCAGGGGCTCCAGCGTCTGGCGGAGCTCTTCAACTTTGTGGCGGTTGGCAGAGGCTATTGTTATGGTATATATTTTAAATTCATTAGTATCCATATTGTTTAAAAATAATGCTTAATGAGATTATCTATATTTTTTATTTGCTTTAATGCGGGGGGGGTACATTATTCATGTGCTTACTAATTATCAACCAACTGAATTGAATTATGAAAGCTATACATCTCACTATTATAATCGCAGGTTTTATGAGTGGTTCTTTACTGTTTTGGTATTCTGAAATTAATACTCACCATGTTCCATATGTTGAAAAAATTTCTTTTGAATTAATCTCCGATGATGGAGCTGCATGTGATAATATGTTCATGAGTTCAGATAATTGTAATGAGACACCTGCAAATTGTGGAGAAGGTGGTACAGGGCATGGATTATCATGTTCAATCTTATGTGATAGCGGTTCAAGAATTGATTGTGGTAGTGCAGAAGACACTGATCCCGGAGAACATGCCTCATTAATATTTCATCTTTGTTTGGATAATTCATGAATTGATAGCAAATGAAAAAGTTTATCGCAACCACGGTTCTTCTGCTGATTCTTTTTCTGGTAGCACTCTTGATCGGTTATTACACGACTGATAAGGTTGTGAATAGCATTTCATATGACGTGGCAGATGATCGTATCATGTTTATCGACTCTTTTCCGGAAACAGAGGAAGCTATAGTTATTGGAAGTGTTCTAAAGATGGTTTCATCTGAATCGTTCATATACTTATTGGATCAAAACAGATCTATCATTCATCAATTCGATTTAAATGGTAACTATGTGAATCAAATCAGTTCGGTTGGCCCAGGTCCCGGTGAACTTCGACAGCCATTATCTATTTCTTTCGATTCCGGTTTATTATACACTTTTGAACAGTCGAAAATGCAGGTTCAAGCTTTCGAAGAAAGTGGTGAATATGTTGACGTCTATTTATTTCAAGGGGCTTATGAAGATATCACAGTACTCAATAACAGTGTATGGTTCACCAATTATTATTTTCCCGGATTGCCAAACTTTGCTGATATGCCGGAAAGTGATAATCAACCAATTTATACTGTTTATGATATTGCTTCGGGTAGTTTGTCTGCGGCGGGAAACTATCCTGAACTAATGCACGACAGGGATAAAATCGGTACAGTGCGAACTGCAAAATATGATGATGATATATATGCTTTGCTAAGGCGGATATATGAAATCAATGTTTACGATAGTGGGACCGGAGAGCTGGAAAGAACAATTCAGTTGCAGGGTGGGATGTTTAACGACCTTAGATCGGCTGTGCAGGAAGATTATGAAGATCTTCAGCTGCCACTTATGAACGTGGTGGTAAACCGATTTGGAATTTTCATCCCTGCTTATGGCGAAGAACTAACCGTTTACGGTTTTGATTTCGATGGCCATTTAAAAACATCAATTTCTTTTTCTAATCATTACGAAACGGAATATGACGACAGATACATCAGGCATATTCACATAAAAGAACTTGATAATTCTAATCGGTTGCGTTTTTATTTAAAGGTATACAGCGATTTCCCTAGAGTACTTATATTTGACAAAGAAATCTCTCCTTTGTAATAATTTTGATTCTTCCCTAATCCACCTCCGGTATCTGGCTCAGCCTTCTGAATTCGCGATACCGGTCGTAGATTTCTTTTTCGGTCAGATTTTTCAGCCGTTCGGGGCCGAATTTTTCCACGCAGAAGCTGGCCATTACCGACCCGAAGATCACCGCTTTACGCAGATTTGTGGGTGATGTGTCGTTGGTATATGCCACCCAGCCGAGGAAACCGCCCATAAAAGTGTCACCCGCGCCGGTAGGGTCAAAGATGTCAATAACAGGAAAAGCCGGAGCGGAGAAGATCTCGTCACCCGTAAACAACAGGGCTCCGTGTTCCCCTTTTTTGATGATCAGGGATGAGGGGCCCATCGCCCGAACCTTATCAGCCGCCTTAAAAAGATTGGGTTCACCGGAGAGCTCGCGAGCCTCCGAATCGTTGATCACCAGCAGGTCAACCCGAGTCAGCGTCTGCTTCAGGGCATCGGGGGTACCCTCAATCCAGAAATTCATGGTGTCCATAACCACCAGATCCGGTTTCTGAACCTGGTCGAGCACTTTCTCCTGCAGGCTCGGTTCGATGTTTCCAAGCGCCACATACCGGGCATCACGGTAACCGGCCGGTATAACCGGGTCGAACCGTTCAAACACGTTCAGCTGCGTATCGAGGGTGTCGCGGTTGTTCAGGTCGAAGTGATATTTGCCCTTCCAGAAAAAGGTGTCGCCGCTTTCATCCACCTGCAGGCCTTGCAGGTCAATATCATGATTTTTCAGCAGGTTGATATCCTCATCGGCAAAATCGCGGCCAACCACGCCCACAAGGTTGATATCGCGGGAAAAATAAGAGGCTGAGAGTGAAAGATAGGTTGCAGACCCGCCCAGGATCCGGTCAATTTTTCCGAACGGGGTTTCGATACCGTCGTAGGCCACGGACCCGACTACAAGTAGTGACATTCCTTTTCTGTATATGGTTAGTGATGCGTTCGATTTTCAGGCCACGAATAATAATGATTTTATCAGCCGAATCGAACAGATGCCACCCAAACCAATCAGAGTTTGTAATAGTGCTGCATCTTTACTCTTTCGAAAGGGTGATCTTACCAAAGTAAGCCCGGGTTGATTCGCCCGTGTTGTCGGAGTCGGTCATTATGGTGATTCCCGATATCCGGGGAGGATCTTCACCAAACACCTTCCTGTAATCGTCAAGAATATTTCTTTTCTCGGTAAACCACTCGCCCGCATGTTCATTGCCCGATTGAATTACCACATACTGTACCCAGTTGGTAAAGGGACTTTCGGCCGTGGTTCCAATTTCCGCTTTATTTGCCCAGATATAGTTCAGTGAACGGAGCGGGATTTCGAATGAAGTGAATGTGCGGTAAACGCCGTACCTGACCCGCTCACGAAATCCGAGATTCGACGGATCGTAGTCGAAGGTAACGTACACCCGCGCGGCAAAGTCATCGCCGTCTTTACGTGTGAGATCACCTGATTCCAGAACCGATTCAACCTTCCACTCCCATTCGAGGTATTGAAATATCTCCGGATCAGCGTCGATGGGAGTGGTTACGGATGAGATGGCATTGTTGCTTGTTGCAATAATAATGGGGGTGCCGTCATCACGTTCACCGCGTTTATACACCGCTTCATCTTTACGGCCAAAGGGTTCGTGCCGCAGTATTATCGCATCCCTGTTATCGGGATCAAAATCGGCTGGATCCAGGACAAACTTGTCGATGCTGTCGGGATCCAGTTTTATGCGGTTCTGCGCGTGTACTTCATCGGGTGAAGCCGTTATCAACAAACATGTGATTGTGAAGAGGGCGGTGATTACCGTTTTGAAAGTTGTTCTGATGGTCATTGTTATGGAATCTGGATGGTTATAAGAGTCTGCTTTCATAATTCCTGGTAGTTGCCAAGTTCAAGGGTCCAGTCGTACTCCAGGAACGAAAGCCTTGGGTCGGAATCCGCCGGAACAGCCCCATAATTGCGAAGCATATCTGCAGCGCCGCTGAGCCCGCCAAAATCACCCCTGAACCAACTCATTAACCGGGTAACTTTGGCCCTGTCCCGTTCAGCATCATAAATTGTGGTCTCTCTCAGGTAGTTGCGTGTGGCAATTTCGAGCTGTTCCTCAACACGGGCGGGATCGAATACAGCGATGTATGGACAGCTTACCGCGCCGCAATTGAGCGCAAAATGAATCCGGGGATCCACTTCATTCCACCAAAATCTTTTCTCAATTTCCGGCACCCGGAAACTTCGTATATAGCCAAGCGTGAGCTTGTGAGTAGAACGCCTCATGATTCCATGCTCGATATCGTCGAAGCTCATCAGCCGGCCGGCAATTGCCACCTGCGGTGATGAGAAAAAGTTGTAGCCGAACCAGCTGTCACGGTCTTCATACAGTTCAGGTTTGTCAAGCAAAAGAATCTGCACGTAGGCGTTATAAATATTCAGCCAGAAGGCCTTTTTCTCGTCTTCCGTGGCAAGATCTGCGTGCAGCTCCTCAGCCGTCACATTGGCAATGCAGTGTTCCATAGCAGAAGTATCCTCACCGTCGCGAACGGCTTCAACCAGCATCATGGAAAGTTCTGCAAAAGAAAGGGTGCCGGGTCCGTCTCCAAATTCTGCACCGGGATCACACCCCGCAGTTTCCAGTTCGGGATAGGTTCCGGCACATCCGGCAGCGGTTACGAATAAGAGAGTAATAAACAGATTTTTAAATATTTCCCTGAGGTTCATGTTTCATGTTGATTTAGTTTCAATCCGATAAATAAGAAACTTCGTATCTCTACTTATAACAGTTCAGTAACATTACTGTGAAAGCTTTTTTTTGCGCTTTCGGAATTTCTATACTGCCAATCCAAACCGTAAAACGAACTGTCGAATGGCATTGAAGATCAGCATTATAATACCTACGTATAACGAGGCAAACTCGATTGTATCACTTCTCGATCATTTGAAAAAATATGACAGGGACCGGGTTGCCGAAATTATTGTAGCGGATGGAGGCAGCAGCGATAATACGGTTTTGCTGGCGAGGGAAAGCGGTGTTATCTGCATCGAATCAGAACAAAAAGGCAGGGCTGCACAGATGAATGCGGGATACCGGCATGCCACCGGCGACTTGCTCTATTTTGTTCATGCCGACTCTCTGCCCCCGGCATCCTATACCGACGATCTTCTACAGGCTATTGAAGAAGGCTATCCGTCAGGCTGTTACAGGTTCCGGTTCAACTCAGACAGATTTTTGTTGAAGGTAAACTCCTATTTCACAAGGTTCGACCGGATTATGTGCAGGGGCGGCGATCAAACCCTTTTTGTTACCCGAAACCTCTTTGAAGAGCTCGGAGGGTTCAGGGATGATTACATCATCATGGAAGATTATGACCTGATCGAAAAATTACAGAGAGCGGCACCGTTTAAGATCATACCAAAAGATGTGATCGTTTCTGCCAGGAAGTATGACAACAACTACTACCTGCAGGTGAACCTGGCCAACCTGGTTGTTTTTATGATGTACTTTGCCGGTGCCGGGCAGCAGACCATGGTAAATACCTACAAAAAATTGATACAGCATCCGAAGTTTTAAATGAGGGTGCTCAGCAGCTGAAATAAAAAAAGCGTCCCGGGAAATGAGACGCTTTTAGTTTTGAATGATGTTACGGCTGCTTATTTATGCGAAGCAATCGGATAGTCTTCACCATCAGGAGCTGTTGAAGACTGCCCGTCAGAACCCACATTCCCGTTATTCACCAGCAAAATGCCTGCCACGTGAGGCGCCGCCATGGATGTACCGCTGATGGTTCTGTATCCGCTGTTGATCCATGTGGACTGAACCCCTACACCCGGTGCAGCATGGCTGGTGGGCGGACCGTAATTCGAGAACGAAGCAAAATTGTCGTTCACATCGGTTGCGGCAATTGTCCAGGTATTCGGATGGTCGACCCTTGCAGGTGAGGAGTTTGATGCCAATGTACTGCTGTTGCCGGCTGCAATGGCGAACAGAATGCCTTGATTGGCAGCCGCGATTACGGCATCATCCAGCGCCTGCGAAGCACCGCCGCCGAGGCTCATGTTGGCAACGTCGCCCGGCTCAGCATTTGCTGCAACATGATCCACACCGGCTATTACACCTGACATGCTGCCGCTTCCGCGACGGTCAAGAACTTTTACAGGAACCTGAACTGATCCGGAGGCAACACCAAGAATTCCGTTTTTGCCGCCGATGGTTCCGGCAACATGTGTACCGTGGCCATTTCTATCGTCAACGCCTGAATCGGCACCGCGGGTGAAAGCGGTAAAGCCACGGCTTGCATCCACATTGAGGTCGGGGTGGTCGAGCTGAATACCGGTGTCAATGACCCATGAAGTTCGGTCTCCGGTATAGGTAACGGCTCCGCCTACGCGCTCAATGCCCCATGGCACTATGGCATCGCCGGAATCGCCTCCATTGTCACTGTCATCACCATCGTCTCCATCGTCACCATCATCACCATCGTCACCATCATCTCCGTCATCTCCATCATCTCCGTCTCCGTCATCGGGATCATCCGGCGGCGGACACGGGCCTCCCCTCGGGGTTCCGCATGGAGGTGCAAGCGTCACAATTTTATCCTGCTCAATGTAGGCTACGCGTTCATCACGCTCAA